>JASBRL010000041.1 GCA_030149475.1 Marinobacter sp.
TCGATCACGTTCATCAACGGATTGGCGGGGACTGTATTCATAGGACGCGTTAAAGCCTTGCACAGGAGCGAGACGATATTGTATTTAGTATACTTCGGTTAACGTATTACCGCGAAAAAACAATGACAGGGTACGCGGCCGGATGATCGCCGCTGAAAGCGTGAAGCATCCGTACCGCGACCCAAGGAGCTCCGCCATGAGTACCGCGACCACTGCCAATGCCACGTTCACCAACATGCAGGAAAGCACCGTAGAGGACTGGCAGAAAATCGGCTCGTCCTTCCGTGAATTCGCCAGGGGTCTGCCCGACCGTATTCTGGAACATCTGAAACTGCTCGAAGGCGATTTCGGCGGGTTTCGGGTGGATCGACTGACCCACTGTCTGCAAACCGCCACCCGCGCGCACCGGGACGGCAAGGATGAAGAGTATGTGGTCTGTGCCTTGTTGCACGATATCGGCGACACCCTCGGCACCTACAACCATGCCGATGTTGCGGCCGTGCTTCTGCAACCGTTCGTCAGTGAACAGAATCACTGGATGGTCAAACACCACGCGATATTCCAGGGCTACTATTTTTTCCATCACCTGGACATGGATCGCAACCTGCGTGACCAGTTCAAGGACCACCCCTACTACGATTACACACTGGAATTCGTCAGCAAGTACGACTCCCCGGCGTTCGATCCAGAGGCTGAAACCCTGCCCCTGAGCTATTTCGAGCCCATGGTCAAGCGGGTATTGGCCAAGCCCCGGCAGTCGCTGTACAAAAAAATGTCCAACGACTGACTCACCTGTCGGGACTCCGGCACCCTGGCGGCACACGACCACAGGATATTGAACGCTGCCCCCGGCAAGGACGCGCAGCCAGTGTCCCGGTCATCTCCTGTTAATGTGCTTGCCGATGCGCCCCCGGCCAAAGCCTCTGCTCCGGGCCAAATCACGGATAATCTTAATAAATCATTACTAAACAATAACTTAATCCTTGTTAATCCACCAGGATAAGGGCTTACAAGGAACAGCGCTATCGCCTAGATTGGGAGCTGTCGTTCACAATCAAGGAGCTTACGATGAACAGGATCATGACCAACTCATTGCTGTCCATTGCACTGATGGGTTCAAGCGGATTCGCCGTTGGACAGGGTTTGCAGCAGGACCCCGCAGTGCGGCCATATCTGGGGGCCGGCGTTGGCTTTTCCCGGGCCAAGGACTTTTGCGACAGTGCCGACGGGTCAGCCGTGGACTGCGACAGGGAAGACATTGCCTACAAGGGCATTGCCGGGGTCCGGATTGGCTCACTGTTTGGCCTGGAAGGCGGCTATACCGATCTTGGCGAGGCGACCCAGTCACTGGCCGGTACTGATGGCAACGTCAGGGTTGACGGCTACCTGACTCAGGCAAGCCTGTACCTGCCCGCCAATGAGCGGGTGTCGTTCTTTGCCAAGGGCGGCCTGTTTTTCTGGGATCTGGACGCCAATCTGGTGGCCGGCAACACCTCAATATCCCGGCGCAGCTCAAGCGGGACCGACCCGGTGGGCTCACTAGGTATTGAGGGTGCCCTGTCGGACAGCCTTCGGGTCCAGTTGCAGTACGACCGCTACTTCAATGTCGGCAAGAAGGAAAAAACTGGCGAGAGCGACATCGATGTGATCGGTCTGAACGCCGTTGTGCTTTTCTGACGACACGACCCACCAGGAGTCTGCGCGGCAGACATTGCGCCGACTCCTGGCCTGCCTCATGCCCCAGCCTGCAACCCGGCCTTTCTCTTCTCGTCCCCACGCCTGTTTGATGGTTATAATCAGTGTGTGTCTGAACGATTCCGAACAGTCAACTGTGACAGACTACGACGATCCGGCCGGTGGCCCCGTCTCTAATCTCGGGCCCCGGCGACCGACACATTAAATGGACCACCCAACAAACGCGTCAGTGTCGGCAAAGGATGCTGGTGACTAAGGACTCCAATGAAACGCCTGGGAACTCTTGATGCTTCGTGGCTCGCTGTCGAGTCGGAAGACACGCCAATGCATGTTGGCAATCTGCAGATTTTCTCGTTTCCGGAGGGAGCACCAGAGACCTTTTTACGGGACCTGCTGGACCGGATGAAAGCCGATTTTGAAGTGGCTCCGCCCTGGTGCTATCGGCTTCTGCGACCCGGCACTTTGGGACGGATTCTGACGCCAGTCTGGGTAACCGACAGGAAAATGGACCTGGATTACCACGTCCGGCATTCCGCACTGCCACGCCCCGGCAGCGAACGGGAACTGGGTGTTCTGGTGTCCCGCCTGCACTCCAATCCGCTGGATTTTGCGCGCCCGCTCTGGGAATGCCACGTCATCGAAGGACTGGAAAACAACCGGTTTGCGCTCTACACCAAGATGCATCACTCGATGATTGACGGCATCAGCGGCGTCCGGTTGATGCAGCGAGTGCTCTCAACGGACCCCAACGAAACCAGTATGCTACCGCCCTGGTCGGTCCGTCCCCAGAAAACCCGGGCCAGCAAGACCGACTCTGACGCGAGCATTCCAGCCGCGTTTGCCCAGGCGATGGAAGCGTTGCGGATACAGGCCAACATGGCCCCCCGATTGTGGCAGGCTGCGGCGCGCCTGGTGCAGTCAGCGCGCCATCCGAATGATGATCTGACTGCACCTTTTACCGGTCCTCGCTCGGTACTCAACAAACGGGTAACCGGACAGCGGCGGCTGGCCACCCAGCACTACCCGCTCAGCCGCCTGAAAGCCCTGACCCGATCAACTCACGCCTCGCTGAATGATATTGTACTCTACCTGTGTGGCACGGCCCTGCGGCGATTCCTGCTGGAGCAGGACAATCTGCCCGGCACCTCGCTGACCGCAGGTATCCCGGTCAACATCCGACCCGCCGATGATGAAGGCACCGGCACCGCCATCAGCTTCATGATCGCGACCCTGGCCACCAACGAAGCGGACCCACTGACCCGCCTGGACACCATCAAGACCTCGACCCGGCGCGCCAAGGAGCACCTGCAGACACTGCCGCGGCAGGCGCTCAATCAATACACCATGTTGCTGATGTCGCCGTACATCCTGCAACTGATGTCTGGCCTGGGGGGGCGGATGCGACCGGTGTTCAATGTCACCATCTCCAACGTACCCGGGCCGTCGGACACGCTCTACTATGAGGGCGCCAGGCTGGAAGCGATGTATCCGGTGTCGCTGATTGCCCACGGTGGCGCGCTCAACATCACCTGCCTCAGTTACGCCGGCGCGCTCAACTTCGGTTTTACCGGGTGCCGGGATACGCTGCCCAGTATGCAGCGGCTGGCGGTTTATACCGGGGAAGCACTGGAAGAGCTCGAGACTCTCGCCCCGCCGGCAAAACCCCGGGGTAAGCGGGGGGCCGGCTAACGCAACGAGGCGCTTTGCCAGTTAGCCGCCCCGACAAAGATCAACTGCAGAAAGCGGGTGGTGCGTTGGCGGACCTGATCAATCTGAACGTCATCGTCCGCCGCCACGCTCAGCAAATCCGTCAGGCTGAAGGCCACGCTGCGTACCACCAGATCACAGACCATCTCCAGATCGCCATCAGACAGGTGATCCACGAGCCGCATCCGGCGCAGGTCGTTGGCCAGCTCACTGGCAAAAAAGCGCATCTCACTGCGGATGCCTTCCTGCACCGCCCGGCTTTCACCGGCCAGCCCCTGGGCCATGAAAAAGAAAAACGGACGATTGGCCTCCACGTGGGCAACGAAGATAGCTACGGATTCGTCCATAAGCTTGTCAGCCTGCAGCACATTCTGCCGGGCCTCACGCATCATTCTGCGCAGAACCAGACCGAGCTGGTCCACCAATTCAAGGCCCAGGTCGTCCATATTACGGAAATGGCGGTAAAACGAGGTCGGCACTACCCCGGCCTGGCGCGTCACTTCCCGAATGCCCAGGCCGGCAAAATGCCGGCCCTTACCCACCAGCGTCAGCGCCGCTTCCATTAGTTTATCCCGGGTCTCGCCCGGCCTGCGCCGGCGCTTCTCGGTCATCATGAATACCTGCTGTCAGCGTTTGATTGCCAGGCGCCGGTTTATAACGTCTCGCGCTGGCGCATGACCAGCCTGTGTGCCAGACAGTGCAGAGCGTTTTCGGGCCGGCGTCCAGTGTACACAGTTTCCGTTATCGCCGGAAATTGAGGCTGTCATTTCAGGCCATCGTGCTCATTCGCCAGCCCGAAACGACTCGAATGGCCCCGGGAAAATTACTTTTTTATTCTATATTTCATAAAGATAAATATTATAAAGCCAACCCGAAGGTAGTGATTGACAGGTCGCCTGACTGATGTGTACAGTCGTACACAGTTAGTGAACAACTGTACACAAGGAGATCTCATTCATGCGGTCGTTAATGCCACAGACGCCCTCATTGCACTGGCTCGGCAAACAGCTGTTTAATCGTGATGATCCGGCCGGGTTTTTTGATCCGTTGCTGGAGCAGCTCAACCCCATGTGGATACGACAGTATACACCGGCGCGAGTTGAGGCTGTTGTCACCGAGACCGCCGACACCAAAACCTTTGTCCTGCGCCCGGCCTCGCGCTGGACCGGCTTTGAAGCGGGACAGCATGTAACCCTGGGACTGGAAATCAATGGTGTCCGCCGTCATCGCACCTTCAGTCTGTCCAGTACGCCGGCGCAGTGGTCCCGGTCCGGCACGGTGACGCTGACCATCAAGCGCCTGCCCGGAGGGCTGGTGACGAACTGGATGCACGACGAACTGGCGGCAGGCGATATCCTCAGCCTGGGTAATGCCTTTGGCGACTTCCGGGTGCCGGCCGACGACGAGCCGGCGCTCTACATCGCCGGAGGCAGCGGAATCACCCCGATTCTCAGCCAGTTGGAAACCCTGGCGAGCCGAGAGCGCTCGGCGCCGGTCACACTGCTGTACTTTGTCCGCAGTCAGGCCGACATCATTGGCGCCGAACGCCTGTACACCCTGCGCCAGCGGTGGCCAGAGTTCGCCCTGACCATTGTGACGGGTGACGGGCCGCAACCCGTTCACCTGGATGACAGTCATCTGATGGCCATTCCCGGGCTTGCACAAAGACGGTGCTACCTGTGCGGCCCGGGCGGCCTGATGACCCTGGCACAAACGTTACTCAATGCGCGGGGCGTTGACGACGAGCGCATCGAACAGACCTTTTTTGCCCCGCCGACGGTGGCCATCGACAGCCAGGGTGGCCGGGTCCACTTCAGCAAAAGCGACGTCCGGATTCAGTCCACTGACGATACCGCACTGCTGGACCTGGCGGAATCCGCTCGCCTGTCGCCCCGTCACGGTTGCCGGATGGGGATCTGCCACCAGTGCAGTTGCCGCAAGACCAGCGGCACAGTTGTCAACCGGTTAACCGGTCAGCCGTCCGGTCCCGGTGAGGAAACCATTCAACTGTGTATTTCAGTACCCCGGGGCGAGGTCGAGATTCAACTCTGACCGGCGGCCGCAACCGCCACCCCGGGTTCACGAATCGCTTGACCTACAAATTGAGGGAGTCCGGGCTATGCCCGGCACCAGGGAGTAAAATCATGAAACAACTCACGACAGAACAACTGCAGGGTCTTGAACAAGACCTGGACGCCATCCGAAATGACGTGCTGGCCGATCTGGGCGAGCGCGACGCGCGTTACATCCGCCGGATAGTCCGCCTGCACCGGACGCTGGAAGTCGGCGGCCGGGTGATGATGCCCTTCGGCTTTATTCCCCCGGTCTTCGCCGCCGCGGTGGCGGCGCTGGGCCTGTCCAAGATCATCGAAAACATGGAAATCGGACACAATGTGATGCACGGGCAATACGACTGGATGAATGACCCGGCGCTGAACTCCCAGACCTACGAATGGGATACTGTCTGTACCGGTGATTCCTGGCGCCGGACCCACAACTACGAGCACCACACCTACACCAACGTGATCGGTAAAGACCGGGACTATGGCTATGCCCTGCTCCGGCTCAGCGATGACGTCTCCTGGAAGCCGGCGCACAGCCTCCAGTTCATCAACTACATTCTGCTGAGTGTGTTTTTCCAGTGGGGCGTGGGCCTGCACGAACTGGAGTCCGAGCGCCTGCGCCGGGGCGAGATTACTCTGGCGGACAAACGTCAGTTCCTCAAAGCCTTCCTGCGCAAAGGGGGCCGGCAGGCATTCAAGGACTATCTGTTCTTCCCGCTGATCACCCTGCCAGTGGCGCCGATCGTGCTGGCGGGCAACATCGGCGCCAACCTGATGCGCAACCTGTGGTCGTCAACGGTCATTTTCTGTGGGCACTTCACCCAGGACGCCGAAACCTTTCACGAACAGGACTGTGAAAACGAAACCCGCGGGCAGTGGTATCTGCGCCAGCTCACCGGGTCCAGCAACTTCACCGGGAGCCGGTGGGTGCACCTGCTCAGCGGACACCTGAGCTACCAGATTGAGCACCATGTGTTCCCCGACCTGCCCGCTCATCGCTATCGGGAGATCGCGCCGCGGGTGCAGGCAGTCTGCGAACGCTACGGCCTGCACTACAACACCGGCAGTTTCGGCAAACAGTACAGCACCGTACTGAAGCGGATCGCCCGCTTTTCACTGCCGGACTCGCTGCGGTTGCGCCTGAGCGCGCGAGCGGCCTGAAACGCTGGCGGTCCGGCAACAGCGCTGGACCGTCCACGACCGGCATATTCGAATGATCAGCGAGTCTGCTATTCTTGCAACGTGTCTTTCAAACAAATAGCAAGATGGCCGGTATCAGGGAAAACGATGCGTAAGTCAGGGATCCGACTTTTATTGACTGTGTTGCTGGGCCCACCCGCTTTTGCGGAGACGCTTGATCTGTATACCTTTCAGGCGCCCCCCTATCAGGTAGTGCAAACCGAAGCAGGCCATTCAATGGGCGCTACCGGCACCACGGTGAGTACGCTGGAATGCATTTCGCGAGCGATCGGCTGGCGGAACAACATTCGTGTCGTACCGCAGAACCGGGCCATTCACGCGCTCGAACTGGGCATCGTTGACGGTATTTTTGCCATTGGCGAATCGTCGCGACTGGAGGCTTACGCCTCAGCCACGGCTCCGATCGCACTGGAGAAGTGGTACTTTTTCACCCGCCGGCCGATCGCGGACTTTCACAGTGCCCGGCTGAGCGCCATCGCCGGCAGCAATGAAGCCAGGTGGCTACGCCGCCACGACTACCCGGTGCTCATCGAAGCCACCTCGACCGAGCAGTTGCTGGCCCTGCTGGATCGTAAACGCGTCGATGCCATTGTTGTGGACTGGCACGTAATGGCGTCCTATCTGAAGAGCCGGGGTGCCTACCCGGCCACTCCGGATGCGCAGTTCCAGTCAACCTTTATCCGATTTGCGCCCCTGAGCCTGTATGTAAGCCAGCGCTTTACCGCACGCTATCCCGAGTTCCTCGGGCAGTTCAACCATCATCTGGACGGCTGTGTTTCAACCGACTTCGAACTTCTCCCGCCAGAGCAGCGTGAATTGGAAACACTGGCACGCTCCCTGCTGAGGGACCTGCGCTCAACGGTTGACGTCACGGCAAACATCCTTGCCAGAGACCGACATGAGACGCTCGCCAGCATCCTCAATCTCGATAGCCAGTGGCAGGCACTGGCCCCCTATGCGCCCTCGCAACTGGCTAATCAGTTGCTGACACGTCCGGTGTCCCGACAACTGGCAAAATGGCAGGCCGGCACGAACGGCCTGGTGTCCGAGACTTTCCTGATGGACGATCTCGGCGCCATTACCGCTCTGAGCCAGTTGACATCGGATTACTGGCAGGGCGATGAAGCCAAATTCCGGGCCTTGACGGACCAGCCGACAGACCGCCTGGTGGTGTCACCGATCTATTTTGACGATTCTTCAAAACGCTTTCAGGTCACCGTTTCCCAGGCCGTAATTTCACCCGCAACCGGCAAATTTATAGGTGCAATCGCACTCGGGCTGGACGTTGAGCGTGCGTTGCAGATGCCGGGCACGGAGCCCGCACAGCCCTCGCCGCCCGCACGCTAATCACTGGCTGATCATCACTATCACTGCGTCTCTGACCAATCTGAGCCACCGCAGGCTCGGTGGCTTGCCTGGGGAACCGGATCTGTATTGGCCGCAACGCTGCCTTACGGTGGTCCAACTTCGCAAGCCAGCACCAGGGCCCAGAATTCCGAGAAGTCATTCACTACAACGTCTGGCTTATCCGGGTGCCGGCGGGTGCCGGGGAAGATCTTGTGCAGCCACGGCAGGTCCCACTGGGCGCCGTTGAAAAACACCGCCGTCATGCCCGCGCGCTGGGCAGCGATGATGTCGGTGGTGCTGTCGCCGACATACCAGACACTGGGGTCCGCCGGATAACCGAGGTTTTCCACGGCCAGCAGTAGCTGATCGGGATGTGGTTTCCGCAATGGCGTATCGTCACCACAGACAGTGGTATCAAACAGATGAGTCCAGCCAATGCCTTCAACAGCGGCCAGTTCATGCTCGAAAAATTCCCGGTCGCGATTGGTGATCACGCCTACCCGGATTTCCAGTTTACGCAGACCTTCCAGTACCGCGCTTACCCGGGGTTCGAACGCCGCCACATTGCCGTAATGTTTGCGGTAGTGATGATTAAAGACCCTGTGGGCCACCTGCTTGGCGTCTTCATCCTCACCAAACAGCACTTCAAAAATATCGGTGCGGGATATTTTCCGGTCCGCCTTGACCTTGGGATGAAGCCTGGCAAACTCCCGCACATACGCCACCAGACGCGCATCCTCCGGGGTTTTGCTGTCTTCCGGCGTGACCATCCGGTCCATCAGGTTCAATGCGTGAAAATCCGGCAGCATATCGTCGACGGCGTGATACATCGCATCCAGCGTATCCACCAGTGTGGCGTGCCAGTCGAACAGGATCACCGCTGGACGGATCAGCCGCGCAACCGCCGGATGCCAATCCGCCTCCACCCGCGGCGCTGGCGGCTCAGGCGGAGCAAAGGCGGGTGGCCTGACGTCCGCAACCGGCACAGGGAACAGGCTCTGGTCACGCTGGTAAAGCCGCTCCAGGCCATCCATCAGATCCTCGAAGCTGTCCAGTACGGCGCCGGGCGTATCCCGGTGGCTGAACCAGCTTTCAATCCGCTGTGCTTCCCAGCAGGCGCCATTGTAAAAGACCGGCGTGACCTCCGCGTTATTGGCGGTCACCATATCGACATAGCTGTCGCCCACGTACCAGACCGCCGGACCAGCCGGCAGTCTCAGGTTTTCGGCCGCTTTGAGAATCACCTCGGGATCCGGTTTGTAGTGGGTTACATCGTCGGCGCAGACAGTGGTGTCGAACAGCTCCCGCCAGCGGCCATTTTCAAGAGTTGTCAGCTCGGTATCGAGAAACTCCCGGTTACGGTTGGTGGCCACCGCCAGCTTGATGCCCAGTTTTCGGCAGGCCACAAGATAGTCATAGACTCCATCCTGGAACGGCCTTACCTGACCGAAATACTTGCGGTAACACTGATTATAGGCATGGTGGGCAATCAGCCTGGCGTCCCGGTCGTCCCCGAAAATGGCGTTGAAGATCTCGGTCCGGGAGACCCTGCGCTCAGCCAGAATGCGCGGATGCAGGCGACGGAAGATGCGAATATAGCGGACCAGCCGCGCATCCTGGGGCGTCTTGCAACGGGCCTCTGGCAACAGCTTCTCTACCAGGCCCAGTTCTTCCAGCTGCGGCAGCATCTCTTCCATCGCGCTGAACATGGCATCGGCGGTGTCGACCAGCGTACCGTGCCAATCGAACAGCAAGGCAGCCGGGGGCGAGATGAAATCGGAAAATCGTGCCATTGGACAAGCTCTCCGGACCCGGGAAACGTATGACCCCGGTGCCCGTTGGTTCTATAACGCCCAGTCAGTAAACCCTGTTTCAGCCCCATGCACAAAGACCGAATTTTCCCGGTCTGCCGGCGACCTGATCCAGCACACGTTATCGCGCCAACGCATCAAACACCCACTGATTGATATTATCGGCCTGGCGCCGGGCGGCAGTGGTCAGGCCGCTCAGGGCACCCGCCAGATCGGCGGTGGCCGGCGAGCGGTCGATAAAACGGTAGCTGGCCACCAGGGCGCCCTGCGCATTACGCAATTGAGCGTCCACCCGCACATTGACGTGGGCGTCTGTGGGCGAGGTAATCACCTGCTCAAAGTTCACCAGCCGCAAGACCAGCTGGTAGGGTGTTTCGGCGGTCGCCCGAGCCGACAGTCCAAGCTGGGACAAACGGTCCGCGATCAGCAGAACCGGCGCTACCCGCCAGACATGTTGAGCATAACGATGAACCTGCGTCGGATCCCGATCGGTCCTGCGGTAAAGAATGTCGGTGCCGGCCAGATCATTGGCCGTCGTCACGCGGGCCAGGTGCACCGGCAGGTCCCGCGGCTGGAAGCTCTGATCCGGGGCTACAGGCCCCAGGTCATGCTCCGCCAGCGCCGGCAGCCCGTCCGGAATCACGCTGCATGCTCCCAGGCTCAACAGGACCAGCACCAGCACCCCGGCACCACACCGCGCCATAACGTGTTGTTTATGAGGTCTCATTGAAGCTCTCCGTAAGCGGACTCTCCCGGACCGGCCGCCGGCCGGGATGGCCCGGTGATCAGTTGCCGGGGGTTACGACGCAGACTCTCTGACAACTGACGCAGTGAGCCTGAAGTTTGCCGGATATCCTCCAGGGTGGCATTCAGGGCCGGCAGGGTCTCGGTCGATACCTGGTCGCTGATCTCGCTACCGGTACGGGTGACCTGCCCTGCGTTACGGATCAGCTCATCGACACGCCGGGTAACGCCGCCGGCCTGATCAGCCAGCGTGTTCAGGTTACCCAACAGCTTATCGAGACCGGCAATGTTGTTATCAAGCCTCGCCGCCATATCGGGCACCCGGGCGGCCCCTTTGTTCAGACTGTCAGTCAGTTCGGCCAGATTGCCGGCCACCTTGTCAAAGCTGGTGATCATACTCCGCACCCGCGACTGGTTTTCACTATTGAGCAAATCACCCAGTGACCGGGTAATCCGGTCCAGGCGCTCCAGAAGCTGGTTCCCCTGATTGCCCAGACGATCCAGCATGGAGGGCTTCATCGGGATCTCCGCGGGATGGCCTGGCGCTGTGGTGAGCATTTTTTTGTCGTTGCCTCCCCGCTCCAGGGCCAGTTGGGACAGACCCGTGACACCCTGTAACTTCAATGTCGCAAACACATCCCGCGTAAGCGGAACAGACTGATCAACCTCGATACGAATCCGGATCTGGCCGGGATTGTTGTCAGCAAAGTCGATCGAGCTCACCCGACCGACCTTGATACCCCGATAAAACACCGATGATTCCGGCATCAGGCCATACACCGAATCCTCGCTGGTGACGACATAGGTCTGCGTGGCCTCCCGCGAACCCGTCAGCCAGATTGCCGCCAACACCAGACCGGCACCCAGTACCAGAATGAATAGCCCGGTCATCAGCGCGTAGGCGCGATTATTCATAAGACGGTTCCTTCAGTACCGGCACCTGTTCCGCCGGATCGTCACTCCCGAACACACGATCTGCCCTGCCGCCGTGAAAAAAATTCCGGACAAACGGATGGTCGACAAGCCGAACCTCGTCCGGCGAGCCGTCGGCCACAATATGCTGATCCGCCAGCACCACGATCCGGGTGCAAAGATCATGCATGACATCCAGATCATGGGTAATCATCACCACCGTAAACCCCAGCTCACGGTGCAGGCTGGACAGTAGCTCGACAAACGCATCACTGGCGATCGGATCGAGCCCGGAAGTGGGCTCATCAAGAAACAGCAACTCCGGCTCAAGTGCCAGGGCGCGGGCCAGCGCGACCCGTTTGACCATGCCCCCGGACAATTCGGAGGGCAACCGGGTGGCCGCCTCCGCTTCCAGCCCGACCATCGACAGCTTCATCATCACCAACTGTCTTATCAGCGACTCGTCCAGCAACCGGGATTCCCGAAGCGGAAATGCAACATTTTCGAACACCGTCAGGGCGGTAAACAGCGCTCCGCCCTGAAACAGCACCCCACAGCGCTGATGCAGGGCATTCAGTTGGCGTATCGTGATTTTCCGCAGCGACTGCCCAAACAACCTGGCCTGCCCCCGGGTCGGCTGATTCAGGCCGATCATGGCACGCATCAGTGTGGTTTTGCCACTGCCAGAGCCGCCCACCAGCCCGACAATATCGCGTTCATACACGGCCAGGTTGATGTCCCTGTGCACCACCTGATCGCCGAAGGTTGTACCGAGGCGTGTCAGCCGGATCAGTTCGCAGGTAGTCATGAAGCCACTCCGATACCCCGGAAGACAATCGCAAATATGGCATCCGCAAGGATCACCAGCGTAATACTGGTCACCACGGCATTGGTGGTCTCAAGACCCAGGCTTTCCGTATTGGGCTTGATACGCAGGCCAAAATGGCAGGCGATCATCCCAATCAACAGGCCAAATACCACCGACTTCGCCAGACCAATCCACAGATTGGCAATCGGAACCACAGTGGGCAGCATCTCGACAAACCGATTGAGACTGATCCCCAGGGCGGCCTTGGCAGACAGCATGCCGCCGATCAGCGCCATCACGTCAGTCCACAACACCAGCAGCGGCAGCGCAATCGCCAGCGCCACCAGCTTGGGCAGCACCAGCCGGATGCTGTGAGGAATGCCCATCACCGTCAGGGCATCCAGCTCTTCGGTCAGGCGCATCATCCCCAGTTGAGCGGCCATGGCCGAGCCCGAACGGCCCGCCACCAGGATCGCCGCCAGCAACGGCCCCAGTTCACGGATGATGGCCAGCCCCAGGATGTTGACAATAAACACCTCCGCGCCAAATGACCGCAGTTGCAGCGAAGACAGATAACTCAGCACGATACCAATCAGAAAGCCCACCAGAGCGGTGATTCCCAGTGCCTTCACACCGGCCTGGTAAACCGTGGCGGACAGATCTTTCAGGGGAAATTGCCAGGGACGACGCACCAGCGTCAGCGTGTCCAGGGTGACCTGCCCGGTCAGAGCCAGCAGGTCGGTAACGTGGCTGGCCCCGCTGCGGCCAGCTTTGGTCATGCGGTCGCTCAGGCTCTGGTGACGAACCGGCAACTGGTCGCCTTCCGGTGGACGCTCACTCCAGCGCCGAAACAGTGGGGCATGTTCATCGCGCAGGTCGACGTGAGCCGGGCGTTGACCGTCACAGGCCCGCCAGAGCACCAGCGCGCCCACGCTGTCGAGCGCAGAAATCGATCGCAGGTCCCAGTGTACGCGCTCATCGCGGACAAAGGGCCGTAGTTCCCGAACCAGCGAGCCGGTGTCCCTGGCCAGACCGCGCAAGGTCCAGTCTCCGCTCAGTATCAGCGTCAACCCGCCATCCGCCCCGGACCGGCGCTCGAACCCGGGAGCGGTTTTCTGCGCGGAGCCTGTGTCAGTCTTTGATCGGTCCATCGTCGGCCATCGTCCGGGTTGATTCAGTCAGCCATGGTCAGCCCCGGTGCCACCGACATCCACGGCTATTGTCAGGTTATACCTTTACCACGACGTTCGGTGGGTTTGCGAGACCGGCGTAACAGTGCCAGGTCAACCCGGTAAAACCAGCGCCACCATCAGCGGGATGAAGGCCAGTGCGAACAGGGTACTGAGTAGCGTGGTGCCGGCTGCCTGGCGCGGGGCCGTATCCAGCAGGGTGGCAATCACCACCGTGTTGGCCGCCATAGGCACAATCGAGACCAGAAACAGCGCCTGATAGACCGCTATCGAATAGACCCGGAAAAAATGGCTGTCCGCCCACCACAGCAATAATGCGGCAGCTGGCCAGGCCACAAACTTGCCCACAAACGCCAGACCGGTAAACCTGAAGCTCCCTGCAAGGCCTCTGAAATTCAGAATACCCATGCCGACGATCATCATGCCCAACACGCTGTAGGCCCCGCGCAGGTTCTCGAACAAGGGCGTCAGGACCACGGGTATCGACGCCCCCGAAAGGTTCAGCACAACAGCCAGCGCGAACGCGTACAGCGAAGGCAGACGGGCCATCCGCAGGAGACACTCACTCATGCCATAACGCCCCCGGGCCGCCAGATAGAAGCCCACCGAGTTTTCGAACAGCGTCGTCCCGAGCATACAGACGATGTAAAGCGCAACTCCGGATTCGCCAAACAGCAGCAGGGCCACCGGTATACCAAAATAGCCGGTGTTCCCGGACCCGGCCGCCAGCGGCAGGATATTCTCGCGGCCGTCATCCAGCCAGCGCCGCCCGACCAACAGCGTCACCACCCCGATCAGCGTACACAGGGTAAAGGTGACCAGCGGCAACAGAATGACTTCGGGGGACAGCCGGGCACTCATGACACCGGAGAACACCACCGACGGCGTGACAATATACAGCATGATCCCTGCAATGTGCCGGCCACTGGCCTGCAGGTAACGGCCCGCCATCCAGCCCAGCACAACCGTGATATATAACGGGGTCAGCTTGTAGAGCAGTGCCAGTGCAGCGGCCATAAACAATATCCGCAAGTGATTGGGGCGTCGTCAGGCCGGTGTGGGCATTCCCGCCAGACAGGATCAGTTTAGTCAGACCTGCTGCGATTGCGTTATACTACCGCAAACCAAATTAATACCTGACTATTTTACTCTGATATTGTACAATCAGCGGTAATAAAGCCTCATCCAAATTTTTATCGTCAGGCCGTATAAACGGGCCAGTTCTGGAGAATACCGAAGCTGGCGGCGATGCCTGAATTCATGAACAGTTGCTGACACAGGCCCGCCAGAGGCCTGGCAGCACGACAGCGGGCCCCACGCCCCCTGATGAGAGAGACGGAGCGACCACCATGGCGAACACCGATAAACAGGTGAACGAGCTGGTCAAACGGGAGTACGAGCACGGTTTCGTAACAGAAATCGAGGCGGATACGTTTGAGCCGGGCCTGAATGAAGACGTTATTCGCCGCCTGTCGGCAGTCAAGAACGAACCTGAATTCATGCTGGAGTGGCGGCTGAAGGCCTATCGGCGCTGGCTGGAAATGGACGAACCGGAATGGGCCCACGTCCACTATCCCAAGGTGGATTATCAGAATATCTCCTATTATTCCGCGCCCAAGAAAAAGGAAGATATGCCCCAGAGCCTCGACGACGTCGATCCGGAGCTGCTCAAAACCTATGAAAAACTGGGCATACCGTTGCACGAGCGGGCCAAACTGGCCGGAGTCGCGGTGGATGCGGTCTTCGATTCGGTCTCGGTCGCGACAACGTTCAAAGAGCCTCTGGCCAAAGCCGGAGTGATTTTCTGCTCCATCTCCGAAGCGGTACGAGAGCACCCCGAGCTGGTGCAGAAATACCTGGGCTCGGTGGTTCCGGCCGGTGACAACTTCTTCGCCGGGCTGAATGCCGCGGTGTTCTCCGACGGCACCTTTGTCTACGTCCCCAAGGGCGTTCGCTGCCCGATGGAGTTGTCCACCTATTTCCGGATCAACGCGGCCAATACCGGCCAGTTCGAACGTACTCTGATCATCGCCGAGGAAGGCAGCTACGTCAGCTACCTGGAAGGCTGCACCGCCCCCATGCGTGACGAAAACCAGCTGCACGCGGCGGTGGTTGAACTGGTGGCGCTGGACGACGCCCAGATCAAATACTCCACCGTGCAGAACTGGTACCCGGGCGACGAAAACGGCAAGGGTGGCATCTATAACTTTGTCACCAAGCGCGGCGCCTGCATCGGCAAGAATTCCAAGATTTCCTGGACCCAGGTGGAAACCGGGTCTGCGGTCACCTGGAAGTATCCAAGCTGTGTGCTGCGGGGTGAAAACAGCGTGGGCGAGTTCTACTCCGTGGCGCTGACCAACAACTACCAGCAGGCTGACACCGGCACCAAGATGATTCACCTGGGCAAGAACACCACCAGCACAATCATCTCCAAGGGCATTTCAGCGGGGCACAGCAGCAACGCCTACCGCGGCCTGGTGAAATTCGGCCCAGGGGCCACCGGCGCGCGCAATTTTACCCAGTGCGACTCCCTGCTGATCGGTGACCGGAGCGCGGCGCACACGTTCCCGTACATCGAAAGCAAGAACAAACAGGCCATCCTCGAACACGAGGCGACCACCTCCAAGGTCAGCGACGAGCAGATGTTCCTGTGTCGTCAGCGTGGTATCGACCCGGAACAGGCGGTCTCCATGATCGTGAACGGCTTCTGCAAGGAAGTATTCAAAGAGCTGCCGATGGAATTTGCGGTCGAAGCCGGCAAGTTGCTGGAAGTCAGCCTTGAGGGCTCGGTCGGCTGACCCGGCTGGCGCCGGGCACCGACAGCCGATCACCGAATCAGACAAAGTTATTAAGAGAGAGATAGCGATTCATGCTGAGCATCAAGAACCTGCACGCCTCGGTTGAGGGCAAAGAGATCCTCAAGGGCATCAACCTGGAGATCAAGGCCGGGGAAGTTCACGCCATCATGGGCCCCAACGGCTCTGGCAAGAGCACCCTGTCTCAGGTGCTGGCCGGCAATGAAGCCTTCGAGGTCACCGAGGGTGAGGTATTGATGGATAACCGCAATCTGCTTGAACTGGCAACGGAAGAACGGGCGCGGGAAGGCATTTTCCTGGCGTTCCAGTACCCGGTGGAAATCCCCGGGGTCAGCAACATGCAGTTTCTTCGCACTGCCGTGAACGCCCTGCGCACCCATCGGGGCGAGGAAGAGATGAACGCTGCCGAGTTCATGAAGCTCGCACGGGAGACTTCCAGACAGGTTGATCTGGATCCGGGGTTCCTCAAGCGCGGCGTCAACGAAGGCTTCTCCGGAGGCGAGAAGAAGCGCAATGAAATCATGCAGGCCCTGCTGCTCCAGCCACGCCTGGCGATTCTCGACGAAACCGATTCCGGCCTCGACATCGATGCCCTGAAGGTCGTCGCCGACGGTGTAAACGCCCTGAAATCCAGGGACCGGGCGGTACTGATGGTGACTCACTATCAGCGCCTGCTGAACCACATCGTGCCGGACTTCGTGCATGTCCTGGCCAACGGCCAGATCATCAAATCCGGCGGCCGCGAACTGGCCCTGGAGCTTGAAGAGCGCGGTTACGGCTGGCTGGGTGTCAAAGACGAAGTGGCCACCAGCTGAAGGAGCTCGCGGAATGAAACCAGCACCGATCCTGTCCAGCGCGTTTCTTGAGCCCAGCGGCCAGAGCCTGCCCGCACCCCTGCTGGCCTTGCGCCAGCAGCGTGGCAAGGCCCTGGCGGATATGCCGCTGCCTACGCGCAAAACAGAAAACTGGAAATACTCCAGCCGTTACCTGAAGCTCACCGACGAACTGGCTGCGGGCCTGCCCGCGGACGGCCAGACCGGACCGGCCCTGGCGGTGGACGGCTATCATGTCGTGTTCCGTAACGGCATCATGGTGCCTGAGGCCAGCGACTACCCGGATACCGACGGCATCAGCATTGAGCGCTTCGCGGATCTGGATGACGACGCCGCCACGCAACTTGCAGAGCGCCTGGACAACACCCTGGACAGCAACGGCGTTCAACTGGCGCGACTGAATGCGGCCCGCTTTGAGGATGGCCTGTATATCCGTCTCAGGCCCGGCGCCGTGCTCGACCAGCCGCTGTTCGTGATCAGCGAAACCGACGCCAGCGTCAGTGGTTCGGCCTACCCCCGTATTTATGTGGACGCCGGCGCCAACAGTCAGATCACTCTGGTGGAAGAATTCATCACCACCGGCGCAGAGCCCGCCATGGTCAATGCGGTCACGGAATTCGCCCTGGCAGAAGGCGCTAACGTCACCAATGTACGGTTGTCGCTGGACGGCGATAACGTTCAGCACGTCGGCGCCACCGGTGCCCGCTTGCAGGGCCATGCCCGCTTCGACAGTCATACCGTCGGCTTTGGCGGCCCGCTGCGCCGGCACGACCTGCAGGTACGACTCGAGGCGTCAGGCGCGGAATGCCGCCTGAACGGGGTGGTCGTGACCCAGCACAAACAGCACTATGACAACCACACCACCATTGAGCACATCGCACCCCACTGCAACAGCGAGGAAACCTATCGTAATATTGCAGCGGACGAATCCCATGCGATCTTCAACGGACGCATCCATATTCATCAGGATGCCCAAAAATCCAATGCCAACATGAGCAACAAGAACCTGTTGCTCTCTACCGGCGCCGAAATCGACACCAAGCCAGAGCTGGAAATCTATGCCGATGACGTCAAGTGCGCCCACGGGGCAACCGTCGGCCAGCTTAACGAAGAATCGGTGTTCTATCTGATATCCCGGGGCATTGGCCGGCAGGAAGCACGAACCCTGCTCAGCATGGCATTTATCAATGAGCTCATTGAACAGATTCCCGTTCCGGCGGTGCGGGGAACTGTGCAACTGCGCCTGAACCGGTTTTTTGAACAGACGGTTGTGGAGGCCTGAACGATCATGACGGATCTATCCGTGGCAACATCACTGGCAGCATCAACGCTGGATATCGACGCCATTCGGAACGAGTTTCCGATTCTCGGCCAGACGGTTCACGGCAAGCCACTGGTGTACCTGGACAACGGCGCATCGGCCCAGAAGCCTTTTGCCGTGCTGGACGCCATGGACCGCTATTACCGGGAAATGCACTCCAACGTGCACCGGGGCGCTCACACCCTGGGTGACCGCGCCACCGTGGCCTTCGAAGGGGCCCGGGAAACCGTGCGGGCCTTCCTCAATGCAGCGGATACCCGCCAGATCATCTGGACCCGGGGTACCACCGAGGCAATCAACGTCATTGCCAACGGCCTGGCGGAGAAGCTGAACCCCGGTGATGAAATTCTGGTCAGCCAGATGGAGCACCACGCCAACATCGTGCCCTGGCAAATGCTGGCCGAACGCACCGGTGCGAAACTGATGCCGGTGCAGGTGACCCCGGCGGGCGAACTGGATCTGCCGTCCTTCGACAGCCTGCTGGGTGAGCGCACCCGGATCATGGCCCTGACCCATGTGTCCAACGTTCTGGGCACCATCAATCCGGTACAGGATCTTATCGCCCGCGCCAGGTCGCAGGGCGCGATCACCGTGATCGATGGCGCCCAGGCCGTGCCGCACTTCCAGCCGGACGTACAGGCGCTGGATTGCGACTTCTATGTGTTTTCATCCCACAAACTGTTCGGCCCCACCGGCATTGGCGTGCTGTACGGCCGCGAAGAGTTGCTGGAAGCCATGCCTCCGTTCATGGGCGGTGGCGAAATGATTGAACGGGTGAGCTTTGAGCGCACCACCTGGAACACCCTGCCCTATAAATTTGAGGCCGGAACGCCGCCGATTGCCGAAGCCATCGGCCTGGGCGCTGCCATCGACTATCTCCAGAGCCTTGACCGGCCGGCGATTGAAGCCGCCGAGCAGGCGCTGCTGAACCGCTGCAACGAACTGGTGGAGACCGTGCCGGGCATGGAGGTGATTGGCACGGCTGCCAGTAAAGTGCCGGTGATGTCCTTTAAAATTGCCGGTCTGCACCCCAGTGATATAGGTACACTGCTGGATCAGCAGGGCATTGCGATCCGGACCGGACACCATTGCGCCATGCCGCTGATGGACTTTTTCAGCGTGCCCGGAACGGCGCGGGCGTCTTTTGCGTTTTACAACACGCTGGCCGAAGTAGACCAGCTGTTCCAGGCGCTGCGCAAGATCCAGCGTCTGCTCACCTGATGGAGGCGAAGCAATGACAGCACAAACCTTTACGCCGACGGTGGGGATCACCATGACACCCAGCGCGGTGGGCCACGTACGCAAGCAGCTTTCCAAAAAACCGGACGCCCGGGGTATTCGCCTGGCGGTCAGGAAAAGTGGCTGCTCCGGTTTCAAGTACGAAACCCAGTGGGTGGAAGAAGCGCTGGCGGACGATCAGGTGTTTACCGTAGACGGCGTTGATATTTACGTCGAACGCAAACATCTGCCGATCGTCAACGGCACCGAGATTGACTTCGTTACCGAGGGCGTCAACTCCATGTTCTACTTCCGCAATCCCAACGCCACGGCGGAATGCGGTTGTGGCGAAAGCTTTTCGGTGGTGTAAGCCCCGCAACACAGTGAATCAGCCAGCAACAGGCGAGGCCAGATAGACTCATGCAAGAACGGGAAGTTGTCCTGACCAAGCGCGAGGTGGAAGCGCGCCTTGTGCCCTCCGGCACGGAAATCATGGTGCCTGCGGACACCTTCGTCACCATCACCCAGTCTCTGGGCGGCAGCTTCACCGTCGCGGTGAACGGCAATCTCGCTCGCATTGAAGGCCATGACGCCGACGCGCTTGGCAAGCAGCCCCTGCAAAGCAGCTTCGACACCCCGACAGATGGCACCATCAACGAGAATCAGGTCTGGGAAGCCATGCGCGGGTGCTACGACCCGGAAATCCCGGTGAACGTGGTGGACCTGGGGCTGATTTACGAGTGTGACATCAGTCAGGGCTCAGCGGACGGCAACGTGGTCAATGTGAAAATGACCCTGACCGCCGCTGGCTGTGGCATGGGACCGGTGATCACCGACGACGTCAAGCGCAAGATCGAGCATGTTCCCAACGTCGACAAGGTGAACATCGAACTGACGTTCGATCCGCCGTGGAACAGCGACATGTTGACCGATGAGGCGAAGCTGGAATTAGGAATGTTTTGAATGAACGCCACCACGCAACAATTTCTCAACAACTCGCTGGGCACCCGCACCACCATCGACGACGTCATCGAGGACCTGGAATTCCTCGATGACTGGGAAGAACGCTACGCCTACATCATCGACCTGGGCAAACAGTTGCCAGCGTTCCCGGATGACCAGCGGACCGAGGCCAATTACGTCCATGGCTGCCAGAGTCAGGTGTGGCTGATCCACCATCTGGACGAAGACAGTGGCAAGCTGTTCCTGCTGATCGACTCCGACGCCATGATTGTGCGGGGCCTGGCGGCTATCATTCTGGTCGCATTGAATGCCCGTGAGCCACGGGAACTGCTGACGGTGGATATTGACGAACTGTTTGAACGGCTGGATCTGTTCCGGCATATTTCCCCGACCCGCGGCAACGGTCTGCGGGCCATGATTGCCAAAATCCGTGATCTTGCTGCCACTGAAGTGGGCGAACAGGCCCCCAGCCGTATTAGCTGATCCGCCACCACACAGAGTCCGGGTCAGCCATCACTGAGGGCACTTTGGCAAGCCCGGCATCGCCCCGCTCTTTACCAGATGATCGCCAGGTCATCCCGCTGGATATTGAGCTGACCGCCCGGCACGTCGATCATCCCCGAGCTGAAATCCGGGTGCACACTGTCCAGCCTGACCGTGGTTTTACTGTCCTGCAGCTCCGGGGTAGAGTCTGGCGAGTCCAAGTACCGGAGGCTCCGGTACAGGTTGAGGGTGTCACCGGGACGGAGACCCGCGGTCGCGCCCGCATCAAGCGTCACTTTCTGATCATCCACCCGGGTAATCCGGGCAATAAACGGCTGGCAGGCCAGCGCCTGGTTAACAGACCGGCTCATCTCATCCAGCAGAGCCATCACTGCCCGGCCATAACCGGTCTGCTCAAAACCGGCGGAAGCAAACCCCGACACGCCGCCAGGACCGGCATTCCATTCACCGTGGGTCTCGAAGCGCTTCTGAAACACCGGCGACCCACTGAATCCATCATAAACCATCAGATCGGCCACGAACCGGCGGGACTGGTCAACGGCACCAATAGCACGCTGCATGCGATCAATCACCGACGATCCCCACGCGGACGGGTCCGACTGCCCCATGTCCCGGACCACCCCCGCGATCACAAACTGGACGCCCAGCTCATGGGCCATTGCCACCACATTGCTGAGCTGATTGCCAAACTGCTGATGCGTCGGCGCATTGGGCAAATCGCCAAACAACTGCAGTGTGGTTGCGTTGAGCACCTGCAGTCCGCCCTGCGCTCGCAGGCGAGCCTGCAACTGTTGAGGCAAAGCCTCGCCGGCATCGTCCAATCGTCCGAAACGGGCCTGGTCAGGATGCTGAACCGGGAACGCGGTCACCGCAATCCGCTTTTTCAGGTGCACCGAATCGCCGGCACTGCAGCTGCTACCGGGCGACATGTCGGCCCGCAGCCTGAGCTGCAGGACGTCACCCCGGCGCACCTCACTGATAATGTCGACCCGGCGAGCCTGCGCCTGAGAGGCAACGGTCAGCCTGGAATGGGTCACCACACCGTTCTCCATGGTTTCCTCGCTGGCGATCCGCGCTTCGTACTGCAAGGCGACATCCCGTAACGCCGAACGTCGTGCTGCCTCGCGAGCCGCATCAACGTCGCCGCCCTGAATCACCGCCCGTCCGGTGCCTTCCAGCACGACAGCCTGAGACATTGCCGAGAGCAGCAACGCAGCGACTGCGACCAACAGGCGCAGGCCTGGCAGGGAAAAACGCCCTCGCGGGGCGCTGTCCGGGCTTGATCCCATCACACTGAGCATCCTTTATTCGATGTAGTAAAGCGAATCGACCTGGCCACTGGTCACGTCTCCGGCGCTGTCATTACCTCGCGGCATGGGAATAGGGCACATATCGCGAACCGCTACGTCAGTGGCAGCCTCCGCGACGCACTGCCGGAAACGTGGCTCCAGCTTGAGCTCCATGACAGACTCAACGACACCGTCGCTGTGCTCGTTTACCGCAACCAGTTTGGCGCCGCGAATGTAACTGTCCACATAGGCCCGGAACATATCGTTGTTCAGAACGAAGTCATTGACCGTTGAGCTGCCGTATATGACCGTACCGTAGACCCGTTCCGCCAGATTACGATAGGCATCAAGCTGCGAAGCACGCCGCGCCAGCAGACGCTTGCGGGTGTCCGGCCGGTCCCTGGCGACATTTTCGTAGGTACCAAAACCGCTGACCCGAACCGTAATCGGCTCCAGTCTGGCCGGGGCCCGGCTATCCGGCAGGGACGCCTGTTGATAGCGGCCAGTCTCGGCACACCCCGCCAGCACCATCATCAGCATTAAAGCCATACCGCGACCTGTCATTGCCTCTCTCCACCAGAAACTGTCATGATCTCAGGCCATGAAAAAATCACGCCAACATATATAAACCATTGTTTTCAATAGACAAGACTTCGTGATGGGGCGGCAATAATCTCAGAAACGGCAACAAACCACCGCTTACACAGCGGGAACACTCCGTTACGCCTTTCTTACAGTCCGCGAAATGCCATTCGGCTAAGCTGGATCCCACTGATAGTGGCCCTGACACCCTGAGGGCCGAGCGCCGACCCAACAACAGAAAAACACCGGAGCACCACCCCCTATGTCCTCACTGCGACTGTCCAGACTGACCCTCGCAATCGCCTTCTGTACCTCGGCCACCCCGGCCTTCGCCGGTGCCCAGAGCTTCAACACCGCACGTTCTCTGGCAATGGGCGGCACCGGCGTCGCGGTGGCTCACCCCGCCACCGCCAACAGTGCCAACCCGGCCATGCTTGCCGCAGGCCACCACAACCGGGCTGACGATTTCGGATTGATCCTGCCATCGGTCAACGCCCGCTTCGCCGACGGCGAAAAAACCGTTGACCAGGTTGACGCGATCCAGAAAACAATTGATCAAATCAACAGCGCCGGCACCGTCAGTGAGGCCCGGGCTGGCGCCGCATCCCTGCAACAACAACTCAGGGCGATTGACCGCGATACTGCCCGGGCGGATGCCGGCGTTGGTCTGAGCCTGGCCGTCCCCAGTCCGGCCGTGGCAGTGGGCGTGTTTACCAATGGCAACCTGCGTGCCACGGTGCAGGGCCAGTATGATCCGAGCGATGATGCGTTGTTGCAAACCATTGCGGCCGGCTCACCGCCGCCGCCAAACTTCGGAAATTCGCTGAAGTCCCGGGCCCGGGTGCTGGCATCGGCGGTTGCCGAAGTCGGTGTCAGTCTTGCCCATAGTTACCCGCTGAGCGGCGCCGGCAACCTGCAACTGGGCCTGTCACCCAAATACGTTCAACTGCGGACCTTTCAGTATACCGAAACGGTTTCGGGATTTGACAAGAACAGTTTTAACAGCAGCGAAAATCAAACCAGCAAAGGTGGCTTCAACCTTGATCTGGGCGCAGCCTACGCGTTTGGCGAAAGCGGCCAATGGAATGCCGGCATTGCCGTCAAGAATATCATTCCGATGAAACTGGATTCCGCTGCCTCCCGTCCCCTGCTGGGAGAAAAAGTTCGCACATTGAAACTCGACCCCCAGGTCACCGTTGGACTCGCCCATGCCGGCCAGTTCCATGTGATCACGGCGGAGGTTCAACTGAACAGGAACAGGGCTTTCGGATACGAAGGTGACACCCAGTGGCTGGCACTGGGCGCAGAATTCGACGCCTTCCGCTACGCCCAGTTGCGGATTGGCGCCCGCCAGAATCTGGCAAACAATGACGGCAGCCGGGGCATCCAGGAATCCAGCCAGTTGACCTTCGGTATCGGCGTCTCACCTTTCGGTGTCCGACTCGACCTTGCCGGTCTGGTAAGCAACACCGATACCGGTGCTGCTATTGAACTGGGCGCAGCTTTCTGATCGCAGTCCGCTCGCTGTGCATGCCCGGCTGACCAATGAACGGTCGGGTTTGCGCTGACCCGGACCGCCGTTGATAATCGTGGGTCATTGTCACCACCCACGGGATAGACACGACCATGGATATATACCTCGTCGGCGGCGCTGTTCGTGACGAATTGCTGGGTCTGCCGGTCAAGGACCGGGACTGGGTTGTGGTCGGTGCCACACCGGAGCAGATGATCGAGTCAGGCTTTCGCCAGGTCGGCGCTGACTTTCCGGTCTTCCTCCACCCGTCGACCAATGAGGAATACGCCCTCGCACGCACCGAGCGCAAGCAGGGTCATGGCTACCACGGATTTACCGTCTACAGCGCTGCGGACGTCACCCTGGAAGAAGATCTCCGGCGCCGGGACCTGACGGTGAACGCCATGGCGCGAGCCCCGAATGGTCAACTTGTAGATCCCTTCGGCGGGCTTGAGGACCTCAAACACCGAAAACTGCGCCATGTCTCCGATGCCTTTGCGGAGGACCCACTGCGCATCCTGCGCACAGCCCGGTTCGCTGCCCGCCTGCAACCGTCAGGTTTTGCCATTGCCCCGGAAACGCTCGGGCTGATGCGCGCCATGGTGGAGGCTGGCGAGGCCGCGCATCTGGTACCAGAGCGGGTCTGGCAGGAA
The DNA here is from genome assembly GCA_030149475.1 of Marinobacter sp. Taxonomy (GTDB): domain Bacteria; phylum Pseudomonadota; class Gammaproteobacteria; order Pseudomonadales; family Oleiphilaceae; genus Marinobacter. Next base: position 25,170 of record JASBRL010000041.1, read on the forward strand.
ACGCAACGAGCCTTGCACGAGCGGGCACCCGGCGTTTACTTTGCAACCCTTGCCGACTGCGGCGCCCTTGGCGAACTCCTGCCCGAGCTTGCCAGTCCTGACCGCCTGCGCCTGGCGCTGGCTGCGCTGGACTGCATCAGCCCGGCCGGCGACAGCACAGACATCCGCTTTGCTGCATTGCTGTCGCCCCTGTCACCCGAGCAATGCACCGAGCGGGCGAAAAAGCTCAAAGCCCCCAAAGACTGCCAGCAACTGGCGATGCTGACGAGTCGGTTTGCCGAATCGTTGCGTCAGAGCCATAGCGCCGGTGAACAACTCGCGCTGCTTGATGCCACCGATGCCTGGCGTCGCCCCGACCGCCTTCGGCGGCTACTTGCAGTGTGTCAGTGCGTCACGCCTGCCGTGCCGGAAAGCCAGGCGAGCGCATTGCTGGACGCCTACAACACCGCACGTGACGTAAATGCAAAAGACCTGATAACTCAGGGCCTGGCCGGCAAGGCACTGGGTGAAGCAATCCGAAACGAGCGCCTCAAGCGTATTGCTGCCCTTAGCGACCAGACCTCTGAGGGTTGAGTATGGGACGACACAGCCCCGCGCCTGACGGTCGCCATTCACGATTGTTCAGGGCGACCCTTCGAACCTGGCCACTGCCACGCTGATGCAAGAGGATCCTGCCTGTGTCCGATAAAACAGCCCCCGTCGCACTGATTACCGGTGCGGCCCATCGACTCGGTGCCAGAACCGCCGAACGGCTTCACCAACGCGGTTGGCGGGTCATCATTCATTATCGCAGCCGGGCGCAGCAGGCCCGAAAGCTGGTTGACGGCTTCAATGCCCGGCGCCGGGATAGCGCTGTCGCCCTTCAGGCCGATCTGACCGATGTGGAAGCCGTTGAAGACCTGGCACGGTCAGCCATTGCCACCTGGGAACGTCTGGACGGACTGATCAACAACGCTTCGGTGTTTTATCCCAACCCGACCGCCGAGGCGACCGCCGAGGATTGGGATCGCATCCTTCATACCAACCTGCGGGCACCGTTCGTGCTCGGTCAGGCGTGCCTGTCGGCCCTGAGGGGCAGCCATGGCAGCATCGTCAACATGATCGATATCTACAGCGAGCGACCGCTCGCCGACCACCCACTGTACTGCTCCAGCAAAGCCGGTCTGGCGATGCTGACCAAATCCTGGGCGAAGGATCTTGCCCCGGAGGTTCGGGTAAACGGCGTTTCTCCGGGTGCGATTCTGTGGCCGGAAGGTGACGGGATCATTGATGCCGGGTACCAACGTGCCATTCTGGCAAAAACGCCGCTGGCACGAACCGGCAACCCGGATGACATCGCCGGCGCAGTGGTTTTTCTGCTCTGTGACGCACCGTTTTTCACTGGCCAGATTCTTTCGGTGGATGGTGGCCGCAGCCTGAACATGTAATCGGTCGGGGCATCCGCTGCGGCAGTTTACGCCGCCGGGCGGTTGCGATGATACAATAGCACCCTGTGCGAATTTTCAGAGGAGTAATACATGCGCGATGTGGTGATTGTTGCAGCGAAGCGGACGGCCATTGGCGGTTTTGGCGGATCGCTGTCCAGCCTGCGGGCCGACCAGCTCGGGTCCGCGGTGATCAAGGCTCTGATGAGCGAAACCGGAATAGCGGCTGAGCAGGTTAATGAAGTGGTCCTTGGCCACGTTCTGACCGCCGGCCAGGGCCAGAATACCGCCCGTCAGGCTGCCATTCACGGCGGTATCCCCGCATCCGTGCCTTCCATGACCATCAACAAGGTCTGTGGATCGGGTCTCAAAGCCGTGCACATGGCCGTTCAGGCGATTCGCTGCGGCGACGCCGACCTGCTGATCGCCGGTGGTCAGGAAAGCATGAGTCAAGCCCCCCATGTATTGCCCAACAGCCGCAACGGCCAGCGCATGGGCGACTGGACCCTGGTCGACACGATGATCCGTGACGGTCTTTGGGATGCCTTCAACGGCTACCATATGGGCATGACCGCGGAAAACATTGTCGATCAATACGGCATCAGCCGGGAAGAACAGGACGCCTTTGCGGCGGCATCCCAGCAGAAAGCCGTTGCGGCCCAGCAGGCCGGGCATTTCGCCAGCGAAATCGTGCCCCTGAACATCCCGCAGCGCAAGGGCGAGCCGATCACCGTCGACCGCGACGACAATCCGCGCGAAGGCGTGACCGCAGACAGCCTGGGCAAACTGAAGCCGGCGTTCAAGCAGGGTGGCACCGTCACCGCCGGCAACGCCTCATCCCTGAATGACGGGGCCGCCGCCGTCATGGTGTGCAGCGCCGAAAAGGCCGCCGAGCTCGGCCTGACGCCGCTGGCAACCATCCGTGCCTATGCCAATGCCGGTGTCGATCCGTCGATTATGGGGACAGGTCCCATTCCCGCCAGTCGTCGCTGTCTGGAACGGGCCGGCTGGTCGGTGGACGACCTGGATCTGATCGAAGCCAACGAAGCCTTCGCCGCCCAGGCCATTTCCGTCAACCGCGATCTGGGCTGGGACACAGCCAAAGTGAACGTCAACGGTGGGGCCATTGCGCTGGGCCATCCGATTGGCGCCTCCGGCTGCCGCATCCTGGTTACCTTGCTGCACGAAATGGCCCGTCGGGATGCCAAAAAAGGCCTGGCGACGCTGTGCATCGGTGGCGGCATGGGCGTTGCCCTCGCCATCGAACGCTAACGCCGGACCCGCTGTGTTCAACGTGGTGCTGTACGAGCCGGAGATCCCCCCGAATACCGGAAATATTATCCGGCTCTGTGCCAATACCGGCTGCCGGTTGCACCTGATCGAGCCTCTGGGGTTTGCGCTGGACGACAAACAGTTGCGCCGGGCCGGTCTGGACTATCGTGAATACACCACGGTAGCGGTGTATCCGGACTTTGAGCGGTTCCTGCACCAGGCAAGGCCCCGGCGACTGCTCGGACTGACCACCAGGGGTAGCCGGCCCTATCAGCAGGTCAGCTATCAGGCGGACGACTACCTGATGTTCGGCCCGGAAACACGCGGCCTGCCGGAATCGGTGCGGGCCGGATTGCCCGACAATCAACGGATACGCGTGCCAATGCACCCCGACAGCCGTAGCCTGAACCTGTCAAACTCGGTATCCATCGTAGTTTACGAAGCCTGGCGACAACTCGGCTTTGCCGGCGGCATATAGTGTTCCGGGTGGTTAATTCGCTGAGCTACTGCGCGGATTAACCACCCGGAGCCAGTGGTGCGCAAATACTTCAGTGCGTCTGAGCTTCGGCGTTTTCGCCTTTGGCTTCTTCCTGCTGACGCTGCACTGCCTGTGCGTAGATGGCGTCAAAATTGACCGGGGCCAGCATCAAAGCGGGGAAACTGCCTTTGGTGACGACCCCGTCAATGGCTTCCCGGGCGTAAGGGAACAGAATCGTCGGGCAGTAGGCTCCCAGCATCTGGCCCAACTGCTGCCCTTCGATACCTTTGACCATAAACACTCCTGCCTGCTGGATTTCCACCAGGAACGCCACCTTGTCTTCAATCTTGGAGGTCACGGTCAGCGACAGCACAACCTCATACTGATTATCGCTGACTTTGGTGTGAGTGGTGTTAAGGTCGAGATTTACCTGCGGCTGCCACTGTTCCTGGAAGACCACGGGGGAATTCGGTGATTCGAAGGACAGATCCTTCACATAGATCCGCTGGAGCGCAAATTGCGGTTGATTGTCATTGTCGTTGCCGGCGGCCTGCTGATTGTCAGCCATGTTCAGTCCTTTCAGTCTCAGTCGGAATGGGTCATATGACCCCGTTAAAGCACTTGCTGAAAAAGCCGCTCAGCCGCCCTGGGCAAGTCATCAGGTTCAGTCTGATATCGCCGGCGCCAAGGGGCTTTTTCAGTTATTACCTGCCGATGTGAAACAGTGCGGCAGTTTGTCGGTCAATTCAAGACCGGCCGTTGCCGCTGATCACTTCTTGACCAGAGGGAGGCTCGCTCCGCGCCATTCGTTAATCCCGCCATTAAGCCGGGTTACATTGGTATAACCCGCCTCATTGAGCTGTTTGACGGCAGCAGCGGAATGCTGACCCATCTTGTCCACCACGATGATCTGCTTGCCCTCATGCTTTCTGAGCTCGTTCAGATGATCCTTGAGGTTGTTCAACGGCATGTGAAGTGAGCCGGTAATGCGCCCTTCTTTCACCTCTTTGCGCTCGCGGATATCGACCACCACGGCCTGATCACGGTTAATCAGGGTGACTGCTTCCTGCGGCGACACTTTCTTGCCGCCTTTCATGGACTCGAGCAACAGCAGTGCGATCAGCAGCGCGACAAATATCGTGACCAGAATGTAGTGATTTACAGCAAACTCAAGAAACCTTTCCATTAAAAAACCCTGCTGATTTGTTTGGCGAGATTATACACACCCGCAGCCAGTGACAGAAGGCAGCGCGCATAGCCTGTATCATCCAAACCGGTTAGAATCACCGCTGTCAATTTCCTAACCGACCGGATTCAGTGATGACCGAAACGCGCAAGCCGACTGCACTGATTATTCTCGATGGCTGGGGGCACCGTGACCCGAGCGACGACAACGCTATCAGCAACGCCCGCACACCCTTCTGGGACAGCATCTGGCAACGGCAACCCAGCACCCTGATTAACACCTCCGGCATGTTCGTGGGCCTGCCGAAGGGGCAGATGGGTAATTCCGAAGTCGGCCATATGAATCTCGGCGCTGGCCGTATTGTCTACCAGAACCTGACCCGCATCGACAAAGACCTGAGTGATGGCGCCTTCGCCAGTAATCCGGTGCTGTGTGAAGCGATCGATAAAGCCGTGCAACAGGATCGCGCCGTTCACCTGATGGGCCTGCTGTCCCCCGGCGGTGTGCACAGTCACGAAGACCATATCCTGGCGGCTGCGGATCTGGCTGCTGCCCGCGGGGCCAAGCAGGTTTACATTCACGCGTTCCTTGATGGCCGTGACATGCCTCCACGCAGTGCCGAACCCTCATTGAAGAAGGCCGCCGCAAAAATGAAATCCCTGGGCGTGGGCCGCGTTGCATCGATTGTCGGGCGCTACTTTGCCATGGACAGGGACAATCGCTGGGATCGGGTCGAAGCCGCCTACAACCTGCTGGTCGCGGGCGAATCCGGGTTTACTGCCAGGACTGCGATTGAGGGCCTGGAGCGGGCCTACGAACGCGATGAAAACGACGAGTTCGTCAAGCCGACACGAATACAGGACAACAACGAACCGGACGCCAGCATTAACGACGGCGACGCGGTCATTTTCATGAATTTCCGTGCCGACCGTGCCCGGGAAATGACCCGGGCGTTTGTGGAACGGGAGTTTGATGGCTTTGCACGGCAACGACACCCGGCGATTGCCGAATTTGTCATGCTCACCGAATATGCCGCCGACATAAAGGCCGCCTGCGCCTACCCGCCGGAAAAACTGGTCAATGGCCTGGGCGAATACGTGTCCAGCCTCGGCAAAACACAGTTGCGGATTGCCGAAACTGAAAAATACGCCCATGTCACCTTCTTTTTTAACGGGGGCGCGGAAACCCCGTTCACCGGAGAGGACAGGATACTGGTGCCATCGCCCGACGTGGCTACGTACGACCTGAAACCTGAGATGAGCGCACCGGAAGTCACGGACAAGCTTGTGGAAGCCATTCACAGCGGCAAGTACGATCTTGTAGTCTGTAACTACGCCAACGGGGACATGGTCGGCCACACCGGCAAACTCGACGCCGCCATCAAGGCCGCCGAATGTCTGGACGAATGCGTCTCCCGCGTCGCGCAGGCGCTTGCGGATGTGGGCGGTCAGGCACTGATCACCGCTGATCACGGCAACTGCGAGCAGATGACCGATGCCGCCTCCGGCCAGGCCCACACCGCGCATACCACAGGCCCCGTGCCCCTGGTTTATCTGGGCCCCCGATCCCTGAAACTGGCGGATGAAGGCACGCTCAGCGACATTGCCCCCACCCTGCTGGCTTTGATGTCACTCAAGCAGCCTGACGAAATGACCGGGCACAGTCTGGTCGATGCCGGTTAGCGGGGCCGGCCTGCACTCGTTATGCCTGCACAGTTGAACAGTCGGCGCTGTTTCGTCGGCAATGCCCGGCTGGCCCGATTGGTGATGGTCCTGCTGGCGGTTGTTGCTGCGCTATCGGCTGCCACCGTCACCGAAGCCGGGGGCAGCGACGTCACCCCGGAGCAGGTGGCGGCCGTCAAGCAACAAATCCAGAAGATTGACCAGTGGCTCAAACAGGCAGAGCAGGACCGCAGCCAACTGCAACAATCGCTCGCCGACACAGAACAGGCCATCAACCGGCTCACCCGCGAGCGACGGGATCTGGCCAGTAAATCAGCCGCGCAGGAACAGCGTCTCGCCAAACTGCGCCAGCATGAGGCCGATGTGCGCAAAACTCTGGATAGTCAGCGTGACTCGCTGCGCCAGCAGATACGGCACGCCTGGATGCAGGGCGACACCCCGGCGATCAAAGTACTGCTGAATGAGGTCAGCCCGGAAAAAATCGCGCGCACAATGACCTACTATGAGTATCTGAGCCAGGAGTCAGTCGACCGACTGAAGGCTTTTCAGGCGTCGCTGGCCGAGCTGCAACAGGTTCAGGACAACGTTCTGGCCTCCCGGGCGGAACTGACTCGCCTGCGCGAACAGGTTACCCGGCGGCAGCAGGCACTCGGAGACCGCAAGCAGGAACGCGAGCAGACGCTGGCTGCGCTGCGATCGGATATCCGCGACCGTCAGTCCGAGCGTAAATCGCTGGTGGCGGACCGGAAGCGACTGGAAAAACTGCTACAGGCTGTTGAGCAGGCCATTGCCAGCATTCCGTCCCCCGATGATTCACAGCCGTTCAAGTCTCTGCGCGCTAAACTTCCCTGGCCCGCCCATGGTAAGGTGAGCCGTCATTTCGGAGAGAGCCTGGCTCACGGCAAGCTGCGCCAGAATGGCATCCTGATCAGTACTGACGGTGAAGCCGATGTCAGTGCCGTTCACCACGGCCGGGTGGTCTTCGCCAACTGGCTGCGCGGCTTTGGCCTGATGGCGATCATCGATCACGGTGATGGCTACATGAGTCTGTATGGTCACAACAGCAGCTTACTGGTCAATCCCGGCGACTGGGTCACCACCGGACAACCGATCGCGGTTGCGGGACGCTCCGGCGGCTCCGAAACCCCCGGCGTCTATTTTGAAATTCGCCACCGGGGCAAACCGCAGGATCCTGAAAAATGGTTAACACACTGATTGAACAGGCGCTGTTCAGGGAACCTCTTGATCAAGTCTATTGACAATTCTGGCTCTCCCTTAGCTGACAAACCGCAGGCAGATAGCCATACTGTGGAAGCAAATTGACGGACGACCGGCAGAGAAGCGGAAAGCGCCGGCAAGGCGGCTGAGCCGAATACCGCCATGGGGCCGGTACAGGCAAGTCCCGCGTTCATCACGTCAGTGACTTGTTCAGCGGTTTCCAAGACAACCCGGATACAGGAAAAATGAATGACACGGACAAGAAGTAGACGCCACTCCGTAATTTTCAGCGTACTGATGAGTGCGGCCTGTCTGATCAGTTTCTCCGGCGTAAGCAGTGCCCAGGAACCGAATGGCAAAAAGAAGGAACTGCTGAACGCCATTTCAGACGGCAAGGATATCCAGATTAATCTGCCGGATCCTGCCGAACAGTTGCCGCTGGACGACCTGCGCAAATTCACTGAAGTCTTCAGCCGCATCAAGGCGGCCTACGTCGAAAAAGTTGACGACCGCACCCTGCTCGAAGACGCCATCAAGGGTATGCTCTCCGGACTCGACCCTCATTCCACCTACCTCGGCCCCAAAGCTTTTGAGGAACTTGAGGAAAGCACCACTGGCGAGTTCGGCGGCCTGGGCATTGAAGTTGGCCTGGAAAACGGCTTCATCAAGGTTATCTCCCCCATCGACGATACCCCGGCCCAGAAAGCCGGTGTGCAGGCAGGCGACCTGATCATCAAACTGGGCGACCAGCCGGTCAAGGGCATGTCGCTGGAAGAGGCGGTGAATCTGATGCGGGGCAAGCCCGGCAGCGTGCTGACCCTCACCATCATGCGGGACGGCGAGAGCGCACCGATCAGGATTGATGTTAAACGGGATATCATCAAGGTGGCCAGCACCAAGGCCCGTCTGCTGGACGACGGCTACGGTTACGTTCGCCTGACCCAGTTCCAGTCGGAAACCGGGCAGGAATTTGTCGATGCCATCAACCAGCTGAAAAAACAGAACAAAGGAGACCTGAACGGTCTGGTTCTGGACCTGAGGAATAACCCGGGCGGGATTCTTCAAGCGGCGGTTGCCGCGGCGGATGCCGTACTCAACGATGGCCTGATCGTATACACCGAAGGCCGTATCCAGAGTTCGCGATTGCGATTCAGCGCAGAACCCGGCGATGTCACCAACGGTGCGCCGATTGTGGTGCTCATCAACGGTGGTTCGGCTTCTGCTTCGGAGATTCTGGCCGGCGCACTGCAGGATCAGAAACGGGCCGTGATCATGGGCACCCAGTCGTTCGGCAAGGGCTCGGTGCAGACTGTCATCCCGCTGGATGAAACCCATGCCATCAAGATGACAACCGCTCGCTACTATACGCCCTCGGGCAGGTCCATCCAGGCCAAAGGCATCACTCCGGACATTGAGGTCAAACCGGCGCGGCTGACTGAAATGGACAGCAAACCCTTCTTTACCGAAGCGGACCTGAGCGGCCACCTGACCAACGGTGACGAGACAAAGCCGGCCCGGAAACCGGATAACACCGCGGATGCAAACAGCCCGATGGAACGTGATTTCCAGCTTCGCAGTGCGCTGAACCTGCTCAAGGGATTGCGTATTTTCGAAGCGAAGAAGGTTGGAGAGAACTGACAGCATGCGCGTACTGGCTTCCGCCTTACTGGTCCTGACGCTGCTCATACCAGGCATATCGACAGCAGCAGCGCCGACTGTCGGCGCTACGCCTGGTGACAGTGCGATACCCCCCACAATTGCCATTATTATCGACGACATGGGGCATGACTTGCATCAGGGGATGCGGCTGGTCAATGCCCATTCGCCGATCACCCTGGCGTTCCTCCCCTATCGTCCCTACACCGTTCAACTGGCCGAAGCCGCACACCGTCACCGCAAGGAAGTCATGCTGCATGTACCCATGGCCAATACTCACAATATTGGCCTGGGTCAGGGCGGACTCGATGTCAACATGGACCAGATCACCACCACCAGCACGTTGCGGCGGGATCTGAACGCGATTCCCTATGTAAAGGGCGTGAACAATCACATGGGCAGCAAACTGACCCGAATGCAGCCCAACATGGACTGGGTGATGTCCGAACTGTTCCGCTACCCTCTGTATTTTGTCGACAGTCGCACCATTGCATCGACCGTGGCTGGCGAGACCGCCGCACGCTACAAGGTGCCAACACTCAGCCGCGATGTCTTTCTCGATAACGAGCAGACCGAAGTTTCCATCGACCGGCAGTTCAAGGAACTGATACGTAAAGCGCGGGAAAACGGAACGGCGATCGCCATCGGCCACCCGCACAAGGCGACGGTTGACTATCTGCTGAAAAAACTGCCGGAACTGGACGAACAGGGCATCGCGGTCGCAACCGTGAGTGCGCTCTGGGCCATACGCAACAACAACCGGAGCATGTTTGCTGACGGCGACAAACAGCCCGTCAACAGCATCTTCGCAAAGCAGGATTGAAGCCAGTCAATCCCTGATCTCAACGCCCCGGGCTTTCATAAAGGCCTTGGCCTCGGGGATGGTGTGCTGTCCAAAGTGAAAGATGGACGCCGCCAGTACCGCATCGGCCCCACCAAGAGTGACGCCATCGGCCAGGTGCTGTAACTCGCCCACGCCCCCGGAGGCAATCACCGGCACCGACACGGCGTCGCTGATCGCCCGGGTAAGACCCAGGTCAAACCCGATCCTGGTGCCGTCCCGGTCCATACTGGTCAGCAATAGCTCACCCGCACCCATGGCCGTCATCTTTCTGGCCCATTCAACGGCATCCAGCCCGGTCGACTTACGACCGCCGTGGGTGAAGATCTCCCAGCGGGGCACCTCGCCCTCGCCGCTGACCTGTTTGGCATCAATTGCTACCACAATGCATTGACTGCCAAACCGCTCGGCGGCCTGCCGGACAAACTCTGGGTTGAACACCGCCGCGGTGTTGATAGACACCTTGTCGGCACCTGCGTTAAGCAGCTTGCGGATATCCTCGACTGTACGGACACCGCCGCCAACGGTCAGCGGAATGAACACCTCGCTGGCCATTCGTTCTACGGTTTCGTAGGTGGTATCCCGACTCTCATGGCTGGCGGTGATGTCGAGAAAGGTGATTTCGTCGGCGCCCTGCTCGTTATATTTCCGAGCCACCTCGACCGGATCTCCGGCATCCCGGATGTCCACGAAATTGACGCCCTTGACCACCCGCCCCTGGTCCACATCAAGACACGGAATAATGCGCTTAGCCAGTGCCATGTCAGGGCTCCCTTTTACCACTTTGGTTACCACTTTGACGATCGCACCAGGCCTGGGCTTCCGCAACATCGAGGGTCCCCTCGTATATTGCTCGCCCGGTAATTGCACCCAGAATGCCACGACCGGCAACCGTGGCAAGACGCTCCAGGTCCTCCATATTGGTCACGCCCCCGGAAGCGATCACCGGTATGCCGCCGGCATCCGCCAGTGCCGCCGTAGCCTCCACGTTCACACCCTGCATCATGCCGTCGCGACTGATGTCTGTGTAGACAATCGAGTCCACTCCGTCATTGGCAAACCGCACCGCCAGATCGGTAGCCATAATCCCGGACACATCGGCCCAGCCATCGGTCGCCACGCGACCATCCCGGGCGTCCAGACCGACGATGATGTGACCCGGAAACTGTTGGCACATGCGGGTAACGAACTCTGGCTCCTTGACCGCCCTGGTGCCGATAATGACCCACTCCACACCAGCCCGAAGATAGGCTTCGATGGTCTCGGCAGAGCGAATGCCGCCACCAATCTGGATCGGCAGATCAGGGTAACGCCGGGCAATGGCCTGAACGATTTCACCATTGACGGGCTCGCCGGCAAAGGCCCCGTTCAGGTCCACCAGATGCAGGCGGCGGGCGCCGGCGTTGACCCAGCGCGCAGCAATCTCAACCGGGTCATCGGAGAACACGGTGGAATCGTCCATCCGGCCCTGGCGTAAGCGAACACATTTGCCGTCTTTCAGGTCTATGGCGGGGATAATCAGCATGGGCAGCCTGGTCCGTTTTCAGAAGATAGAGTCAGCGTAAATGGACAACGGCGTCAGGCGCCGGTCCACTGGGTAAAGTTTTTAAGCAGTTGCAGTCCGGCCCGGTGGCTTTTCTCAGGGTGGAACTGAACCGCAAAGATCGAGTCGCGAGCCACCGCCGCGGCGAGGTCCACACCGTAATGGGTGCGACCGGCCATATCCGGGTTGTGCTCGGCCTCAACGTAGTAGCTATGTACGAAGTAGAAACGCTCCCCGTCCGGAATAGCCTGCCAGAGCGCGTGATCCCGGGTCTGGTGCACTTCATTCCATCCCATGTGCGGGACTTTCAACCGGGCATCGGCCTGGCCATCGCCATGCTCCCGCAGGTCATCGCCAAAAAAGCGCACTTCAGCCGGAAACAGATCAATACAGTCAACCCAACCGTTCTCTTCACTGCGCGACATCAGTGCCTGCATGCCCACACAGATTCCCAGAAACGGGCGGTCCCGGGACACGTCACGCACCAGAGTATCAACCCCCAGCCGGCGAATTTCGGCCATGCAGTCACGAATGGCGCCGACACCGGGCAGGATTACCCGGTCGGCCTCCCGGATCAGGGCCGCATCGGCGGTCACCAGAACCCGCTGGTCCGGGGCCACGTGCTCCACGGCCTTGCTGACGGAATGGAGATTCCCCATACCGTAATCGATAATGGCAACGGTTTTCATCGCAGAAAAAACTCCGGAACGGTTACAGCGAACCCTTGGTTGAGGCAATCACCCCTGCCATGCGTTCATCCGGTTCTATCGCCATTCGCAGAGCCCGGCCAAACGCCTTGAACACCGTCTCGATCTGGTGGTGAGTGTTCTTGCCTTTCAGGTTGTCAATGTGCAGGGTCACCATGGAGTGGTTGACGAAACCGTGAAAGAATTCTTCGAACAGGTCCACATCAAAGCCGCCCACCGATCCACGGGTGTAGGGCACGTCCATCAATAGCCCCGGACGGCCCGACAGGTCGATGACCACCCTGGAGAGCGCCTCATCCAGTGGCACGTAGGCATGGCCGTAGCGGCGAATGCCTTTCTTGTCGCCAACGGCCTGTTTGAACGCCTGGCCCAGCGTGATACCGATGTCTTCGACGGTGTGATGGTCGTCGATGTGCAGATCTCCCCTGGCCACGATATCAAGGTCCACCAGCCCATGGCGGGCAATCTGGTCCATCATGTGATCCAGAAAGTGCACGCCGGTCTCGAAGCGGGACCGGCCGGTACCGTCCAGGTTGATTTCAACGGTAATCTGCGTTTCCAGGGTATTGCGTTCTACCCGAGCCTTACGTTCGGCCATGGGGTCTCCAGTGTCATTAGTGCGGCCGTGGCCGGAAAACCAGGGAATATCTGATTCTGCCTGCTGGCAGCGCCGGCGCTCTGCGAACGCCGGACTCAAGGCAGGCTACGCCGGGATTATACCTGTTATGAACGCTGTCGTCCCGGCCTGAGCAGGCCTTACTGGAAGGATTTCTTCAGGTTCGCCATATAGGTATCCACCAGGCTGTTGAACTCGTGCTTGATCACCGGGCTGATGGCCAGCTTGAGCAGACCCGGCAGCGGCAGGGTCAACTCGGCCCTGGTCTGGAACCTGGCGCGGGTCGCCTGATCGCCATTCTTCGTCAGCGTCCAGGAACCCCGGACAACACCGTTGCCCTCACCTTTGACTGGCTCCCAGGTAATCTTGCCGGCGTCACGGTCTGCACTGTACTGACTGGCGTAGACTGACTGAATGGAATGCTTGTCGACGCCGATTTTTCCCATCTCCCAGCGGTAGGTGTTGTCGCCAAGATCCACCAGCTTGTCGACCTTGGGGAAATGGCTGGCTGATTTGGGCACGTCAGCCAGCAGGTCGAACACCTCATCATAGGTACCCGCCAGATCAATATCACGGTTCAGTTCAATCGCCACAGTGATAGCCACGAAAGACTCCTCTTTATTGTTGGTGTAGCACGGTCCCCGGCATCAGAACGCCGGCTTCGGCAGTCTGCCTGACGGTATCGACCGTAAACCCGCTGGACCGGACACGCGGCGCCAGCTTCCGGGAAACGTCCCGGTATTCTGGCTGAACCTTGTCGCTTTGTCATACAGCATGGACTTTTAATTTACTTCACCTGCGGTATTCTGGGCGATACTGAATCCGTTCCGGGGACATGTCCGGCTCGTCTGACAACAGCCGTTTATAAACGAGAAAGGAAGCGTACATGAAAGCGATTCGATATCTGGTGCTGGCGCTGGTCGGCCTCATTGTGCTGGCGGTGGTCGCGGTCGGCGTGGCCATTTTCGTGATCAATCCCAACGACTACAAACCCCAGATAGAACAGGTTGTCGAGGACAAGACCAATCTTGACCTGATTCTCACAGGCGACATTGGCTGGTCGATTATTCCCCTCGGCCTGGAGCTCAACGATGTCGAAGCGAAGCTCGACGGCGAGCGCCTGGTCAAGCTCAACCGGCTGGTCGCGCAGGTTGACTTCTGGTCACTGATCGCCATGTCACCCAAGGTGGACACCTTCCTGCTCGACGGGCTTGACGCGCGGCTCACCAGGAACAAGCAGGGTCAGGGCAACTGGACCCGCATCATGCCGGAGTCCGGTAAAACCGCTGCGGCCCCTGAAACACCCTCAGCCGCAGCCGGCACGGATGTCGGCACCCCCCCCGCCACCGGCGGTAGTGAGCCACTGAAATTCAACGTCAACCAGGTGACCATCAGCAACGCCCAGATCCACTATGACGACCAGGCAACGGGCCAGGCCGTCACCCTCAAGGATTTCAGCCTGAACGCGAGCGACATCACCCTGGGCAAGAGCTTTCCCCTGGAGCTGGGCTTCAGTGTTACCACCAAGGCCCCCAAACTCAGCGTGGATGGCAAAATCAGCGCGCAGATTACCGCGAACGAAGCCCTCAACAGCTTTACCGTGGCCAAACTCGACAGCTCGTTCGACCTGAGCGGAGCGCCGTTCGGTGGCAAAACGGTCACCGCCGGACTGACCGGCGACCTGGCCGCCAACCTTGATCAGGAAACCGCCAAGGTGTCCAACCTGAAGGCATCGCTGGCGAACCTTGAGCTGACCACCAACCTCGATGTGACCGGCTTTGGCGACAAACCGACACTCAAGGGCAACATCGCGGTGAACGAGTTTTCCCTGAGAAAACTTCTGGATGCGATGGGACAGGCTGACATCAAGACCTCCGACCCGGATGTGCTCAAGGCGCTGGCGTTCTCCACCGATATCGGCGGCCCGAAAGGCAAGGTTGAACTGAACAACGTTAACATCAAGGTTGACGATTCCAGTTTCAAGGGCAAGGGCAGCTTTGGCCTGGCCAACAGCGCCGTTGCCCTGACCCTCCGGGGCGACAGTTTCAATGCCGACCGCTACCTGCCACCGGCCAGCGACGAGCCGGCGCCAGCAGAGGCGGCACCGGCCAGCAAAGCAGCCCCGGCACCGGCCGACGAGTCCGACCTGCTGCCGCTGGATACGGTGCGTGCACTGGACCTGAACATCGACCTCGGCCTGGACAAGCTGGTGGTGAAAAACCTGACCATCAACCAGATCAAAACCCTGATTACCGCCAACAAGGGCGTGGTGAAACTCAGCGAACTGAGTGCGAAACTGTATGATGGGGCCATCAAGGCCAACGCCACTCTGGATGCCCGTACTGACAATCCGGTCTGGAGCTTCTCCAACCGGATCGACAACGTCCAGACCCTGCCGCTACTGACCGACCTGGCGGACGTCACCATGCTCGCCGGTGGCGCCAACCTGACGATGGACGTCACCAGTCACGGCAACCGGGTGTCGGCACTGCGCAACCAGGCCAAGGGGGAGATCAACTTCAACCTGGCCAAGGGTGAGTTCCGCAAGCTCAACCTGACCCACTACGCCTGTCAGGGCATTGCCCTGGTCAACCAGGACTCGCTCACCAAGACAGACTGGGCCGAGGTCACTCCGTTCAACGACATGAAAGGCACCCTGGTGATTGATGGCAACACCCTCAATAACAAGGACCTGGTTGCAGCTCTGGCTGGCATGAAGCTGGAAGGCAACGGCCAGGTCCACCTGGACACCAGCAAGCTGGACTACAAACTCGGCCTGAGAATCGTGGGTGAAATCGACAAGGACAAGGCCTGTCGGGTAACCGAGGTGGTTCAGGATGTGGTCATTCCGGTGGCGTGCAAGGGGGACTACAGCAAAGAGCCGGGCAAACTCTGCTCCTTCGATGGCTCACGGTTCCGCGACACCCTGAAGACCATCGCCGCCAATGCGGCGAAAAAGAAAGCCTCCAGCGAAGTTCAGAAAGCGGTCGACGACAAGCTTGGCAAGCAACTGGACAAGAAACTCGACAGCGAAACCTCGGGCAAGGTGAAAGACGCCATCAAGGGGTTGTTCAAGTAATGTCGGAGGCTGTCGCTCCCCGCCTGCTACGCTGGTACGACAGCCACGGCAGGCAGGGGCTGCCCTGGCATCACGACCGTTCACCCTACCGGGTCTGGATATCGGAGATCATGCTCCAGCAAACCCAGGTAGCCACTGTGATCCCCTACTATGAAGCGTTCATGAGCAGGTTCCCGACGGTCCAGAGCCTGGCTGAAGCGCCCACGGATGACGTGCTCAGCCACTGGTCAGGGCTTGGCTATTACGCCCGTGCCCGCAACCTCCAGAAGGCCGCCCAACGGGTGATGACGGAGTTCGGGGGCGAATTTCCAGCGGACCACGCCCAACTGGAAACCCTCCCCGGTGTTGGCCGCTCTACCGCTGCGGCCATTCTTGCCCAGGCATTCCAGCAGCGGGCCACCATTCTGGACGGTAACGTCAAACGGGTTCTGGCCCGCTACCACGGCGTGGCGGGCTGGCCCGGACAGACAGCGGTACTGCGCCGACTCTGGGAGCACGCGGAGCAACACACGCCCGGTCAGCGTGTGAGGGACTATACCCAGGCCATCATGGATCTGGGCGCCATGGTCTGCACCCGCAGCCGACCAGACTGCAATCACTGCCCGCTGGTCACCGACTGCATCGCCTACACCGAAGGCCAGCCGACCCGCTACCCGGCGTCAAAACCCAAAACAGCCAAGCCCGAAAAAACCACCTGGATGGTCATCCTGGAGGACCACGAGGGCCGCATCCTGCTCGAGCGACGGCCACCCAGCGGCATCTGGGGCGGTCTCTGGAGCCTGCCGGAGATCGACCCGGCGCACAGCGCGGAAGAGTTGCCATACGCCTGTGAGCAGCGGTTCAGCGTGAACTGCCATGCACCGCGCCTGGGTAGCGGTTTCCGGCACACCTTCAGCCACTATCACCTGCACATCCAGCCCGCGACCCTGCAGGTGGGCAACCCGACTGCCGTCGCCGATCAGCCGGACTACCGCTGGATGCACCGGGACGAGGCCCTGAGTCTGGGACTGCCGGCGCCGATCCGCACGTTGCTGGTGGCACCGGAGCAAACTGCCCTGCTCTGATCTGTTATCATCCCGTTGTTTTCAGCCCCGAACAAACGCACAAGCCCCCGAGGAGCCCGAGATGAGTCGCACCGTTCTCTGCCGCAAATACCAGGAAGAACTGGAAGGCCTGGACTTCCCCCCCATGCCTGGCAAAAAGGGCCAGGAACTCTACGAGACCGTATCCAAGAAAGCCTGGCAGGAATGGCAAAACCAGCAGACCATGCTGATTAACGAAAAACACCTCAACATGATGGACCCCAACTCGCGCAAATACCTGCAGGCACAGATGGA
>JASBRL010000053.1 GCA_030149475.1 Marinobacter sp.
GAGATGATTCAGGCCTTTGCCGACGCCACCGGAGACCAGCAATGGATTCACGTGGACGTGGAACGGGCCAAAGCCGAATCTCCCTGGAAGAGTCCGGTCGCTCACGGGTTTCTGACCATTTCGCTGATTCCGCAGCTCAACCAGTCGGTCATGAGGGTCACTGGCACCGCCGCCACGATCAACTATGGCATGAACAAGCTCCGTTTGCCGGCGGCAGTCAAATCCGGCTCCGACATCCGCTCCAGCGTTACCCTGCTGGACGTAAAACAGATTGATGACCAGCGCACCCTGGCAACCTACCAGACCACTGTCGAAATCAAAGGCGAGGACAAACCCGCCTGCGTTGCGGAAAATCTGGCGATGTACGTTCGCGGCTAACGCCTCTATCGGTTCTCCCTGCCTGACGACTGGCTGACCACTACAGGGCGCCGCTGGCGCCTCCCCCTCTCCCTGACCCTCTCCCGCGAGGGGAGAGGGGATGTCCGGCGCGGATTCAGAACCCGATGTCCGGATTTATTGACAGGCCTCGCAATCGGGCTCGTCGATGGAACACACCTGTGGCTGTGGGGCCGCGACGGGGGCGGTTTTCTCGGCGCCGGTAGCACCGAGGGAGCGCAGGTAGTAGGTGGTTTTCAGGCCGCGCTCCCAGGCCAGTTGGTAGAGCGCATCAAGCTTTTTGCCGGAGGCTTCCGCCATGTAGAGGTTGAGGCTCTGGGCCTGGTCCAGCCATTTCTGGCGGCGGGCGGCGGCTTCCACCAGCCATCGGGCATCGATTTCAAAGGCAGTGGCGTAGCGGGCCTTGATCGCGCTGGGTACCCGGTCGATCTGCTGCACCGAGCCGTCAAAGTATTTGAGGTCGTTGACCATGACGTTGTCCCACAGGCCTTCGGCCTTGAGATCCCGCACGAGCGACGGATTGACCACGGTGAACTCGCCGGACAGGTTCGATTTGACGAACAGGTTCTGGTAGGCCGGCTCGATGGACTGGGACACGCCAACAATGTTGGAGATGGTCGCGGTCGGCGCGATGGCCATGAGGTTGGAGTTGCGCACACCGTGCTGGCCTACCAGTTCCCGCACTGGTCCCCAGTCCAGCCGGCTGTCGGTGTTCACGCTCAGGTCGCCGTCGCTGCGGGCCGCTTTCAATGTCTCGATGGAGTCAATGGGCAGGATGCCCTGACTCCACAGCGAGCCGTCATAGCTGGGGTAGGCGCCGCGCTCACGCGCCAGTTCCGCCGAGGCGCGGATGGCCAGGTAGCTGATCTGCTCCATGGTGACGTCGGCAAACTCCACCGCTTCCGGGCTGGCGTAGGGCAGGTTGAGTCGGTACAGAGCGTCCTGAAAGCCCATCAGCCCGAGTCCCACCGGACGATGACGCAGATTGGACGCTCGCGCCTGGGGCACCGCGTAGTAGTTGATATCGATGACGTTGTCGAGCATGCGCACGGCGGTGTTCACTGTGCGTTCCAGCCGGGGGACGTCCAGCTCGCCGTCGCGGATGTGGGCGGCCAGATTGATGGAGCCGAGGTTGCAGACGGCGATTTCATCCGGACTGGTGTTGAGAGTAATCTCGGTACACAGGTTGGAGGAGTGCACGACGCCGGTATGCTGCTGGGGTGAGCGCAGGTTGCACGGGTCCTTGAAGGTGATCCAGGGATGCCCGGTCTCGAACAGCACGGTGAGCATCTTGCGCCACAGCAGTTTGGCGGACACTGTCTTGAACAGGGTGATCTCGCCGTTGGCGGCCATGGCCTCGTAGGCTTCGTAACGTTCGCGGAACGCCTGCCCGTACAAATCATGCAGGTCCGGCGTATCACTGGGAGAGAACAGGGTCCAGTCGGCGTCGGCGCGCATACGCTCCATCAGCAGGTCCGGTACCCAGTTGGCGGTGTTCATGTCGTGGGTACGACGACGCTCGTCACCGGTGTTTTTACGCAGTTCGAGGAATTCTTCGATATCCAGGTGCCAGCTTTCCAGATAGGCGCAGACGGCACCTTTGCGTTTGCCGCCCTGATTGACCGCCACAGCGGTGTCGTTCACCACTTTCAGGAACGGCACCACGCCCTGGCTTTTGCCGTTGGTGCCCTTGATGTGGGCGCCCATGGACCGCACCGGAGTCCAGTCATTACCCAGGCCGCCGGCCCACTTGGACAGCATGGCGTTATCACGAATGGCGCCGTAGATGTGCTCCAGGTCGTCGCTGACGGTGGTGAGGTAGCATGACGACAGCTGGGAATGGCGGGTGCCGCTGTTAAACAGGGTCGGCGTGGAGGCCATGTAGTCGAACGATGACAGCAGGTTGTAGAACTCGATCGCACGGGCATCGGGGTCGTCTTCCCCGAGCGCGAGGCCCATGGCAACACGCATGAAAAACACCTGGGGCAACTCCAGACGCTGGCCCTGCCAGTGGATGAAGTAGCGGTCGTACAGCGTCTGCAGACCCAGAAAGCCGAACTGCAGGTCCTGCTCCGGTTTAAGGGCCTCGCCCAGACGGGCCAGATCGAATCCGGCCAGCGCCGGGTCCAGCAGTTCATGGCGAATGCCCTGTTCGATGTAAGCCGCCAGCGCCCGGGGATAGACCTCGCCCAGAGACTGCTGCATGGGCAGTTCCAGCGCCCGGCCAGCCTCAAGCCGCAATTGTTCCAGCAGCAGGCGGGCAGTCACTGCGCTGTAGTCCGGCTCCTGTTCGATACGGCCACGGGCGGTCATCACCAGAGCCGTGAGCACGTCATGCTCGGCAATACCGTTGTAGAGGTTGCGCAAGGTGTCCCTGACCAGACTGTCTGCGTCAACATCCGTGAGGCCGACACAGGCCTGTTCGGTCTGGTATTTCATCAGGCCCAGATCCAGCGGCGTAGTCTGGCCGTTTGACCGGGTGACGGTCAGGGTGGGATGGTCTTCCACCGGCGCCTGGCGGGCCCGTTCCTGCGCGTGAGCTTCCCGGTACAGAACGTACGCCCGGGCGACTTTGTGTTCTTCGGCGCGCATCAGGGCCAGCTCAACCTGGTCCTGCAGGTCTTCGATATGAACTTTGCCACCGGCATTGAGGCGACGGCGCACGGCCTGAACGACCTGGTCGGTAACCCGCGCCACGCTGTCGTGAATGCGGGCGGACCCGGCGGCCTGGTCGCCCTCTACCGCCAGAAAGGCCTTGCTGACGGCGACGCTTATCTTGGACGGGTCGAAGCCCACCAGCGTGCCGTTGCGTTTGATAACCTGAAGGGATTGGGTCTCGGTGGCCGGCTCGGGATTGGCCAGTGAAGTGGCAGACATGGAAGTCTCCTTGCTTACGCGTTGATCGGGCTGACCCTCACGCTGGCAGGAGATTCTGTTGGCCACGGAACCCCACAAAACCTGCTCTGCTCACCTGTAGCGCGAAGGTGCAGTTGCTCTCCCTGGCAGGTCTTCGGACTCAGGGGCGTGGTTCTGGCTGTTGCCAGGCACCCGGCCTTGCGTAACGACTTCCCGGCGGTGGCCAGTGTCATTATGTTACGCTTGTTCCCCAATACCGCTGCGCGTCAGTTCCGGAGTCTCACCGGATTCCCGATACCTGTGATGTGCCCGTTGATGGCGGACTAATCACTATATGTGGTATCTGACCAAGGATATGATCACTATATACATGAATATAGCGGGTCACAAGCAACTTTCGTCGGTCGCCTGATTCCACGCCGACATGTCAAGGAGAGCCTTATGAACGCAACCGGGTCGTTACTGTCGGGACTGGCGCTATGCCTCATTTCGGGGTTGAGCCAGGCAGCGTCACCGCCGCCTTTTTCTGCACTGTCCAGTCTCTCAGACGGTTGGGAACCGCTGGAATTCCCCAACATCGAGCGCCACAGTGACTACCAGCTGGTGATCGACGATGGCACGCAAGTGGTCCGGGCGCAGACCGACAACAGCGCCTCGGGCCTGATTGCCCGGATGCACCTTGAGCCAGGGGCACACCTGACCATTCGCTGGCGTTGGAAAATCAGTAACATTTACGATAAGGGTGACGCCCGCCGCAAGTCCGGAGACGACTACCCCGCCCGGATATACGTGGCGTTTGCATTTCAACCCGACAGCGCAAGCCTCTTTGAGCGGGCCAAACGCGCCGCGGTCAGTACCCTGTTCGGCGAAGACCTGCCTGGCAACGGGCTGAACTACATCTGGGCCAATCGCCTGCCGGTGGGCACCGTGGTGACCAACCCGTTTACCGACCAGACCCAGATGATCGCGGTGAACAGCGGCGCAGCCCGGGCGGGGCAGTGGGTCACGGTGGAGCGGGATATCGTGGCGGACTACCGGCGGGCGTTCGGCACGGCGCCGCCGGCAATCGTGGGGATAGGGATCATGTCGGATTCTGACAACACCGGCGAATCGGCAACCGCCTGGTACGGCGATATCAAGCTTAAAAACTGAGCGACCGGAACAGGACGGCCCAACGGTTCCGGTACGGCCGTGGCCGCAAACCCCGGCTCACCGTCAGATCAGATAAATCACCGACAAAAGGCCAACCGCCGTCATCACGATGGTGTAAGGTAACGCCATCAACACCATTTGGCCGTAGGACAGCCGCACCAGCGGTGCCACTGCCGAGGTCAGCAGAAACAGGAAGGCGGCCTGGCCGTTGGGTGTCGCTACGCTGGGCAGATTGGTGCCGGTATTGATGGCCACTGCCAGCTGCTCGAAGTGTGCCTGACTGATCACCCCCGCCTGCAACGCCTGTCGGATCTCGCTGATGTACACCGTGGCCACGAAGACGTTGTCGCTGATCATCGACAACAGCCCGTTCGCCATGAAGAACATGCCGGGTTGCTGTGACTCGGGCAGGGTCAGCACGTAATCGATGATGGGCGTAAACAGATGCTGCTCGTGGATCACCGCGACAATGGCAAAAAACACCACCAGCAGTGAGGTAAACGGCAGTGCTTCCTCGAAGGCCTTGCCGATCCGGTGTTCTTCCGTCACCCCGGTGAGTGCGGTAATCAGAATAATCACCAGCAAACCGATCAACCCGACCTCGGCAATGTGAAACGCCAGACCGGCAACCAGAACCACTGCCGCGAAGCCCTGCACCCACAGCGCAGCCTGTTCAGCCGGTGTGCGCTTGGCGCGTTCGTCATCGGCAAAGGCTTCCAGCACCTGACGCACCGGTTTGGGCAAACGGGTGCCGTAACCGAACCAGCGCAGCTTCTCCAGGGCCCAACAGGTCAACAGACCGGCCACCAGCACCGGCATGCTGACCGGTGCGATGCTGCGGAAAAACGACACAAAGTCCCAGCCCACGATCTTGGCGATCAGCAGATTCTGGGGCTCACCGACCATGGTGGCCACCCCACCAAGAGCCGTACCAATAGCGCCGTGCATCAGCAGGCTGCGCAGAAAGGCTCGGAAGTTTTCCAGATCCTCCCGATGCAACTCGATTACCGCATCGTCACTGCCCGCGTTGTGGTCGTCGTGGTGATAACCTTTGCCGGAGGCGACCTTGTGATACACCGAGAAAAAGCCCACCGCCACGCTGATGATGACCGCCGTCACCGTCAGCGCATCCAGGAACGCCGACAGCAAAGCTGCTGCGCCGCAGAACAGCAATGACAACGCTGTCTTGGAGCGCACACCCACCAGAATCTGGGTAAAGGTGACCAGCAGCAGATCTTTCATGAAGTAGATACCCGCTACCATGAACATCAGCAGCATGATCACCGGCAGGTTGGTCAGTACTTCCTGGTAGAGCGCCTCGGGAGTCGCCATGCCGATCAACATGGCCTCCACCGCGAGCAGCCCGCCGGGCTGAAGCGGGTAGCATTTGAGTGCCATTGCCAGGGTGAAAATAAACTCCGCGACCAACAACCAACTGGTCACCACCGGACCGATCAGGGTAAAGAGAACGGGATTAAGAATCAGAAAGAGCAGGATAGACTGCTTGTACCAGGTGGGCGCATTGCCCAGAAAATTAGTGACAAAGCCACGCAGAACTGTCGCAGACATGGGCAATTCGCTCAGATAGCTAACGGATTTAGGGAGCCTCTGATTAAACACAGGTTCCTTGGTGACTGCGGGCCATACTAGCAGAGTTGGGGAGCGGGTGTGCACTGACGGAGGTCAAGGCGTGCGCGCGGCTCCTTGGCGGGACGGGCCCGAGTTACTCCGGGCCCGCGTCGAGTCCAGTGTTCCGTTTGGTTGATTCACCGACCTTGAGGAACTCTGATCGAGTCAGTTGCCGATTCCGGGACGGGGCTTCAGTCCGCGGGTCCGGTGACTCTACATCAATGGCTGGCGACACCCACCGCCTGGCCAGCCGGTGATGTCTCGACCGCATCGGCCAGCAATTCCGCGGTAATGGCCGACAGTGTCCAACCAAGGTGGCCATGCCCGGTGTTGTAAAACACCGTGGGCAAGCGGCCCGGCCCGACGCGCGGCATCATGTTTGGCAGCATCGGTCGCAGTCCGGCCCATGGCACCACGCGGCGGGTACTGACCCCCGGGAAGCACTGCTCTACCCAACGGGTGAGCGGCTGAATCCTGTCGTCGCGGATATTGCGGTTGTAGCCATTGAACTCGGCCGTACCCGCGACCCGGAAACGGTCATCACCCAGCCGGCTGGTTACCAGCTTGGTGGCATCGTCCAGCAGGCTTACCGTCGGAGCTGCTTTCTGCGAAGCCTCGTCGTCCAGTTCAACGGTAATGGAGTAGCCTTTGACCGGATAAATATTGACCCGATCGCCCAACTTCGCAGCGAGGGCCCGACTGCCAACACCCGCACACACTACCAGGCCGTCAAAAGTGTCACGGGTCTGCTGATCACCGTCATGTGCTGTTACCCAGGCATTGGACCGATCCGCGCTGACTTCGGTCACCGTGTGTCCGTAGCAGGTTTTGACACCCAGACGCAGGATCGCCTCGGCCAGGCCGCTGGTGAACTTGTGGATATCGCCGGTGGAATCACTCTCGGTGAAAAAGCCACCGTAGTAGGTGCCCGCCAAGGTGGGTTCGATCGAGCGCATTTCCTCCGGCGTCACTGCCCGACGCTCCAGGCCTCCGGCCGCCAGTAGCCTGGAGACGTTGGCCGCATGGTCAAAACCGGCCTTGTCGCGGTATATATGCAGAATACCCTGCTTTTTGAGGTCGAAATCAATGCCCTCGTCCTGCGCCCACCGGAACAGGTGGTCGCGGGCCGCAATCGCCAGGCGAGCGGTTTCAGTGGTGTTTTTCTCGTAATGGGGAATGGCGGCCATGAACTCGGCGAACCAGCTCAGCTTGTGCCAGGATGGCTTGGGATTGACCAGCAGGGGCGCATCGGCGTGGAACATCCACTTCATACCCTTGGCAATGGTCTGCCAGTTGTTCCAGACCTCGGCATTAGAGGCCGACAACTGCCCACCGTTGGCAAAGGAGGTTTCCATCGCCGCGTAACGGTGTTTTTCGTAAACGGTTACGTCCAGACCACGCTTGGCCAGGGTGTAAGCCGTGGTGATGCCGGTGATACCACCGCCAATAACAGCAATTCGCTTCATAGTAATCTCCAGGAGGCGTCCAGGGCTCGCTCTCTACACAGATCGGTAGAAAACACCCCTTCCGTCACTGAACCTGAGAGATTCACACGCCGGTAAAACCAGACCGGGCGTTTGCTCCTTCGGTGTGCCGATTGACGCGGTCATAGGCAGCTCTTCGGAAAGTTGTCGTGTCAGCGGTCCGTTTGCCTGAGAGTTTCCGGGGCAGTTGCTCCTTCGGCGCCGGCCACACAGCGGTGTGGCACAGTCTCTCCCGCTAGCACGTTGGATCTGCAATTAATGCCATCCATGA
>JASBRL010000059.1 GCA_030149475.1 Marinobacter sp.
TGCCCGCAGGGGCTCTCCCTGAAAACCGGACTCCGCGTTGAGCCTTCTTGAAAGGCAACCAGCCTTCCTGCGAAGCCTCGCCTTGATTCCGGCTTTCAGGGAGAGCCAGAATTGCCAATAGACTTAATCAGAGGTTCCCTAACCTTCAGGCGCTCAACAGGGCAGAAAGCAGGCGGATATTCTGCCAACTGGCACGTGTTGTCGGCGACCGGTTTGAACTATCATGGCCGCAAACAACAACTCCGCCCACCCATCATCGCGTGGGCTGCGCGAGAACGGAGTCCGCCATGAACGAACACGCCCTCACCGCTAACGACGGCCGCACGATGCCGGTCCAGACCTGGGTGCCCCAAGCGCCAGTCGCCGTGCTGGTCATCGCTCATGGCATGGCCGAATATGCCGGTCGCTACGACTCCCTCGCCCGCTGGCTGATGGCACGTCAGGTTGCAGTCGTCGCAGCCGATCACCGTGGCCACGGTCCGGGTTGCCCGGCGGATGAGCGGGGATTTTTTGCGCCCCGTCGGGGCTGGGACAAAGTGATTGAAGATCTGCACCGGGTGGTAACCTACGCCCACTCCCTGGCGCCGGAAAAGCCCCTCACACTGCTGGGTCACAGCATGGGCTCGTTCATCGCCCAGGCCTATATCCAGCGTTATGGTGATAGCGTGCACTCGCTGATTCTGTCCGCCACCAACCGGATCAATCGCCCCGCCCTGACCGTATCCCGGTGGCTGGTCAGGCTGATCAAGACATTCAGGGGACCCCGCCATATCAGCCCGATGATCAACAACATGACCTTTGGCGCGTTCAACAAGCCCTTCCGACCCAACCGCACCACCCACGACTGGCTCAGCCGTGATGCCGCGCAGGTGGACCGTTACATCGCGGATCCCTGCTGCGGCTTTCACTGCACCACCCAGCTGTGGAGCGACCTTATCAGCGGCATGATGGCCATCAACCCGGCGTTGTGGCCCCGTCATCTGCCGATACATCTGCTGGCGGGCACCGACGATCCGGTAGGCGAAATGGGCAAGGGTGTCAGTCGCCATGAAGCCGATATCAAAGCGGCAGGGGTCAATGTCGCCTCGTGCCGACTGTTCGAGGGCGGCCGCCATGAAATGATCAACGAAACCAATGCGACCGAGGTGTGGGAACACATTTACGGTTGCCTGAACGTCTGAACTTCCGCGCAGGCTCTGACATTCTGACCTACACTGACGGCATGGTCCGCTGGTATCCCCCGCATACCGGCGGGCGCAAAAATGCCGCGAACAGGAGAGCCAGTTATGGACCACTCCCTTTATCAGGAACGGCTCAGAGCCGCCATCACCACCCGGGAAAGCGGGTTCGCCGAGGCAGAGTTCCGCCAGCGCTGGCAGGCACTAGACCAAAAACTGAGTGATGCCGGGCTGGACACGCTGCTGATCACCCAGCCGGCGGAGATTCATTATCTCACCGGGTACAACACCTTCGAGGTCTCAGTGCACACTGCGCTGGCGTACTCTCCGGGCCGGCTGGTATTGCAGGTACCCTCCATCGAAACCGGACCGGCCATCGCCACCGCCCTGTGCGACGAGGTGCTTGGCTACCGCTGGGAATCCACCGATGACATCGTGGAACCGCTCGCCCAAACGCTTGCCGGCATGGGTCGGCGAATTGGCTACAGTGGCTGGGGACCAGGTCTCCGCACCGGGGTGCTCGATGCGCTAAGACTGCGCCTCAACGACCATACCCTGCAGGAGGCCGACGGACTGCTGGCCAGCCTGCGCCGGGTCAAATCTGCGGCTGAGATCGACTGCCTGTTCCGCAGCGCACGGATGACGGAAGCCGGCATCAAGGCCGCCTCTGAGGCTGCCATCGCCGGCGCCACCGACAGCGACGTGGCCGCAGCCGCGGCCCGGGCATTGCACAACGCCGGCAGTGAATTCATGAGCATGCAGCCGATCATCGTCGCCGGTCAGCGCAGCAGTATTATCCACACCAATCATCATCGTTATCCGCTCACGCCGGGGGAATCGGTCTTTATCGAGCTGGGTGGCGTATGTGAGCGCTACACCGCCCCACTCATGCACACCGTGATGGTAGGCCACAGCCGTGCCGACGATCACCGTCGACGCGTCGCCCGCGGCTGTCGCGAGGTCTACCACGCACTGGTCGGCGCCATGCGTCCCGGCCGGACCTTTGATGACGCCGCCCGCGAGGCTGAAACAGCGTTTGCGCCTCTGGCGGATGAGGCGTTTTTCTCCGGTGTGTTCGGCTATACCGTCGGGGCCACGTTCCCGCCGTCCTGGGTGGAAGGCTCGGGGTTCATCGCCCGTCATCAGCGAACACCGTTTGAGGAGAACATGGTATTCCACCTGCCGCTGTGCTTTCGCCTGCCGGGCCAATGGGGAGTCGGCTTCAGCGAAACCGTCCGGGTCACCGCCTCCGGGGGCGAGCCACTGACCCGGAATGACTGGTCGTTCGCTGACGTATAGGGCTCTGATAACTTGCCAGAAGATACCGATAACCTTAAATTGAACAAATAGTCCCGAAGGAACCGTCAATAGACTTAACCCGAGGTTCCCTAACCATCACGAGCTGGTCTGTTTACGGAACTCTGCCCATGGCTCCCAATTCAGCCGCCCAATCACCGGACGCGAAGACTCATTCGCGAGTTGTCCGGCTGACCCAGATTTACAAGGCCCTGAGTGAGATCAATCAGGCCATTGTGCGACTGGAAGACAGCACTGGGCTTTGTGCGCTGCTGGTATGCCGTGTCGCCGTCCAGTACGGCGGCGCCAGCATGGCCTGGGTGGGCCAGCATGACCCCCTGTCCGGCACCATCGTCCCGACCGATGCCTTCGGTGAACACACAGACTACCTGGACAACATCCTGATCTCGGCCCATGACGACCAACCCGAAGGTCGTGGTCCTGCTGCCCGGGCCTGGCGAGAGGGCCAGGCATTTGTGATCAATCATTTTACCACCGACCCGATGACCGTTCCCTGGCACGAACGCGCTCTGAAGTCAGGCTGGGGCAGCGTCGGCTCCTTTCCGATCCAGCGCAGCGGCAAGCCGTTCGCAGTCCTGAGCGTCTATCACGCGGCGGACGACTTTTTTGACGATGAAACGGTTGGCCTGCTTGCAGAGATGGCCCGGGACGTAGGCTTCGCCCTGACCAACGCCGATAGCGAGCAGGAGCGGCAGGCCGCACTCGCCGCCCTACAGACCAGCGAAGCCCATTTCCGGGCGTATTTTGAACGCTCCATGGTAGGGATGGCCGCGACCCGCCCCGACCAGAGCTGGATTGAGGCGAACGAGGCCCTCTGCAAGATGCTTGGCTACAGCCAGCAGGAACTGATCAGACTGAAATGGACTGACCTGACACATCCGGATGATCTGCCCCGGAACCAGCAACTCTTTGAACGCATGCGCGCCGGGGAGCTCGATGAATACGCGATGGACAAGCGCTTCATCCACCGCAATGGCCATACCGTAGATGTCCATCTGGCCGCCAGGGCGATACGGGATGCGGACGGCAAACTGCTTTATGCGGTATCACTGGCGGAGGACATCACGGCCCGCAAACAGGCTGAACTGAGGGATTCCCTTCGCAACGACGCGCTGGAGATGATGACCCGTGGCGCCTCGCTCTCGGCGGTGTTGCACAAAGTCATTGACGGCATACAGTCCAGTCACCCCGACATGCTGTGCTCGATACTGCTGCTGGACGCTGAAGGCAAGCACCTGCTCAATGCCGCAGCGCCCGGCCTGCCCGCTTTCTACAATGAAGCCATTCATGGCGCCCCGATTGGTCCGGCAACAGGCTCCTGTGGCACCGCCGCCTATACCGGCCAGCGCGTGGTGGTCACGGATATTGCAACCCACCCCTACTGGGAAGACTACCGGGATGTCGCCCTGGCCGCCGGACTCGCGGCCGCCTGGTCCGAACCGGTACGGGCCGCCAGTGGTGAGGTACTGGGAACGTTCGCCATTTACCACTCCAAACCGACCACCCCCGATAGCCATGAGATTGCGCTGATTGAGAATGCGGCAAACCTGGTCGGTATCGCCATTGAGCGACGCAGGGCAGAGGAAGAACGCTTCCTGGCCGCAATGATCTATCAAAGTAGCAGTGAAGGGACACTGGTAACCGACGCAGAGAACCACATTATTGCAATCAACCCGGCGTTCACCCGCATTACCGGTTACACGCTCGAGGACATACGCGGCAAAAGCCCTTCTATTCTGCGCTCAGGCCGCCATGAACCGGCCTTTTACGACGCCATGTGGAGCGCGCTCCGTGACAAGGGCTCCTGGCAGGGCGAAATATGGAACCGGCGCAGGAACGGTGAAATTTTTCCGGCGTGGCTGACCATTAACGCGATCCGCGACGATAACGGCCAGATCCTCCGCCACGTCGCACAAGCCTCGGACATCACCAATAAAGTTCGTTCAGACGAACTGATCTGGCGCCAGGCCAATTTTGACTTCCTGACCAACCTGCCCAACCGGTATATGTTTCATGAACGACTGGAACAGGAGATTCGCAACGTCCACCGGGATCATTCCCGGCTCGCCCTGCTGTTCATTGATCTGGACCATTTCAAGGACATAAATGATTCGCTGGGCCATCATGTTGGCGATCAGCTCCTGGTGGCCGCCGCAGAGCGGATACAGGCCTGTATTCGGGAGTCAGATTCAGTGGCACGACTCGGGGGCGACGAATTTACCGTCATCCTCACCCACATCATCCATTCCCGCGATGCCGAACGGGTGACCCAACAGATCATTACGACCCTGGCCAACCCCTTTCAGGTTCATACCCACGAACTGTACATCTCAGCCAGCATTGGCATCACCATGTGCCCGGACGACTCCAATGATGTCCACCAACTGCTGAGTAACGCCGATCAAGCCATGTACGCAGCCAAGCAGCAGGGCCGCAACCGGCTTTGCTATTTCACCCAGTCGCTTCATCAGTTGACCCAACACCGGCTGACGCTGATTAATGACCTCCGTAATGCTCTGGGCGCCAATGAGTTCGAACTTCATTATCAGCCCATTATCGACCTGAGCAATAATCAGGTCAGTAAGGTGGAAAGCCTGTTACGGTGGAACCACTCTACCCGTGGACGAATTGGCCCCGACGAGTTTATCCCTCTCGCCGAAGAAACCGGTCTCATTGTGGGTATTGGTGACTGGGTATTGCGACAGTCGGCCCGCTGGGTTGCCGATTGGTCGCGACGGGGCATTGCCTTGCAGGTTTCGGTGAACATGTCGCCAGTACAGTTCCAGAGTGATGCTCTGGTTATTGATGACTGGCTGGCCCATCTGGATACCCTTGGACTGAGCCCAGACCGGATCAACGTGGAAATCACTGAAGGTCTGCTGCTAAATGCCATGCCAGCAGTGGCGGACAAGCTGTTCCGGTTCCGGGATGCCGGCATTCAGGTCTCGATCGACGATTTCGGCACCGGCTATTCTGCGTTGTCCTATCTGAAGCGGTTTGATATCGACTTTCTCAAAATTGACCAGTCGTTCATCCGTAACCTGGTGTCCGACTCCAATGACCTGGCACTGTGCGAGGCCATTGTGATGATGGCCCACAAACTCGGACTGAACGTCATTGCCGAAGGCGTCGAGACAGAGGCTCAGCGTGAGGCCCTTGTGAGTATTGGTTGTGACTATGGCCAGGGCTATCTGTTTTCCCGGGCGCTGCCCGCCGACGAGTTTGAGACCTATCTGGCGGGCCAGACTGACGACCGGTGGTGACCGCCCGCCTGGCCCGGTTCATGTCAGCGGGTGCCGTACACCACCATGGTCTTGCCCTTGACCTGTACCAGTCCCTGATCTTCCAGCGTCTTCAGCACCCGGCCCACCATTTCCCGTGAACAGCCAACGATGCGGCCGATTTCCTGGCGCGTAATCTTGATCTGCATGCCGTCCGGATGGGTCATGGCATCGGGCTCTTTGCTCAGGTCGAGCAGTGTGCGGGCAACCCGGCCGGTGACATCCAGAAAGGCCAGATCGCCCACCTTGCGGGTAGTCTGGCGCAAGCGGGTTGCCATTTGTTCCCCGATGAAATAGAGCACCCGCGGATCCTGCTGGGCAATTTCCCGGAACTTGGTGTAACTGATCTCGGCCACTTCGCATTCGGTCTTGGCTTTGACCCAGGCACTGCGGGAATCCATATTGTCGAACAGCCCCATCTCACCGAAGAAATCTCCGGCGTTCAGGTAAGCCATGATCATCTCACGCCCGTCGTCATCTTCTATAATAACGGTGACGGAACCTTTGACGATGTAAAACAGTGAGTCGCTCTTGTCGCCCGCGTAAATAATCGTACTTTTGGCGGGATAGCGCCGACGATGACACTGTGAAAGGAAATAATCGAGGTGTTTTGTCTTCTGCTCAACCGGCTTGACGATAGTAGCCATAATGCGAGTCGTGCCTCCTTAACTGGCGAATCCCGGTATTGTTGTCATCCCTGCTGTCCGTGCGGGTCTTGATGCGCTGACCGACAGGCGGCCCTGCCCGATAATGGAAACGGCGGCCCGGCAATGACATGATCAATGCTGTCGGCGGAGCAACTTATAGCAAGATGCCCGGGTTTGGGCAACCGGCAAGCGACTGGCCCGGACCCACTACACGCGCCGACGAGAGAATTCAAACGGATGGCCGGAACGTCTCGAGCTGTCAGCGTGACGCCAGACCGGCGTCTGCCCCACAGTATAGATCAGAAACCGGCATTTGCTCTGCCGGTCCCGGACTGTGCCTGCCACAGGCGCGTTGTGATAGCATCGCCGCATTCAGATCGAAGGAGTCAACGGATATGAAAGCAACCATTAACTGGACCGGCAACGCCAGCTTCAAGGCCAACAGCGGCAGCGGCCACACCGTGCAGCTTGACGGCCCCCCGGATCACGGTGGCCGTGACCTGGGCCCCCGTCCGATGGAAATGGTGCTGATGGGGCTGGGTGGCTGCTCATCATTTGACGTCATGAGCATTCTCCAGAAAAGCCGTCAACAGGTGACGGACTGCCGGGCAGAACTGGAGGCGCAGCGGGCTGACACCGTGCCAGCGGTGTTTACCGCGATTCATCTGCACTTTGTCGTCACCGGTCATCAGCTCAAAGAGAATCTGGTCAAACGGGCTGTCAGCCTGTCCGCGGAAAAATACTGCTCGGCGTCGATCATGCTGGAACAGGCCGGGGTTCAGATTACCCACAGTTTCGAGATTCACGAGGGGTGAAGGCGCCTCCGCGACCATGATGTGCGGGTTGCCGGGAGGGTAAAAAGAGCGCGCGCGACAGTGCCGGGTTGCCACCATCGTTCCGGTCTTTACGGATGTTAAAATATGCTTGCGGCTCTATCCAAAAAACCGTGCGGTGTGCATAATACGCACCCTCTCCCGCCGGCCTGCACAAAAGGTGACCAGCCTGCTCGGTAGTCGGTGGCGGCCTCAGTGTCGAACACAAACAGGCATGCACCCGCAGGCATGACCACTGTCATTCATCTCCATCATCCTGGGGGAGCTGAACATGGAAAACAAACTTCAGTTACATGGGTTCAACAACCTGACCAAGTCGCTAAGCTTCAATATTTACGACATCTGTTACGCGCAGACTGAAGAGCAGCGTGAAGCCTACATCGATTACATTGATGAGATGTACAATGCAGAGCGGTTGACCCAGATCCTGTCCGACGTGGTCAAGATCATCGGCGCCAATGTGCTCAACATTGCCCGTCAGGACTACGAGCCCCACGGTGCCTCGGTAACCATGCTCATCGCCGAGCACGAACTGACCAACGGCGAACCTGACAACGAGGAATCCCCGGGCCCCCTGCCGGATACCATCGTTGCTCACCTCGACAAAAGCCACGTGACCGTGCACACCTATCCGGAAAGCCACCCCTACGAGGGCATCAGCACCTTCCGGGCCGACATCGACGTGTCAACCTGTGGCCTGATATCTCCTCTGAAAGTGCTGAACTATCTGATCCACAGCTTTGATTCAGACGTGGTGACGGTGGATTACCGCGTGCGCGGCTTTACCCGGGATGTGGATGGCACCAAGCACTACATCGATCACGACATCAACTCGATCCAGAACTATCTGACCGAGGATACCCAGAACGCCTATCAGATGATTGATGTGAACGTGTATCAGGAAAACATGTTTCACACCAAAATGATGCTCAAGAACTTCAAGCTCGATAACTATGTCTTTGGCGTCAACGCCAGCGATCTCGGGGCCGAAGAGGCACAGTCCATTGAAGAGCGCCTGAAGCGTGAAATGCTGGAAATATTCTACTCCCGAAACGTCGAGTAATCCGGCCCCCGGCAGCCCGTTATCCGTGCACTGCCGGGCATTCAGAATTTTCGAACAACTCCTCCAGAACTCTTCGATTTCTTCCCCAACAAGATCGACGTCTAATAGTGTCATATAGTGGACAACGGGCTACCTGGAGGTGTGATATGACATCGCGCTCAATCAAACGCATTATTCCGGCCATTGAGACATCCGATGGTGCCGGGGTCAGAATCAAACGGTCCCTTGGTCAGAGTCAGCACGTGCGAATGGACCCGTTCCTGATGCTCGATGAATTCGGTTCTGATCAGGCCGCTGACTACATCGCCGGGTTCCCGTCGCACCCGCACCGGGGCTTCGAAACCGTGACTTACATGATCGAAGGCCACATGCTTCATGAGGATCACCTGGGCAACCAGGGCGACCTGAGAAACGGCGGGGTCCAGTGGATGACCGCCGGACGGGGCATCATTCACTCGGAAATGCCGCAACAGGAAGAAGGCATCATGCGCGGCTTCCAGCTATGGCTGAATCTGCCGGCCGCGGACAAAATGTGCCCGGCCGGCTACCGCGATATCCAGCCCGAGGAGATTCCGGACGTTGCCTTCGACGGAGGCCATCTGAAGCTGGTCGCAGGGCAGATGGAACTGGCCGGACAGCGCCACGATGGGGCGGTCACCGGTGGTGCCACGCAGCCGTTGTATGCAGACATTCACCTGTCGCCCTTGGCGACCGTCACGCTGCCGGTGGCGGCGATGCTGGCCGGCCTGGTCTATCTTTACGACGGCGCCGCAACCCTCAACGACGAGGCCCTGACCCTGAGCGCTGCCAGCGTTCTAGCCGACGGTAACGAGATCAGCCTGACCGCCGGCCCGGCCGGAGCCCGACTGCTGTTGATCGCCGGCAAGCCGATCGGTGAACCCATTGTCCAGTATGGCCCATTCGTCATGAACAGCCGCGAGGAGATCGAACAGACACTTCAGGATTATCGGGAGGGTCGCCTGACGGCGTAACAGCCACCCCCGCAACTCACGCCGGTTTCCGGCACGGGTTGCGGGGGCGTTTTATGCAAAGGGTTTTTGCGCCATCAGTTCCAGCACCATCGGTCGCATGATCAGGTCCATGGCCAGGGAAAGTTTGGGACCGGGTATCACCAGGGTGTCGTGACGGGACAGGCTGCTGCCACTGATCATCCGCAACAGATAGGGGAAGTCCACACCGGCCGGCGCCCGGAAGCGGATCACCACCAGACTCTCATCTTCGGTCGGCACATCACGGACTACAAACGGGTTGGACGTATCCACCAGCGGAATGCGCTGAAAGTTGATATGGGTTCGGGAGAACTGCGGCACGATGTCGTGTACATAGTCGTCCATCCGGTTAATGATGGTCTGGACCACGGCCTCCTCGGAATAACCTCGCTGATAGGTGTCACGACGGATCTTCTGGATCCATTCCAGGTTGACGATCGGCACCACGCCGATCAGCAGGTCAACATACTGGGCAATGTTATAGGTGGGGCTGATAACACCACCGTGCAGGCCCTCGTAGAACAGCAGGTCGGTGTCCGCCGGCAGGGCGGACCAGGCGGTGAAACTGCCCCGCTCATGGCCGCTTTTCACCAGCTCGCGGTCTTCATCGTGCACATAGCGCCGGAACTGGCCGCTACCCGTGTGGCCGTAGTCGTAAAACAACGCCTCGAGTTTGTCGATGTGGTTGGCCTCGAGGGCAAAGTGATTACGCGCGCCAAACTGACCCTTCGCGGCCAGCCGCACCATCTGATCACGGGTATAGCGGTGGAAGCTGTCGCCGCTGACCATCGCCGCACAGATACCTTCGGTAGCGAAAATACGGCTGAAGCTCCGGCCCGTGGTGGTGGTTCCGGCACCGGAAGAGCCGGTGACCGCGATAACGGGGTGGCGTCGTGACATAACACTTCCTGACCTGTTGGCGGTTGCTGACTCAGCCCGCGGCGCCAGTGCTCAGTTGAGACTGCTGAGCAATCTGGGCTTTTCGATGACATAGCCCTGAGCGTAGTCCACACCCAACTGACGCAGGGCGTCCAGCGCTTCGCGGGTTTCCACCTGAGAGGCTATCACCTCGCGGTCCATATAGTGCGCCATGTCGACCATGGAACGGACCATCGCCAGGTCGGTATCGCTGTCCGTTACCTGTTGGGTAAAGGCGCCATCCAGCTTGATCAAATCCACTGGCAGCGAACGCATAAACTGGTAGGACATGGGGCCACTGCCAAAATTACCCAGACAGAACCGGCAACCCAGCTCTTTCATTTCCTCCATGAATTCGGCCACATTCTGGACGTTATTGATAGCGGCAGCTTCGGTAATTTCAAACCAGAGCCGCTCAATGGGGGCATTTTTCTGGCTCAGCTTGTCATAAATGAATTCCAGCAGCGACTCATCATTGAGCGAATAGCCAGACAGGTTGATACACACGCCCCCCATATGGGAGGTATCCGGCGCGGTATCTCTCAGCCAGTCCAGCATGTGCCCGACAACCCAGCGGTCGACGGCCTGCATACGATTATAACGCTCGGCCATACGAACGAACTCGGCGGCCTGTATCAGGTTACCGCCATCGTCATACATGCTGATCAGCACTTCGTACTGCGTGGCCATACGTGTCTGTGGTTGCAACGGAATAATCCGCTGACACCGGAGCAGCATGCGCTCTTCGTCCAGGTTGCCCAGCCCCGCCACTTTGGCGGCAATCTGTTCCTGCTGAGCCTGACCCTCCGCGTCCAGACTGTAAACCGTCCAGCGACCATTACCCTGCTTTTTGGCGGTTTTGCAGGCTTCTTCCGCGGCGCGCAGCCAGCGCTCGCCCGTGGCCAGTGCCGGCAACGCGGGGGCAATACCCGCGCTGGCCGATAACCGGTGCTGCTTGCCGTCAAAGCTCAACACCAGCGCCTCGACTGCTTTGATAATCGCACCGGTATGATTTTCGCCCTTTTCAGCAGGCAGCAGAAATCCGAATTCGTTACCCACCAGCCTGGCCAGTGGCATACCGTCCCCGACCTGTTCTCGCAAAATGTCGGCAACCTGCCTGATGGCCTGATCACCGGCACTGAATCCGGCGGTGTCATTCAGCAACCGGAACTGACGAAGATCCAGCCTGACCAGTACACGCTCATCTTCGTGACGCGTCAGTTGCTGCTCAAGCATGCGTTCAAATTCGCGCCGGGAAAGCAGACCCGTCAATTCATCGTGGGTAGACGCCCAGGACAACTGATCGTAGACCTGCCGGACCATCCGGTCGATACTCTCATCAACGAGCGGACGTTCATACAACGAATCGGGTACCACAATACCCTGCCGCATCTGCCGCGCCAGATCTTCCAGGCCCAGCTCCACGACACGCATACCCTGATGGTTGACGAACACAAACCGACTGAAACTGCGAGCAATCCAGACCACACGGATGTACTGGGGCTGATCAGGCTTTTCCTGATCCCGCATCCAGTCACCGGTACGCAGTTTCTGGGCCCGGTTTATCCAGCGCTGTAAACCCTGCTGCTCACGCTGGGTCTTTTTCAGCTCCCGTTCATCCGGCTCCCTGAGCGCAGGAATATCCACCCGCTCAACCGGCGCTTCCGGCTTACGCACCAGAAACTGTTTCAGCTCGTCCCGAATCTGGGACGACGGTATGTGGTTGCTGGAGATCGACGCCAGCCCGTCCTGGATCATACGCAACAATTCGGGCAGATTCACCGAACTGTCCGGGTCATCGCCGAACATCAGCAGCGAATCCACCACCGACAGATAATCCTGCCACAGTGCGCTTTCCGGCCCCTGCCGGATCCAGGTCAGTGACAACAGATCGCGCCAGCCCCCGTTGAGCAGGCTCACCACGGCACGTGGCACCTTGCGCCCGGCCAGCCGCTGCTCCAGCGCTTCTTTCACTGCCTGTTTGGATTCTGATACCTTCTGGGACCCCTCTGCCGCCGCGGCCACCCGCTCCACGTTGCGACGGTATACCAGATTCTGCCGATCAATCAGTTGATCCAATTCGCCCTGCACGCTCTCGAAAACCCGGGTGTCCTGTTCGAAATCGGTCCTGATCCGGGCAATCAGGTCATCAACCCGGCGCTGGATGACCGGATTCATTCGGCCACCCTTGATACCCAACTGTGCCAGCCGGTTCATCACCCCTCGCACCGGACTGGCCTGATCGTCGAAAAAGTCACGATCCCGCAGCACCACTTTCAGAACCGGCACCTCCAACTGCCGCAGTTGTTGCTGAGCGGTCTCACTCAGTCTCGGGCTCTCTACCACACTGCGGAAAAAGCGGTCGACCACATCCAGCGTACCCTGTTGTTCTTCGTCCAGGGCATGGGCGCCACCGGCCTTGACCCGCTCCACCACGCGATCCTTAAGGGAAGCATCCACGGTACCGGCATCCACCGACTCGGACTGCAACTGCTGAAGTTCCCGCTGGAATTCACCGGCCGAGAGCGGGCGCGCCCGGGGCTCAAACAGGACAGGCTCCGGATCACCACGACTGAGACGGCTGGCACTGAGGGTCCCCAGCAGGTTTCGCACGGTCGCAAAGGCCGATTGGGCCGCCCGGGAATAGCTCCGGAACCCGGCCGAGGCCTGACCCGCCTGCCGAATCGACGGATCAACCGGGACCGGTTCCGGTTGGCCCGCATCCTGCCCGGTGTCGGTATCCGTTGTTGCCGTCTCCACGGTCGCCGGCGCAGGCTTCTGCTCGCGGGGCCGGGGCTTTTCCGGCTCCGGCCCGGTACTGCGCTCACTGAGGTATTTGCTCAGGTCAAGGTCCGGCAACACGCCATGGCGGATCAGAATGTCATTGAGCGCTTTGTAGAGGGGGCCCAACGCCTGAAGGACGTTGGCCTCAAAGACGCGAAGGCACAGTTTCTCAATCTGCCGGCTGGCCTTGAGATGCTGCAAACCCTGATGGAATGCATCACAGATCAGCGCCGGCCCCAGGGGATTATGGTGTCCGGTTGCATTGCTGATCGCCAGTTTGTCGAACCGCATTTTCAACTGCAGCAAATCACCGCGGTACTGGGTATCTGCCTTGGTCACCATGACCTTGATGGTGAGCCAGTCTTCAAATTCACTCTTGTCGACCAGCGACAACTCCATGCCGGGAGCACCCTTGCGCTCAGGCTTGAGCGGCGATTCCAGCGCCTGCTGCATCTGCTGCCAGATTACCCGTTGCCGGGCAGGAATCTGGCCGGCTGTGTCGATCATCTCATTCGCCTGCTGATCGTTACCGGCGGTCTGGGCCGCCTGCCTGAGCGCCTCGGCCGTCTGCACAAAACAGGCGTCCATCAGCGGCTCGATATGATCGACCATGGTTCTGGCGCACTGGCGCAGCACAAACTGAACCCGCTCACTGGGCGGCTTCAGAGACACCCGATCCTGATTCCTGTCGGCGCCACACTGGACGAGCATCGCCTCGACCGCCTGCGGGTTGGGGCGGGTAAACTCGACGCCTATCGCGCCGTCCATCTGGCGAACAATCCGTGCAGTCAATTCATGGCGGGATTTGCCATCCGCACCGCGAAACCGGACGCCAACTTCATCGCTGCCGGTCCGGACGTGATGACGATCAAGTTTGCGGGCGGTATCCGCCGAATAGCGGATGAACAACCCCTCGGCGCAGAAATCGGATATCTGGCATGGCCAGCTCTCACCCTGCCCCACAACCAGTTGAGCAGCCAGTTTTATAGGCTGGCGAGGATTGGCGCGGCGTTCCTTCGGATCCATTGACTACCTGATTATGGCGAAATAGTGGCGAATTGAAAAAGGCATGGTGCTTTTACGAATCAGTCTTCGCTCCGCGTGCCGTCGTCGCTGGAACAAAAGCCCCCGATCCGTTTCCCGGTCTGGCTAACCGGAGCGATTTCGGCGCACCGGACCGAACCCTGATAGTATAGCGTTCACGCTTTGGGTTTAAGGAAGCGCATGAGACAGCTTAGTCAGATCCATCTACTTTCGCTACTGATTATAGGGCTGAGTGGCTGTACCAGCAGTCATTTTTACAGCCAGGCCATACGGGGACAGTTGGCCTTGCTGTCCGAGCGCGTTCCCATCCCGGAAGTCCTGGCGGACCCGTCGACGCCGACAGCGCTGCGCCAGTCACTGACCACCGCGGTGAAAGTCCGGGAGTTTGCCCGTGATACCCTGTCGCTTCCTGTCGGAGACACCTTTGCGGACTACGTCAATCTGGACCGACGATACGTTGTGGTTAACCTGGTCGCTGTCCCCGCCTATTCGCTCAAACCCTATAAATGGTGTTACCCGTTTATCGGCTGCCAGGCCTACCGGGGCTATTTCGATCTGCAGGACGCCCGCTCGGAGCAGGCCGAATTCAACGCCAAAGGCTACGATACGTTCATCGGAGGCGTCACCGCGTACTCGACCCTGGGCTGGTTCGACGACCCCATTCACACCGGTTTCACCCGTCTACCTGACGACCGGATGGCGGCGCTGATCATTCACGAACTCAGTCACAAGGTAGTGTATATCGACAACGATACGGCCTTTAATGAAAGCTTTGCCACCGCCGTCGAACTGGAAGGCCTCAAACGCTGGCTGACCCGCCAGGGTGAGGCCGACCGGTTCCAGCAGACCCTGACAAGGCTGGACCACCGCCGGCAGACCCTGGCTCTGGTCCAGGCTACGTCGGCCAGGCTCCAGGCTCTCTATAGCCAGTCGAATGAGTTAACCGAACATACGCTGAAAGCTCGCAAGTCCGCATTGCTCACCCAACTGCGCTCGGATTATCAATCACTGCAGGAGGACTGGGCGCAGGCCGGGCCCTTTGGGCGCCCCGTGCCGGTCCTGAATAACGCCAACATCGCCCTGTTCCGGCAATACAACCAGTACGTGCCAGCATTCCGGGAACTGTTGCGCGAACAGCACGGCCATTTTGCCGCGTTCTATGACGCCGTTCGGAAACTCGCTGAAATGCCGGGGGCGCAAAGGCACGCCCGGCTGGAGCAACTTGCGTTAAGGGGCACCAGACTCAAAGGAGAATCTTGACAAACACTTTTGAATTTCGCTGCGTGTTGTAGCTGGCCAGCTTCGGGCCAGGCAGCGACTGTACCGTCGATGGCAGAAATCCTCGCTCGCGGAACCAATGCTCGGTCTGGGTGGTCAACACAAACAGCTTGCCGATGCCCTGACTCCGGGCACGGCTCTCCACCATCGCCAACAGATCATCGCCCCGGCCCGACCGGCGATAGGCGGGGCTGACCGCAAAACAGGACAGCTCACCGACCTGATCCTCTGGATAGGCATACAGCGCGGCACACCCAACGACAGTGCCATCCCGTTCGGCTACCACAAAGCAGTCAATTTCAGTTTCCAGCAGTTCCCGGGAGCGCCGCACCAGAATACCCTGTTCCTCAAGCGGCTGAATCAGTTCAACGATACCGCCGATATCTTCCACCCGGGCGCCGCGGATCTGCTCGTAGTTATCATCACTGACCAGCGTGCCCGAACCATCGCGGGTAAACAGCTCTTCCAGCAGGGCGCCATCGTCGCTGTAGCTGATAATGTGGGCCCGGCGGACGCCTTTGACACAGGCATCGCAGGCAGCTTTCAGCAAATCCCTGTCGGAGCCTTCAGCGCCTGCCAGCAGATCACAGGCCTGACGGACAGTCAGTTCCCGCACCAGTTCACCGGCCTCATTGAGCACCCCGGTGTGGGCGTTGTATATAATCAGTTTTTCAGCCTGCAACGCGGCAGCCACCTGGCTTCCCACGTCTTCGTAGGACAGGTTGAAGGCGTCACCGGTCGGGGAATAGCCAAGCGGTGGCAGCAGGACAATGTGCCCCATCTCCAGCAGCTTTTCGATACCGCTGACATCGATACGCCGGACGCGACCGGTATAACCATGGTCGATGCCGCCCAGCACCCCCACAGGCCGGGCGGTGACAAAATTACCGCTGCTGACGCGGATACGGGCGCCGTGCATCGGCGAGTTCACCAGCCCCATGGACAACAGGCTTTCAAGATGCGAGCGCAGCGCACCGATGGCCTGCAGCGCACACGGCAGTTGCTCTTCGCCGGTGATCCGCAGGCCTGCGTGGAACGCGGATTCCAGACCTGCTTCATCCAGCCGGCTCTGGATTTGCGGCCGGGCACCAAAGGCCACAACCAGCCGGATACCCAGACTGCTGAGCAGGGTAATGTCGTGAATAATATTGATCAGGTTGTCATGCGCTATGGCTTCCCCCCCCAGCGTCAGCACAACGGTACGTCCGCGATGGGCGTTGATGTAGGGTGATGAGTGGCGGAAACCATGCAACCAGTCGTTGGATTTCAAAACTCTGCTCCTGCAGATATAGGGTCAGTCGTCGCCGTCAGTCGTTCAGGCCGGTCTCGTCCAGGCAATAATGGCGGATGAGATCGGTCAGCAAGCGCACGGCCGGGTCCACCTGAGACAACGCCAGATACTCATCCGGCTGATGAGCCTGGTCAATGGAGCCTGGTCCCATCACCAGCGTTTCCAGACCCAACCGCTGCAGCCAGGGTGCTTCGGTGGCAAACGCCACCGCCTCTGCGGTCTGTCCGGTCAGTCGCTCACAGGTACGCACCAGATCGGCTTCCGCCGGAGTTTCAAACGGCGGCACTCCGTCAAACAGAGGCTCAAACACCATGGACAGATCCCGCGAGCGTGCCAACGGCTGCAGTCGGTCAAGGATCGCCTGACGTAACTCGTCCATCTCCATTCCGGGCAGTGGCCGCAGGTCGAACTGCAACTCGCAGCGAGCGCAGATGCGATTCGGGTTATCCCCTCCGTGAATACAGCCCAGATTGAGGGTCGGTACCTGGACCCTGAAATTCGGGTTCCGGTACCTGGCCTGCCAGTCATTCCGCAGCGACAGCAGCTCCGTCATCGCGGCCTGCATCCCCTCCAGGGCATTATTTCCCAGCGAGGGGTCCGAAGAGTGGCCAGACCGCCCCTCAAACACCAGACGTTCCATCATGATGCCCTTGTGCATCCTGACCGGACGCAGGCTGGTCGGCTCGCCGATGACCGCATAACGGGCCTTGGGTCGACCAGCCTCCGCCAGCGCCCGGGCTCCATTCATCGAGCTTTCCTCGTCAGCGGTCGCGAGGATGATCAGCGGTTGCTTCAGGGACTTGCCCACAAAGGCCCGGGCGGCTTCGATGGCCAGGGCAAAAAAACCTTTCATGTCGCAGGTGCCCAGGCCATACCAGCGGTCATCCCGCTCGGTCAGTTTGAACGGATCACTCTGCCAGCGCTGATCATCGAAAGGCACGGTATCAGTATGGCCAGACAGCACCAGACCGCCCGGCCCCGAGCCGAGGGTCGCAATCAGGTTGTATTTACCCGGCATACCAGGCACCGGCAGAATGTCGCACTGAAATCCCATGGGTTCG
The DNA here is from genome assembly GCA_030149475.1 of Marinobacter sp. GTDB lineage: Bacteria > Pseudomonadota > Gammaproteobacteria > Pseudomonadales > Oleiphilaceae > Marinobacter. The sequence continues at coordinate 17,706 of JASBRL010000059.1, forward strand.
AGCCAGTCGGCCAGCGTACGCACGACAGCCTCGTTGCTATGATCCCAGTCTGCCGAGGCACTGCTTATGGAGGGCAGGGAAATCAGCCGGGTCAGCATGTCGTGGATGCCCGGCGGGTTTGATTCTGACCTGGTGTGTGACGACATGATAATGCCTCCTGTCACTGGTTGTTCGACGGCACGGGTTCAGTGTTCGCACCCGGCTCAGCGGCTGACGACCGGGCCGGCTAACCGGGTGTTCCGGCCGGCTCTGATGGACTCACCGGCTTGCCGGTATCGTCCGCCCGGCGCCAGACCTCAAAGCGGGAGATGGCCTTCAGGGGGATCGGGTACGCCACCTCGCCACCGTCGGTCTTGCGGGCAATGTTGAGGCGCTCATCGGTGATCCCGGCCAGTCGCCCCTCCACCACACGCCCGTTCTCCAGCGTAACCCTCACCGCACGATCAAGCCAGGGTGCCGCCGCGGCCGCGGAACTGACATACCAGGCCGGACCGGTGTCCGCCTGGGCGCCGGAATCCCCGCTCGCATCGACCTTGGCCAAGGCCTGCTCCGGGGTTGCGGGCGGGTTCCAGGGTGTCAGATAGACGCCGGGCACCCTGGCCTGATTGTAGTGAACCGACAATTCGGCCTGACCTTCCTCCCCGGCGCCCGGCTGATTGACCGGCAGGCCCCAGGTGTCGTCACCGGGACGGAGATCCAGTTCGAGCTCGCCACCTTCTGTCAGCCACTGACGGTAGAGCGCCAGCAACTGTTTACTGGGTTCATAGCCACGGGCGTTCAGGCCCTCACGAAATGAGCGGGTCACCAGATCGGCCCAGGCCGTGACTTCCATGTCAGATTCCCGGGCACAATAGGCGGTGACTTTCCGCATCAGGCCAGCATCCCGCAAGGTCACCCGAGCGACTTCGTCACTGCTGTCGAGGACGGCACCCGGGTCGGCCAGACTCAGCCGGGCATCAGGCCAGTGCACCTCCAGGCTGCCCGCCTCGGCGGTGTTCAGATCAAGCCGCAGCTCATCCGGGCCCTGCTCGATGGTCGCATCACCGGTCAGAGCCGGTACCCCCATGCGGATCAGGTCGCCACTGCCCAGTTGTTGTCGGTGGTCCGGGGCGCACACGGGACTGAACAGCGCACGATCGGCCTCGTGGTCACCGGCGACGACCCAGCCCTTGAGCATGGCCGGATCCAGCTTGAGCTCAAGTCCATCCATGACGACCCGCCATGTTGGTGGCAGCGCCTTTGCCACACTCAGGGATCGCGCCAGGGCAACGGGAGACGATGTCTGAAAATGCACGGTCTCCGCGGTCACCGGCTCGGTCATACGGAACAATTGATAGCGGGCGTGATCCAGGGTGACCGTACCGGACAGCCCCGAGTGGAGGCTTTTGGCAGAGACCACACCTTCGAACGCTGCCGCCCCGCGCGACGCTTCCAGGGCCTGGTGCGTAAAATACCAGGCGGTGCCTTTGAAAGCGCCGTAGCCCAGCAGTGCCACCACCAGCACAAACCACAACAGTTTCTTCATGCCAACCTCCAATCTGGCACCCGCCCCGGCCACCGACCGGGAACGACGACGCCGTTCCGGGCTTTTGGCGCAGGTCGATCATGGTCCGGGGCGAGGGAAACACTCGATCCGTGTATCCAGGGGAAACTCTGATTGCGTCTGCCGGCGTTGTCTAACCGCGAGAGATCAGTGTACCCACGCCCTCGTCGGTGAAAATTTCCAGCAGCGTGGCGTGCGCGACTCGTCCATCAATGATATGCGAGGTCCGGACACCCTGTTCGACGGCGCTCAGCGCACAGCGGATTTTGGGCAGCATACCGCCGTGAATCGTGCCGTCGTCGATGAGCGCATTGACCTGGGACGCCGTCAGGCCCGTCAGCACCCTGCCCTCCTTGCTCTTGAGGCCGGACACATTGGTCAGCAGAATCAGCTTTTCGGCCCGCATGGCCTCTGCAACCTTGCCGGCCACCAGGTCCGCATTGATATTGTACGACGTCCCGTCAGGCCCCACGCCAATGGGTGCTATCACCGGGATGACGTTGCTGCGGGTCAGCATATCAATAACTTCCACGTTGACACTTTCGACGTCGCCGACATGGCCAATATCGATGATTTCCGGTTTGGCAAATTCATCAGACTTGCTGAGCACTTCCAGCTTGCGGGCGCGTATCAGATTCGCATCCTTGCCGGTCAGGCCCACCGCGGTGCCGCCCTGCTTGTTGATCAGCGACACGATCTGTTTGTTGACCTGACCGCCCAGCACCATTTCCACCACGTCCATGGTCTGTTTGTCAGTCACCCGCATCCCATCAACAAACCGGGACTGGATGTGCAGACGCTCAAGCAGCTCACCAATCTGCGGGCCACCACCGTGAACCACGATCGGGTTGATGCCGACCAGCTTCATCAACACCATATCCCGGGCGAAGCTGCTTTTGAGCTCCTCGTTTTCCATGGCATTGCCGCCGTACTTGATAACCACCGTCTTGCCGGTGAACCGTTGGATGTAGGGCAGCCCCTTGCTGAGCACCGCTGCAACCTGCATGGCCGTTTCACGATCCAGTGCCATTCGTTTTGCCTTTTGCTGTCAGGGACTCTCTCAACGATTGCAGAATCGGTAATCCGCTAGTTCAGAGAGTCCCGGGGTTGAATTCGTTGGCCGACCGGACAATGCCCGGACGGTCCTGCCGATGTTTAACGACAGGTGCCCCCTCAGAAGTTCAGTTCCAGGTCGGGCGCCAGCCGTTTGAGATTGTTCCGGAACACCGCCTTGATTTTTTCCAGGGCATCCTCTGATTCGGCCTCAAAACGAAGCACCAGCACCGGCGTGGTGTTCGACGCCCGACACAGACCCCAGCCGTCCTGAAATTCTACCCGCACACCGTCAATGGTGTTGACGTTGCCCTCACCGAAATCACCCTGCTCACTCAGCTGATCCACCAACTCGAACTTGGTCTCGTCGGTGACCTCTACGTTGAGTTCAGGCGTGCTCAGGTCATCCGGAAACTCCTCGAACACTTCCTCACTGGTGCGATCCTCAATGCCCAGAATCTCCAGCAGTCGCGCGGCCGAATAGAGCCCGTCGTCAAAGCCGTACCAGCGCTCCTTGAAGAATACATGGCCGCTCATCTCACCCGCCAGCAGGGCACCGGTTTCGCGCATCTTGGCCTTGATCAGCGAGTGCCCGGTCTTCCACATGACCGGACGACCACCGGCCTGGCTGATGACCGTGGCCAGCCGCCGACTGCATTTCACATCGTAAATCACGTCCGCTCCCGGGTTGCGCGAGACCACATCACGGGCGAACAGCATCATCAGGCGATCGGGCCAGATAATTTTGCCGGTGTTGGTCACCACACCCAGGCGATCACCATCGCCGTCAAGCGCCAGTCCGATATCGGCCTGCTCCGTTTTTACGCGCTGGATCAGATCCTTGAGATTGTCCGGCTTGCCCGGATCCGGATGGTGGTTGGGGAAATCGCCGTCCACCTCGCAATACAGCGGAATGACGTCACAACCCAGTTCTTCCACCAGAATCGGCCCCAGCTCACCGGCGATGCCGTTGCCCGCATCCAGTACCACCTTGAGGGGGGCGGCCACCGCGATATCTGCGATGATGCGATCGAGATAGGCACGTCGCACGTCGTCGCCCGAACGATTGCCCTGACCCCGTTCAAAATCTCCGTTGTTGATACGCTGCAACAGCTTCTGGATCGCTTCATCCGCCAGCGTCTCGCCATCGAGCATTATTTTCAGACCGTTGTAGTTGGCCGGATTGTGACTACCGGTCACCATAACCCCCGAACCGGTCTGGAGGTGATGGGTTGCAAAGTAAAGTACCGGTGTGGGTACAGCGCCAAGCTCAATGACATCGCAGCCAGTCGCACAAATGCCCCGGGCAAGCGCATCGGCCAGCTCCGGACTGGAGTGGCGACCATCGTAGCCAATGCAAATGGTGGTGGTCTGTCGGCTGATGGCCTCACTGCCAATAGCCTGACCTATAACGGTAACCCGTTCCGGCGTCAGGGTATCGCCGACCACACCACGAATATCATAGGCCCGGAAGATTGATGACGGCATCTGCACTGCGGGTGCCGGCGCTTCTTCCACCTGCAACCCGCCCGTGCCCTGGCTGGCGTTGTGGTCACTGAAACCCAGTACATCCTCGTCGCCGTCGAGCATGTCGATGTCCAGTGCATCACCTTCCTGGAACATCGGTTCGGCCGGTTCCGGCTCGGTGGACCGTCTGGCAGCCCGCTGCGGCTCGACATTAGCGGCAGCGGCCTTGGCCAGTCGTTTATCCACCGCCTGGGCGAGGCGCTGAAGAACTTCACCAACCGAGGCCACCATATCCCAGCGCAGGGCCGGCAGCCGCACACGCTCACCACCGAACGCCTTATGGGCCCACTGGATCAGCGTTGCGACGTCACGACGGATAGCACGCTGGGCCCGGGACATCAGCACCCAGATGAGGATTGCCGCGACCAGCATCGGCAGCAGAACCACCAGTACAGCCATGGCCGGATTCACCACCGGCGAGCTATCTGCCGCCGGGGCGTAGGTGAGCGTCCAGTTGGGAGCCGACAACGGGCGCGTGATCACCGGCCCTGAACCAGTTCCGCGGCTGATCACTGTCTGGCGCTGACCACTGACCGTCAGTACCAGCGACAGCTTACCCGGCAACTGCAGTGAGTCCGGTTGCAGGGCCGGGGCCAGTGCCGCTGCATCCATGATCACCAGCAAGGTGCCCTGGACCGCCTGGCTGGTCGCATTGTTCACCGGGGCCGCGAACTGAATATACCATTTACCGTCGCGGGGGAACGCATCCGGCGCCAGCGGTCTGGAGGATTCCGCCCGACCCGCCAGATCCAGGCTGGCAAAACCGAGACTGCCCGCCGCATCAGCACGAACCGGAATTTCACCGTACGGAAACAGGAAGACACTGGTGACCTCGGGCAGCAGACCTGAGAAGCCCGCTTCCATGTCACCAATTGATCCCCGGTCTGCCCCGACCGCCTGCCTGACCATGGGCCGGGTGGCGTAGCCATCAACCAGCGAGGTGAGAACCGAGAGGCGTTGTTCAACCCTGGCTACGGCATTGTCAATGACCACCTGCGCCTGGTTGTGGTGATTCTGCACCGAGGCCGGCCTGATCACCAGAAAATACAGCATGGCCGACGCCGCGATACCCGCAACCAGAATTATAAAGACCTGTTGCATGACAACCGCGGAAAGCTTCTTGTGGCTGGATTCCCGGGCTGACGGTTTAGCGTTTTTACCGGGCTTGTCGTCAGCAGCTGCCGAGGTGGTTTCCGCCGTTTTTTTCTTGCCGAATTTCATAGTGGAGTCCGCTCGATATGAACCGCCGTCAAAGGTACAGACGTTGCGTTGAACGGGCAGGCCAGAACATCATGTCTGGTGTCCCGCCAGGCCCCAACACACCACAAAGTATAGTTGGCGATTCGTTCCCTGCTGTTCGGGGCCCTTGTCCCGCCCGGTTGATTCACTGGTCTATTGCTTGCCGGTCGAGCCAAACCCATCCTCACCACGGGTACTGGATTCGAAACGACCAACCACCTCGAAGTCCGCCTGCACAACCGGCACCAGAACAAGTTGGGCAACCCGCTCACCGACCTCAATCGTGAAGGGCGTGTTGCCACGGTTCCAGCAGGATACCATCAGCTCGCCCTGATAATCGGAATCGATCAATCCCACCAGGTTACCCAGAACAATTCCGTGCTTGTGACCCAGCCCACTGCGCGGCAGGATCATCGCCGCAAGACCCGGGTCACCGATGTGCAGCGACAGCCCGGTGCGCAGGAGTTCGGTGTCACCCGGTTCCAGCGTCAGGGGGGCGTCCAGACAGGCCCTGAGGTCCAGGCCGGCGGAGCCGTCCGTAGCATAGGCGGGAAATGGAATACTGTCACCGATCCTGGCATCAAGCAGCCGGATCTGAAACGTCGGTCGGGGCATGACACGGTCCTGATCAAGGGTATTGAGGCTGGCTGAAACGGGCACCTTCACTGAGCGCGCACCGCCCGATAACGATCCGCAATCAACGCCACCAGTTCGACAGCCAGGCCGACTTTGCTCCGGGCCCCGAACGACTGCTGGCCGCCTGGCCAGAAAACGGTCACCGCATTCTGGTCACTGTTGAAACCAACCTCGGGCCGGGAGACATCATTGGCCACAATCATCGCCAGACGTTTACGCGTCAGCTTGTCGAGGGCATAACGTTCGATATCAGACGTTTCCGCCGCGAAACCAACCATGAATGGCGCGTCTGGCCGGGCCGCTACGGTAGCCAGTATATCCGGATTACGCACCAGCGAGAGCGAGATTTGCTCGCCACTTTTCTTGACTTTCTGCTCCGCACAGGTCTCCGGTCGATAGTCCGCCACGGCCGCGGTGGCAATAAAAATATCACAGCCCTCATCCACCGCCGCCCCGGAGGCTTTGAGCAGTTCGGCGGCGGTGGTAATCATACGCAGGTCCACGCCGTCCGGAGCGGCCAGCGTCACCGGCCCACTGATCAGCGTTACCTGTGCGCCCGCGCGCCGGGCAGCCTCCGCGAGAGCATAGCCCATTTTTCCGGAACTGTGGTTGGTAATATAGCGGACCGGATCAATGGCTTCGCGGGTCGGGCCCGCCGTGATAACGACCCGCCGTCCGGCCAGATCACTCCCCGCCGGAGCATTGACCCGGTCGACAATGTCCAGGGCTTCAAGCATCCGGCCCGGTCCGGTATCGCCACAGGCCTGATCACCCAGCGCCGGCCCCCACAGGGTGACCTGCGGATCAGCCTGCAATAATGCGAGATTGCGTTGGGTCCGGTGGTTTTTCCACATCGCCTGGTTCATCGCGGGCGCCAGCGCAATCGGCGACTCGGTGGCGCTACAGATCGTGGTGAGAAGGTCATCGGCCATACCGTTGGCGAAGCGGGCCATAAAATCCGCCGAGGCTGGCGCGACGACCACCAGGTCCGCCCATTTAGCCAACTCGATATGCCCCATGCCGGCTTCGGCAGCAGGATCAAGCAACCCGGTTCGCACCGGCTCGCCACTCAGAGCCTGAAATGTCATCGGCGTTACAAAGGCCTCCGCACCCGCGGTCATGACCACACGCACCTCGTGGCCCGATTTTTTCAGCAGGCGAACCAGTTCCGCACTTTTGTAGGCGGCAATGCCGCCGGTTACACCCAGCAGAATCCGTCTCTGCGACATATCTGTTCGTTTCCTGTGCCTGGCAAGAACTGAGCGCCCGACGCCGAATGCCGGACGCCATCATACCGGGGAGCCTCTGAACAAGTCTGGTGACGTGCCCCCGATCATGCTCTGAAGCTTCCTAAGATAACACCGGATGGGCTCTGCCGACAGCCCGGCCAACGTGATAGACTGCGACCTGCGCAGGACGCGCAACCCGGTTCTGGCCGGCCAGCCCGGCGATCCATTCTGTCACGACAAGGAAACCGTCATGCCCGTTTCTTCCTGGCCCACGGACGAGCGACCCCGCGAGCGGTTGCTGGCCCATGGCGCCGAAACTCTTTCCGACGCCGAATTACTGGCGATATTCCTGCGCACCGGCACCACTGGCCTGCCTGTCATGGAACTATCCCGCCAGTTGATCGACCAGTTCGGCGGATTACGCGGTCTGATGACCGCATCACAACGGCATTTCTGCGGTGTTCGAGGGCTGGGCACGGCGAAATTCGCGCAGGTACAGGCCGCCATGGAGATGGCCCGCCGGGTGATGGACGAACCCTTGCGTCAGGGCGACCCCCTGCGCTCTCCGGAAGACACCCGGTCATACTTGCGAAGCCGCCTGGGAACCTACCCCCATGAAGTCTTCGCCGGGCTGTTTCTCGACAATCGCCACCGCGTCATTCGATACCTGGAGCTGTTTCGCGGGACGATTGACGGCGCTGCCGTTTACCCCCGGGAAGTGGTTCGTCAGGCCCTGGACTACAATGCGGCGGCGGTCATTTTCGCCCATAATCACCCGTCCGGCGTAGCCGAGCCCAGCCAGGCCGACATCAGCCTTACCCGGCGGCTGCGCGAGGCACTGGGCTTGGTCGACATCCGTGTACTGGATCATATGGTAGTGGGGCATGGCGAGGTAATATCTTTGGCTGAGCGGGGATTAATGTAACAGCCCCCATCGATGCCGTTGCACCCACCGCAACGCCTGGCTAATGCCCCAACCATGTCCCGGAACCCCTGACCAGGTCTATTGACGATATGTGCGGACTCACCGACAGACCTGATCAGAGGTTCTCTTTGCGTTCAGGGCGCGGTTCTGGTATAAAGGCGTCCCTTAATTTTCAGGCAGTGCCAAAACGTCGTGAGCGCAGGCCAGCGTTTGACACAGTCTGGGCTGGCAGCGTCTGACGAGCATGTTACAGGCGCGATTGAACGAATTCGTATTTTCAGGACCAAAGCTCAGGTCGGAGGCAAGTATGTCCAGAGTCTGTCAAGTTACCGGTAAGCGCCCGCTGTCTGGTAATAACGTATCCCACGCGATGAACCATACCCGTCGTCGTTTCCTGCCGAACCTGCAGAGCCATCGGTTCTGGGTTGAGGCAGAAAAGCGCTTTGTGAAGCTGCGCGTTTCGACCAAGGGCATGCGCATCATCGATAAAAAAGGCATTGACGCTGTGCTGGCCGATCTTCGTGCCCGCGGCGAGAAATTCTAAGGAGCCGCATCATGCGCGAGAAAATCAAGCTGGTTTCGTCAGCAGGTACTGGTCATTTTTACACGACCAACAAGAACAAGCGTAACACGCCGGAAAAAATCGAGATCAAAAAGTACGATCCGGTTGTCCGCAAGCACGTTGCGTACAAGGAAGCCAAGATCAAGTAATTCTGATCGGTTTCAAGAACCCGGCTTTCACTGAACGCCGGGTTTTTTTATGTCGGGAACTTTTCCAGATAGCCCTTGGGGAGAGCGATATCCATCGCAATGGGAAGGTGATCAGACACCGGGTAGCTCACCACCTCCGAGCGCCGGATTTCCAGCGACGGGCTCACCAGGATATGGTCGAGGGCACGCTCCGGACGCCAGCTGGGAAAACTGTGCGCGGTGTCCGGCAGCGGAATCAGGTCGGTCTGACTCAACGGGGTCCGGCTGAGCAATTCCTCCGCATGATTATTCATATCCCCCATCAACACCACGTGCCTGTAATCGGCAATCAACTCGCGAATAAACCCCAGTTGCCGGTTCTGCCCGGTACGGCTCAGGGACAGGTGCATCATTACCAATACCAGGGGGTCTTCAATATCACCATAGCGGGCGATGATCGCCCCCCGCCCCGGAATGAGCCCGGGGAGCCTGTACTCGGTCACGTCGAGAGGGCGGTAACGACTCAGCAGGCCATTGCTATGCTGGGCAAGCTGGCCCAGATTACGGTTCAGCTGCTGGTGCCAGTATGGAATGCCACTGGCCTCGGCCAGGTACTGCACCTGATTGATATAGCCACTGCGTAAACTGCCACCGTCGCACTCCTGCAGGGCAACCACATCGTAGTTGCGCAACAGATTGGCAATCCGGTCCAGGTTGTCGGTTCGATTTCGGTGGGGCAGAAAGTGCTGCCAACTGCGGGTCACATAGTGCCGATAGGAGCCGGTCTGGATACCCACCTGAATATTGAAGGTTAACAGGCGCAGATGACGCTGGGGCTCAAACTCCGGGACGTGGTCAGTACCGGAGCAGGCACCCCGGCGACTTTCGTGAACGCCCATCCAGCCGTTGAGGCGTTTCTGGATGCGTCGGTACATGGCAATACATCCACCCGGAGATCATGTTGAGAGGGCTCACCCCCTCACTTGTTATTTTTCAGCACGCTCCTTTTTCACGAGGTAGTCCACTACTTCCAGCATTTTTTCATGACTGCCGGCGGTGGCCGCGCTGACCGTATACTTCCCATCTACCAGCATAGTCGGTACGCCGGTGACGCGCGCGCCTCTCAGCAGGGCCTGATCCTGCTGGATCTTCGCATTCACGCCGAAGCTGTTGTATGTCTTGATGAAGGCATCCTTGTCAACGTCGTAGTTGGACAGGAAGTCAGCCAGCGCTTCGGGCGTATTCAGCGGTTTGTGGTCTCTTGCCAGAGCGTCGAACAGGGCATCGTGAGTGGTGGAATTGAGCTTGTCCATCGCCTGAAGCGTGAAAAAGGCGCGTGCGTGAGGCTCCCAGGAGCGCCCCAGCGCGGCGGGAATCAGCTTGAAGTCAACATCGTCAGGCTTGTTCTTTGCCCATTTTTCAACCAGCGGTTTGAAGCTGTAGCAGTGAGGGCATCCATACCAGAAAATTTCAGCAACTTCGATTTTGTCACCACTGGAGGTTGCCACCGGAGTGGCCAGCTTGATGTACTGCTTGCCCTCTTCAAACTGAGCGGTTTCGGCGTGCGCGCCCAAAGACACCGCCAGCACAAGGAACACCGCCACCTTCAACAACTTGGTCATAAACACTCTCCACTCAGGAATAATTCATCAGACATGATAGTCTGACCTGCCCGTAAGCCACCGGCTCAGACTGCGAAACCAGTAAAAAGTTCAGCACTCCCCGCCAGGAACACCGTCCCGCCAGGCACACCGTCGTACAGTATGGCCCAGACCACTGACAGGGCGCCAGTTACACCCTGTTAAGGCGCCCACGCGCGCCGTCTGTTGATCCCTGCTCCGGTGACCGACGACTGCCCGACCGTTCGGCCCTTTGCTCTGCGATCAACACGCCATGCCGCGAACGCACTGTGTCGCTACAAACACACTATGTCGCTAAAGAGTACAGCCTGGCGGCCGATAGATAATAATCTCATCTATCTGAGACACCCCTGGCGTTCACAGGCTCGCACATTCACACCGCGCTGCAGACAGTGCCAGTTTTGATCATCGAATATCAGCGCCGCGCATGGCGCCACCGACAGGATACCCAACATGCTGACTGGTCGACTGTACCGAAACCTGTCCATTGGCCTGAAACTGACCGCAGGCTTCAGCTTGCTGATCGGACTGGCCATCGCTATCGGGTTAGCGGGACTGAAAGCACTGGATAATTATGCCTCACGCTCCACCACGGTAACCATCACCAGCGCTCTGGAATTCCGCCTGCTCAAGGCAAAAATCGAAGAAAAGCGCTACCTGCTTGATGGCGACGACGCCTCCATTGAGCAGGCCCGGGCGCTACTTGACTCAGCCCTGGGCGATGTCGATACCCTGAAGAAACGACTGGTTGTACAAGCCGACCTGCAGACCCTGCGGGTTATTGATGACAGCGTCCGCCAGTACGGTCAGCTGCTCACCCGGATGGCCGGCGATATCAGGGCCCGGACCGCGGCCTCCAGAGCACTGGACAAGGCGGCGTTTGCGCTGGAGGGACGCATCGGGATCGAAGATGATCTGTATGCGACCAACGCCCTGCTGCGTCAGATCCGTCAGTATGAGCGCAGTTTTCTGGTCGACCACGACCAGGATGTCATCAAGACGTTTGATGTCACCGCAGACCGTGCGCTGGCAACGATCAAAAGCTCGTCCCTGGACAACGACCTCAAGCAGCCGGTCGTGGACCTGTTCGAGGCTTACGTGACTGCGTTTCACACCACGGTCACGCTACTCAACAAGAGCCAGCAGATCCGGGAGCAGGTGAACACCATCACGGCCGCCGGGACAGACGCTGCCGAGAGCCTGCAGAGTACCCAGCTCGAGAAAATGAAAAACGACCGGAACACCGCGATGGTGCTGATTCTGGGCTCGGCCGGCGTAGTGATTGTGCTGGGCATCATACTGTCGTGGATACTGACCCGCAGCATTACCCGCCCTGTCCGGGAAGCGGTTACTTTCGCCAGCGCGGTGGCCTCCGGCAACCTGCGCGTCAGTATCAGCAGCGACCGCGGCGATGAATTCGGCCAGTTGTTGACAGCGCTCGGCACGATGGTGACATCGCTGCGCGACCTGGTTCAGGAGATCAACACCAGTGCCAATGAGATCGCCTCTTCAGCGGAGGAGTTATCAACAGTCACTGACCAGACCAGCGCCGGCATCGGGCGCCAGAAAGATCAGACCGATCAGGTAGCCACCGCCATGAATGAGATGGTCGCCACCGTCAACGACGTTGCCCGCAGCGCGGAAGAAGCGTTCAGTGCAGCCGGAAATGCCAGCGACAAAGCCACCGCCGGCGAACAGGCGGTGGAAGGCACCCTGTCACTCGTAGCCAGCCTGAACGAGGAAGTGGGCAAGGCGATGACGCGGATCCAGGGACTGCAGGCAGACACCCAGAACATTGGCTCGGTCCTGGATGTGATCAAATCGGTGGCGGACCAGACCAACCTGCTGGCGCTGAACGCCGCCATCGAGGCCGCCCGAGCCGGCGATCACGGCCGCGGGTTCGCCGTGGTGGCCGATGAAGTGCGGGCGCTGGCGAAACGCACCCAGAATTCCGCAGCGGAGATTGAAGACCTGATCAGCCAGTTGGTGACCAGTGCCAGTGAGTCGGTCACCACCATGGAAGCCGGCTCGACGCTTGCCAACCGGACCCTGGAAAATGCCCGGAAAACCGGCCAGGCCATCACCGCGATAGCAAGTGCGGTGAACGACATCCGCCAGTTCAACAGCCAGATCGCCACCGCCGCCGAACAGCAGACCTCGGTTGCCGAGGAAATCAACCAGAACGTCACCGTGATTCGTGACATTGGTGATCAGTCCGCCACCTCGGCCAACCAGGTGGCCGGTTCCAGTAACGAACTGGCCCAGCTCGCGGTAAACCTCCGCGGCAAGGTCGCCCGGTTCAGCGTCTGACGCAGAACCGGACCGCGGCTGAAAACTGGCGCGGGTGTTGCTGTGTCTCTGGCACCCTCACCCGTCGCGCAGGATATGCCCCATGAACAAGACCGACACCGCTCTGCTCAACATTCTGATCAAGGACGGTCGCACGTCCTACGCGGACATTGCCCGTCAGCTCAATGTTTCCCGGGCCTATGCACGCACCCGGGTCAACGCACTGGTAGAAGAAGGCATTGTCGAGCAGTTCACTGTGGTGGTGAATCCGGAAAAGCTCGGCAAGGTCATATCAACCTTCGTCGACGTCAAGGCCCGACCCCAGAACATTGAGGTGATCGCCCGGGAACTCGCCGCGCGCCCGGAGGTGGTCAGCCTGTACATCATGACCGACCTCAAAAGCCTGCACATCCATACCCTCACCGACAGCTATGAAACTTTCAACGAATTCGTCCGCAACTGCCTGTTCGAGCGGGACGACATTCTCTCCGTCGAGTCCAGTGCCCTGCTCAAGCGGGTAAAACACCGGCGCGGTGGCGCCCGTTTGTAAACCTCCAGAGTCCCCGTCAGCGCGCTCCAAAGCGGGGCGCAAGGACCCAAACGGGGCAAAGGTTTACAAATGTGAGTCGATTGATGCAATACGCATTCATTTGTGCGCATTTCTTCGGGCAAATCGGCGTTAAATTGCGTGTTTATTAATCAGCCGATTCATTTGTAAATCATTTGGCTCGCATTTGCGCCTCATTCCGAGGCAAGCCGAAAAACCGCTCCAGCCTAAACTGATTGTTACACGCACATGATTTTTAAATACATTTTTTATTTATCGGCATTGGCACGGCAACTGCGTAGGGAAATCGGACCGATGGCGGCACCAGGGCCATCACGATCCCCCCGGTTTTGAGGAGTAACTGATCATGACCATACACCGTCGCAAGTTTCTGGGCGCCGCTTTGGCATCCACCGCTACAGGCCTGACACTGGGTGCGTCCGGCGCGGCCCGCGCCGCCGTATCCAAAGAATCCTTCAATTTCAAAATGACCAACGCCTATCCGCCCGGCGCACCCTTCTACGTGCAGGGCCCGGGTTCGCCGATGGACTTCTGCAAGAAGGTCGGCGAGATGTCCGGTGGTCGGCTGAATATTCAGCACTTTGCCGCCGGCGAACTGATTCCCGCCCTGGAAGGCTTCAACGCCGTGTCCACCGGCACTGTCGAGATGAACGCCGCCAATGCCTACTTCTGGGCCGGCAAGATCCCGGCCGCCCAGTACTTCACCACGGTGCCGTTCGGCATGAACACCCAGGGCATGAACGCTTGGCTGTATCAGGGTGATGGCCTGAAACTGTGGCATGACATCTACAAGGAACACGGCCTGATTGCTTTCCCGATGGGCAACACCGGTGTACAGATGACCGGCTGGTTCCGCAAACCCCTGGAAACCGTGAAAGACCTGGACGGTCTAAAAATGCGGATTCCCGGCCTGGCGGGCAAAGTCTACAGCCAGCTGGGCGTCACCGTCCGCCTGTTGCCGGGCGGCGAAATCTTCCCTGCGCTGGAGCGCGGCGTTATCGACGCGGCCGACTTCGTGGGGCCCTACCAGGACCGTCGTCTGGGCCTGCATAAAGCGGCCAAGTACTACTACACCACTGGCTGGCACGAACCCACAAACGTCACCGAGCTGCTGATCAACCTGAAGACCTGGGATAGCCTGCCCAGGGATCTGCAGATGATCATCCAGGCCGCGGCACAGGCGAGCGTGGTCGAGAGTCTGTCCTGGTCCGAGTCGGTGAACTCCGATGCGCTCAAGGATCTGGTCGAGAACGAAGGGGTGATCGCACAGCCCCTGCCCACGCCCATCGTTGACCGCCTGCGTGAAGTCACCTTTGACACCCTGGAAACCATGGCCGCCGCCGATCCGCTGACCCGCAAGGTGCATGACTCGTTCATGGCGTTCCGCAAGAAGCACAAAGAATGGGCGTCCCTGAGCGAAAAACCGTTCCTGGAACTGTAACCGGAGCCAAGCCATGACTGTGCTGATCAAGCGTATTGAATGGCTCGTGGAACTGATGGGCGGGCTGGCACGCTTTTGCGTGCTGGCCCTGGTTCTGCTGGTTGCCACCGATGTCATTCTCCGCTACCTGTTTTCTATCGGTCCGGTGTCCCTGCAGGAACTGGAATGGCATCTAATCTCCCCCATTGCGCTGCTCGGGCTCTCCTACTCCATGAAACACCGCGCCGATGTGCGCGTTGATTTCCTGTACGACCACTTCAGCGTGCGCACCAAGGCCATGGTAGATTTGCTAGCGTCGGTGCTGACGGTGGCGATCGGCCTGATCATCGCCAGACTGGCTCTGCATTATGTGGCCCAGTCCTACCAGCTCGGGGAAGGATCACCCGACCCCGGCGGACTGTCCATGCGTTATCTGCTCAAGGCCTTCATTCCGTTCGGGTTCAGCCTGCTGGCCCTGCAGGGCATCGCTGACTGCCTGACCTCTTTCCAGCTTCTGCGTGATCCGGGAAAAATCCGGGCGACTGACGCGACGACGTCAACGGCTGGTGCCGCGTGACCGGCAACGAATGGCTGGTTCTGGGCATGATCGGTGGCTTCCTGGGACTGATGCTTCTGGGTATTCCGGTGGCGATTTCCCTGGCGGCCTCGGGCTTTGTGGCGGGCTACCTGGGCTTCGGCTCGGGCCTGTTCAACCTGATGCCCGCCCGCCTTTACGGCGTGGTCACCAATTACACACTGCTGGCCATCCCCCTATTTGTGTTCATGGGCGTGATGCTGGAGAAATCGAAAGTCGCCGAGGGCATGCTGGAAACAATCGGCAAGGCCATGGGTGGTCTCAACGGCGGCATGGGTCTGGCGATTATTCTGGTCGGCGTACTGATGGGCGCGTCCACCGGCATCGTCGGCGCCACCGTGGTCACTGTGGGATTGCTGACGCTGCCCGCGCTGCTGCGGCGGGGTTACGCCCCCAGTGTTGCCTGCGGCACCATCTGCGCCTCCGGCACCCTGGGGCAGATTATTCCCCCGAGCCTGGTGCTGATCCTGCTGTCGGACATTGTCGGCAAATCCGTGGGCACCCTGTTTGCCGCCGCGTTCATTCCAGGTCTGGTGCTGGCCATCATCTACATGCTGTACATGCTACTGCTGGGCTGGATCAAGCCGACCATGGTCCCGGCCATCCCCGGCGAGGAGCGGGCACAGACCAGTAGCAAACAATTGGCCAAAGATCTGGTCATGCACGTGGCTCCGCCACTGTTGCTGGTGATCGCGGTGCTGGGATCGATTGTTGGCGGGATCGCCGCGCCCACCGAGGCCGCCTCCATGGGTGCGCTGGGCGCACTGCTGATCGCGCTGGTCGCGCGCGGCCTGGACCGGAAGCTGCTCAAAGAGACGCTTCATGGCACACTGGTGATCTCAGCGATGGTGTTCTTCATCCTGCTCTGTGCGCAGCCGTTCTCCCTGTCCTTCCGGGGCCTGGGGGGCGAGCAGATGGTTCACAGCCTGTTTGAACTGCTGCCGGGCGGTGAGTTCGGAGCTATCCTGTTCCTGATGGCGCTGCTGTTTGTGCTGGGATTTTTTCTGGAATGGATCGAAATTTCCTACATTGCGCTTCCCATGTTTCTGCCGGTGTTTATAAACTACGGCACCGACATGGTCTGGCTGTCGATCATGGTGGCCATGAACCTGCAGATGTCGTTCCTGACACCGCCGTTCGGCTGGGCCC
Organism: Marinobacter sp.; assembly: GCA_030149475.1. GTDB lineage: Bacteria > Pseudomonadota > Gammaproteobacteria > Pseudomonadales > Oleiphilaceae > Marinobacter. The sequence goes on from JASBRL010000059.1 coordinate 34,209, forward strand.
TGTTTTTCCTCAAGGGCGTCGCGCCGCCGGGTGTGACCACCCGCGACATCTACGTTGGCGCGATACCGTTTGTTTTGCTCCAATTGCTGGCCTTGGTCGTTGTTTTCCAGTTTCCGTTACTGGTTACCTGGCTGCCGGAGGCCCTTGGCTGGTGACCTCAATCTGGGGGGGTTGTTGATGGATATACTGTCTGATCATTCCGTTGGCTGGCTGCTGGCGCTTGCCCTGTCGCTGGTTGCCACTGGCATCATTGCCGGCATAATGGCGGGCCTGCTGGGCGTCGGCGGCGGCATTGTGATCGTGCCGGTGCTGTATCACCTGTTCACCCTGCTGGGCATTGATGAGGCCGTGCGCATGCACGTGGCGGTGGGCACGTCGCTGGCGACCATCATCCCCACGTCGATCATGTCGTCCCGCTCCCACTTCAAACGTGGCAGCCTGGACCCGGCCCTGCTCAAACAGCTGATCCCAGGCGTGGTTGTGGGCGTTATCATCGGGGCGATTCTCAGTGGCTACGCCAGCGGCGTCGAGCTGACTGCGGTGTTTGCTACCATTGCCCTGCTGGTGGCGCTGAACATGGCGTTCAAAAAGGATGGTTTCAACCTGCGCGACGGTCTGCCCGGGCCGGCGGGTACCGGTGTCATTGCATTTTTCATCGGCGGCCTGTCCACGTTGATGGGCATTGGCGGGGGCACACTCAGCGTACCGGTGCTCAGCGCCTTCAAAACGCCCATGATCCGCGCCGTCGGCACCGGTGCAGCCCTGGGTCTGGTCATCAGCCTGCCGGGGGCGTTCGCGTTTCTGATGAACGGTATGGGCGTGCCCGACCGGCCGCCGCTGTCGGTCGGCTACGTGAACCTGATCGGACTGGCGCTGATCGTGCCGGCAACCATGTTCATGGCGCCCAAGGGCGCCCGGCTGGCCCACGCCATCAATGCCAAACGGCTGAGACAGCTGTTCGCACTGTTTCTGTTGATTACCTCGATCCGTATGTTTTACGGCCTGATTTACTGAGTGGGTTCAGCCAGGCCTGCTGGGGCTGGCCGGCGTAACACCGGATTCCGGAGATAAGAAAAATGCTGAAAACCGTTTACTCCAGCAAGGGCCTGTTTGTGGCCCCTCATCATCTGGCGGCACAGGCAGGACGGGATGTCCTCAAGGAAGGCGGTAACGCCGTGGAAGCCATGGTGGCGGCAGCGGCGACCATCGCCACCGTCTATCCGCACATGAACTCCATCGGCGGCGATGGTTTCTGGCTGATCCACGAGCCCGGCAAGGAGCCGGTAGCGATTGACGCCTGTGGCCGTGCGGCCAGTGCAGCCACCCTGGATTTTTACGCAGGCCATAAAACCATTCCTTCCCGGGGTCCGCTGGCCGCACTGACCAGTGCCGGCACCATTGCCGGCTGGCAACAGGCCCTGTCGGTGGCCGCCACCTGGAGCCAGGCATTGCCCGTATCACGCCTGCTCGAGCCGGCCACGGACCATGCCCGCCACGGCATTGTGGTCACCGAAAGCCAGTCGCGGCTGACCGCCGAGAAGCGCTCTCAACTGCAATCGGTTCCCGGTTTTGCTGAAACCTACATGCCCGGCGGCGGCAGCCCAGCGGCAGGTTCACTGCTGAAACAACCGGCGCTGGCCAACACCCTGGAACAGTTGGCCCGGGCCGGTCTCGACGACTTCTATCGCGGGGAACTGGCGACAACCATTGGCGCGGAGTTGTCCGCACTGGGCAGCCCCCTGACCCGGGACGACCTGGCGAGTTACCGGGCCATGCGCGTTGAGCCGCTGCAAGTTCAACTGCCGGGCATCAGAGTCTTCAACCTGCCGCCCCCGACTCAGGGCCTGGCGGCGCTGATGATCCTGGGTGTGTTCGAACGGCTGGGCGTGTCCCGGGCCGAGAGCTTTGACTATGTTCACGGCCTGGTCGAGTCCACCAAACGTGCATTCCGGGTCCGCGACCGGATCGTGACCGACCCCGACCGGGTGCCCGAACCGCCTGCCAGCTTCCTGACCCCTGACGTCCTGTCGCGGCTCGCTGGCGAGGTTGATCCGTCGCAGGCGCTGCCCTGGCCCGATCCGGCCCAGCCCGGCGATACCATCTGGATGGGCTGCATGGACGGTGAAGGCCGGTCCGTGAGCTTCATCCAGAGCATTTTCTGGGAATTTGGCTCGGGGGTGGTGCTCAGGGACACCGGCATCCACTGGCAGAACCGGGGCATCAGCTTTTCCCTCAAGCCGGGTTCGCTCCAGGCGCTTGAGCCCGGCCGCAAACCCTTCCATACCCTGAACCCGGCCATGGCCCTGTTCGATGACGGTCGTACCATGAGCTACGGCACCATGGGCGGCGAAGGCCAACCCCAGACCCAGGCCATGGTATTCAGCCGCTATGCGCTGTTCAATCAGCCGTTGCAACAGGCCGTCACCGCGCCGCGCTGGCTGCTGGGCCGGACCTGGGGTGATGTGACCACCACACTCAAACTGGAACGCCGGTTTGATCCGGCACTGGTGGATCAGCTTCGCGGAGCCGGCCACGTGGTAGAGGTTCTGGACGAGGACTTCAGCGATACCATGGGCCACGCCGGAGCGCTGGTACGCCGGCCGGACGGTATTCTTGAGGGCGCGGCCGATCCCCGCAGCGATGGCTCGGTGGCGGCGCTGTAAACCGTCCCCACCTCGCTTTCCACCCCACTTTCCACCCCGCTTCCGCCGGTGGAACTGTCGCGAAACGGACACGGCAGACGGGGCGGGTCTCTTGCTCCGGTCGGGGCGATTCATGGCACAGCGACACGGACATCGCGGGAGCCCAGCCGGGGCAGGACGTCCCGTCTGGGCGGTGGAATGAATCGCCCCGACCGGAGCAAGAGGGCTGCTGTCAAACCATTAAAAGTGAATGACCGTACGGATGCTCTTGCCTTCGTGCATCAGGTCAAAGGCCTTGTTGATGTCCTCCAGCTTCATGTTATGGGTGATGAAGGTGTCCAGCGGGATCTCGCCTTTCTGGGCTTTCTCCACGTAGCCGGGCAGTTCGGTCCGGCCCTTCACCCCGCCAAACGCCGAACCTTTCCAGACCCGGCCAGTGACCAGTTGAAACGGCCGGGTGCTGATTTCCTCGCCGGCACCGGCCACGCCGATGATGATGGATTCACCCCAGCCCTTGTGGGCGCATTCCAGCGCGGCCCGCATCAGTTTGACGTTGCCGACGCATTCGAACGAGTAGTCCACGCCACCGTCGGTCATGTCGATGATGACCTCCTGGATCGGCTTGTCGTAATCGTTGGGATTGACAAAATCGGTCGCTCCCAACTCTCTGGCAATGTCGAACTTGGACGGGTTGATGTCGATCGCGATAATGCGACCGGCACCGGCCATTCTGGCACCGATGATGGCCGCCAGGCCGATGCCGCCGAGACCGAAAATCGCCACCGTCGCGCCCGCCTCCACTTTCGCCGTATTGAGCACCGCACCAATCCCCGTGGTCACGCCACAGCCGAGCAGGCAGACCTTGTCCAGTGGCGCCTCCTTGGGGATTTTCGCCAGCGAGACTTCGGGCAGCACGGTGTACTCGGAAAAGGTCGAAGTGCCCATATAGTGATAGACGGGTTTGCCCTGGTAGGAGAACCGGGTGGTGCCGTCCGGCATCACACCCTTGCCCTGGGTCGCCCGCACCGCGCCGCACAGGTTGGTCTTGCCGGAGGTGCAGAATTTGCACTTGCCGCACTCGGCGGTATACAGCGGAATGACATGGTCACCCACCGCCACCGAGGTCACGCCGTCACCCACGGCCTCCACAATACCGCCACCCTCGTGCCCGAGGATGGCCGGGAAGATACCTTCCGAATCAGCGCCGGAAAGGGTATACGCATCCGTGTGGCAAACGCCGGTCGCCACTATTCTGACCAACACTTCGCCCGCCTGCGGTGGCGCTACATCAACCTCGACGAGTGTCAGCGGACTGTTGGGGGCAAACGCCACTGCGGCACGTGATTTGATCACGGTCAACCTCCTTGGTTTTTCAGTTCATGGATCGTTGGTAGCATAACGGATACCGAACCATTCTGTATCGGGGCAAACACTGCTTGTTTACCGGAGCAACCCGGGCCTCCTCACGCAATGACACTCCGGACGATTAAAACTATACTGCCTCGCTCAAGGTCGCCTCTGACGAACGCCTGACAGCCGACTGTGAACATGGGGACATAGAGGAAAACAGGCATCGCTCCGGCGCTGCTGAACGTAATCACTATCAGGCGCCGCCATCACCCGGTTCGCGCCTGACCGCTGACCAGCAACCAGAGCCTTCCGGAATGCCATGATCAGACTAGCAAGCCTGCTTGTATTCGCCATCGGACTCCTGGGTTCGCTTAACGGCCAGGCCGCCATGTCGCCCGCCAATGTCGCGTTCTACTATGGCCGGGAAGCACCCATCGGCGCATTGATGGCCTATGACTGGGTGGTCCTCCAGCCTGACATGGTGAGCGAGGCCCGCCTTGACTATCTGAGCCGCGCGGATAGCCAGCCAATCGCCTATGTCAGCGTCGGCGAAATCGCACGCAACCATCAGCTCGCTGCCACGATTCCGAAAGCGTGGCTGCTGGGATCCAATACTGCCTGGCAAAGTGCGGTGCTGGATATCCGTCTGCCCGCCGTTCGTGATTTTCTGTTCAGCCGGTTAATCGAGCCCGCCATGGCCCGGGGCTTTCATGGTGTTTTTCTCGACACCCTGGACAGTTTCCAGCTTACCGATGCTGGCAAGGCCAATCCGCAGGCGTTCGAAGAGGCACAGTACCAGCTTATCCGCCGGATTCGGGAACACTACCCCACATCCAGAATCATCATCAATCGTGGCTTTGACCTGCCCGAAAAAGCCCACAGTCTCGTTGACGCTCTGGCGCTGGAGTCCTATCGCAAGGGCTACGACCCCGCCCACAAACGCTATCGGGACATCAGTGCGGCTGATCGTGACTGGCTCGACAGCAAACTGGCGCATTGGCGTCAGCAACACCCCTCCGTCGTGCTCATCGCTATTGACTACGTCCATGACGCCAACCAGGCTCCTGCGGTTGCCAGACAGCTTCGTGAAGACGGGTTTATTCCCTATGTCTCGGACCCACAACTCCTTCGTCTGGGCCCCACCAGGCCGGCCCGGGTAAAACGTCAGGTGCTGGTCCTGCATGACCGGCCCGCCGACGCCATGGACGAGAGCGCGGCCCACCGTCGGGCGGGCATTTTGCTGGAACATCTGGGCTATGTTCCGGACTATCGGTCAGTGACTCAGCCGCGCCCTGCCGAACCCGCGCTCGACAAGTACGCCGGCATTCTGATCTGGCTGGAATCTGACCGGGAAAGCCCCTGGCTCTGTGACTGGCTGGCCCGGCAGCAAGCGGCCGGGCTGCCGATAGTGGTTTTCGGACGGCTTCCCGAAAATACGGCTTGCCGGCGGGTGATCGGTGCCAGTGGGCTTGACTCCCCGGTCGCGCCGCTCATAAATTCCCCGCTGGAACCGTCGGTGACCCGATTTGAGGGAACCCGGCTTCCGGCTCTTGTGACGGACCGGGAGCCCATCGCCGATCAGGTGTCGCCCTGGTTGACGGTAACCGATGCCCGGGGCAGGCGTTTTACGCCGATCTATATTCATGGGGGTGGCGGCGTCGCGCTCGCACCCTATCTGTTTGAGCGAGGGCCGGACGATCAGGCGTACTGGCTGTTCAATCCACTGACGTTCATCAGCAAAGCGCTGGGGGGGCCTCGCTACCCCGTTCTGGATACCACAACGGAAACCGGACGCCGAATTCTTACCGCCCATATAGACGGCGACGGATTTGTTTCCCGCGGCGAATTTCCCGACCGGCCCATGGCGGCATCGGTCATCCTGAAGCGGATACTGTCCCGCTACCGGATACCCCACACCGTTTCGGTGATCGAGGCGGAAGTTTCACCCGACGGGCTCTACCCCGCCGAAAGCCGGCAAGCGCAGCAGACAGCCCGCGCCATTTTCAGGCTTGAAAACGTCGAGGTTGCGTCCCATTCATTCAGTCATCCATTTTTCTGGCGGGCCATGGAGGGCGGTGCTGCGCCGGCGCCCAACAAGACCCTCTACGGCTATTTCCTTGACGTGCCGGGTTACACGCCGTCCCTGCAACAGGAAATCAACGGATCTGTGGAGTACATCAATCACAAACTGGCGCCCACCGACAAACCGGTCTCGGTCTTTCTGTGGACCGGTGACGCCCGCCCGGGCCCGCAAGCGCTCGCCAGAACGCGACTTGCCGGCCTGCTGAACGTCAACGGAGGCGACACCCATCCGCTGCCCTATGAATCAGAACTCGCCGGCGTCTGGCCGAGCGCCCGGCCTGTGGGTGACGAGCTGCAGGTCTATGCGCCCACCATGAATGAAAATCTCTATACCAATCTCTGGAAGGGTCCTTTTTACGGCTATCGCGATGTCATAGACAGCTTCAAAATTCTGGAAAACAAAGGCCGGCTGATGCCTATCAGCATTTACTACCATTTCTACTCCGGCACCAAGCCCGAATCCCTGGACGCCCTGCAAGAGGTCTATGACTACGCGCTCGGCCAGCCCGTCACCCCGATGTTCCTGAGTGACTACGCGCGCCGGGTGGAAACCGTCTATCGTTCCGCCCTGTTGCGGGACCAGGACGGCGGCTTCACCTGGCGAGGAATCGCGCCCCCTCACACGGTCAGAATCCCGCTGCCGTCCCGATTCCCTGATCTGGACCGAAGCCGCGGCGTTGCCGGTTACCATGACGCTGCCGGCAACCGTTACGTCCATCTGGTGGGCACCAATCCCCGGCTGGTGCTTTCCACAACGGCGCCGATCGGGCCCTACCTGCGCGACGCCAATGCGATACTGACCCAGTGGTCCCGGCAGTCGGTCGGCGACCACTGGCGGATCACTCTGGCTCTGCGCGGCGGCCAACCCCTGGAGCTGGTGATTGCCGGTGCCTCGGCTTGCCAGTCAGAGGATCCGCGGGTCACGACTCGCGCCAGCGGCGGCCGCACGGTCACGGTAACGCTGCCGGTCGCCCGGGCAGCATCACTGACACTGGAGTGCCGCTAGTGCCCCGTCCGCGGGAACAATTCTTCAGTTTACCGCTGTTGCTGGTCATTGGTGGACTGATGGCGCTGGTGCTCTATATTCTGTTTCCACGCCAGGCAATCTTCGAGGACACCAATTACCTGGATCATCCGGACGGACTTTCCATTGCCTACCTCGATGTGCTGCTGCAGTCCGACCCCGGCAATCAGGCCCTGCGCATCAACTTCGCCCGTATGCTGGGCGAGGTTGGTCAGATACGCCGCGCTGAACGGGTTCTGGAACCCTTACTGTCTGCCGATCCGGTTCCTCCGACGGCCTACGCTGACTACCTGCACCTGCTTGCCAGACAATTATTCGATCTCCCGCCCGGTGCCGCGCGCGAAGCCGCCCGGGCCGTCCTGTTCCACCGTGCCACGGGGGTGCTCCAGCAGGACTATTCCTTTACCCGTAAGCAGGAGATCCTCAAACCGGTGGTGGACTGGCTCACCCCCAGACAGTCTCTCAAATTGCTCAAGGCCATGCTGGCCCAGGCCCCTGAACCGGATCAACAACTGGCCCTGGCCAGACAGGTGGCCCACTACCAGGAAGCCCGGGGGGACCCGGGAGCTGCCGCCACGACGCTGAAAGACCGTCTCGGACTGGTCTACACCGCCAGTGGCGAGTCGCTGGTTGCCGAAATCATCCGTCTCCAACTGGCTGCCGGCCAGCCCCGCCAGGCACTGGATACGTTCAAAACCTATCTGGCCAACGATCAAATGGGCGAGACCGGACTACGCCAGGGTATACGCCTGGCGCAACTGGCGGGCGAACCAGGCGCGACTCGCCGATGGCTTGAGCAACTGGCCCGCCTGGTTCCGGACAACCTGACATTGCAACGCCAGTTGCTGGCGGCCGAGCTGGCGACCGGTCGGGTGGCGGCTGCACTGGATACCGCCCGGCGGCTTCAGCGGCATCCGGCCCAGCTCACCATGGCCGATCAACGGCAGGTCGCGCGAATCCTCGAGTGGAATCAGCGACCCGGCGAGGCCCTGGATGCCTGGCAGGCGTTGTACCTGAACAGTGGAGACCGGGAAGCCTACACCAGAGCGCGCACGCTTGCAGCGGAGCTTTTACGATGGGCGGACCTGCGTCGACTGCTGGAACACGCCAGACAGACCGGCCCGTTCAGTGTCTCCGAGTACGAGCAACTGGCGGATGTGCTGGTGCGCCAGGGCGATATCCGAACGGCCCGCCAACGCCTGCAGGCGGGGTTGGCCGCACACCCCGGGTCGACCCGCCTGATCCAGCGTGACCTTGTGCTGGCGCTGAACACGCGGGATTTCAGAACCGCCATAGCGCTGCTGGAAAGTCGGCCAGACCGGACCGATACCGAGCGGGTTCAACTGGCCAACCTCTACTGGCGGACACGGCAGCCAGAGCGCGCCCTGGCACTACTGATGTTTGAACCCGAGGACCCGGAACTGGCACAGGAGGTTCAGGTCATGCGCATTGACCTCGCGCTCATGCTGGGCAAAACCGACGTCCTGAAGCAGGACTACAAACGCCTGATGGCAACGGCTGTCAGCAACACCGACCCCACTGTGCAGGATCGGCTGCTCACGCTGTCGGGCCTGTTCGGAGACTACCGCCATGCTCTTGACCTCAGTAGGGCCCGCTTCAAGCAGACCGGCGATGTCCGCTATCTTGCCGCTATGGCTGAATACCAGTTAACGCTGGAAGCCTGGCCCGGCCTCGCCAAAACCCTGCGCCAATGGCGCGCCAGTGACCCGGAATCCCGACAGGCTGAACGCTACTGGACACTGCTGGCGTTACTGCGCCAGCACCGGGGCAATATCGCCGGGGCCGACCAGGCATTTCAACAGGCCTTCCGCCTGGCACCCGAGAATGAGGACGTGCTGGTAAGCTGGGCCTGGCTCAAGATTGCCAATCGGGACACTCTGGGCAACACCCTTCCGGCACTGCTGGCAAGATTGTCCCGCGATCCGGGCCCGGCCGCCTATCCGGTGCTCGCCTTTGGCTACAGCGCCCTGGATCAGCCCTGGGTAGCGCGTTACTGGTTCACCCGGGGCCTGGACACTCATGGTGACGATCCCGACTGGCTGCTCGCCACCGCACAGACCCTGGAACGCACCGATGGCGCTCGCAGAGCCGAACAGTTATGGGCCAGACTGAGCGCCCTCGATGCCACCACAACACCCGACATCGAGACCCGACTGGCCCTCTATCAGGCGCGAGGCCGAGACCGGCTGGCCCGCCGGACGCTGACAGACTTTCTTCAGCGCCATCCCCGGCCCGATGGTGAGGGTATCGCCGAAGCACTCGCCAACCGCGCCCTTGCGCTGGGCAATGCTCCCGTTGCTGAAGCCATGCTGCCAGCACTGTCGTCGAACGCCGCGGGTCGGGTCAGACGTGCGCTCTGGCCCGGCCAGGAAACCCGCCGTGCCCAGGCGCACCGACTGACTGCCCAGCTCGATCAGTTGTCGGTTCCTGCCAGCCCCGACAGTCACCGGACTACGCTCGACGACGCCATCGCTCTGCACCAGGTGTTTGCCCGGAGCCTGCAGACCGGCAGCCACTGGCAGGACCTGGGCAATTTTTCGGTGGTTTCCAGTGGACTCACTGCAACCACCAGTACAGACCGGTTCAATCTGCAAGCCAGCATCCAGTCCCGGCGGGCCACTGGCCGCGGCCGCCTGCGTCAATCGCCGTCACCGGGTACCGAAACAACGCTGGCCCTGAGCGGTGGCGACCCGTCCTTTGGCTGGCGTCTCAGTGTGGCCCGGATACCCCGCTATCAGACCAGCGATACGGCGACCGCTGCCGAGGGCTCCTGGCGTGCCGACGACAGCCTGACGTTCACCGCCGGCCTGAGCCTTAAGGAACGCACCCCCGACAGCGCGGAGGCCTGGTGGCTGACCCGCCGTAACCGTTACCATCTGGCCACGACCTACACACCGTTCTCACGGTTGACAGTAAGTGCGGACCTTGAACGGTATACCGTTGAAAACGTTGAAGGTCGACGCCTTGGACAAGGCCACGGCATCGACCTGAGCGGCACCTATTCACTGTTTCGCAATGACCCGGCGTGGCAGCTGTCAGCCGGCTATCGCGACCAGCAACTATCGCCCAACGGCCCCTTGCCCGCTGCAACGCTTAACGCTCTGGACCGGCCCCTGGCCAGTGATGAGCTGTTATCACGGCGGTACCAGCGAATCGGGCTGAGCAGTCGATGGCTGCACGGTGAGCCTGGGGCAATATACCGCTCCACACCCTCACCCAGAGCATTGCTGGAGCTTGAAGCGGGATACACCCTGTCAACCGCAACACCTGACCTGGGCGTGACGCTCGGGCTGGGCTGGCGGGTGCTGGGCGACGATGAACTGGCACTGACCGGGCGCTGGCTGTCTGCCGGACTGGGCGGCAAAAGCCGAACCAGCCTGAATCTGGATTACACTATTTACTTTGGCCGTTAAGGAGATCAACCATGAATTTAATCAAGCGAAGCGCCTGGCTGGTACTGGTGTTGCTGGCGGGCTGCTCGGTAATGCAGAGCCAGCAGGGGCCCAAGATCCCCCGCCAAAGCGCGTTTGCGGTCATTCCCCTGATCAATCTGTCGCAGACACCGCAGGCAGGCGAGCAGGCTGCGAGTGTGCTGGCCGCCATCATGCGGGCACATGACGCGGGACCGGTGGTACTCAACCTGCCCGAGGAGCGCGATCTGCTGGTCGACAATAGCGGCGAACAACGTCAGCAGGCCATACAGTCCGCCCGGTCAGGAGGCGCCAAGTTTCTGGTCTCCGGTACTGTCGAAGAATGGCGCTACAAAAGTGGCCTGGATGGTGAACCCGCTGTCGGCGTAACCCTCGAGGTCCGGTCCGCCAGCGATAACCAGCTGGTGTGGTCGGGAACGGCCGCCCGCACCGGCTGGGGTCGTGAAAGCCTGAGCGTGGCGGCGCACAAAGTTCTCGACGAACTGGTCGGTGCCATGCCGCTGACCTCGCGCCCCTGAGTCGGCCCAGGCATGACGACCCGGCACTCACCCCCCCGCGACACCAGCCGGATCAGCGGTCCAATGCGCTGGTTTGAAACCCTGGTCATTACCGGTTTCTTTTTCATCCTGGGTGCCTGGAACCAGCCGGATGACCCCTTTTACATTAACGCAACCTTTCCCTGGCCAGTCATGGCCCCCCTGCTTGTCGGTCTGCACTACGGTTTTTTTATGGCGCTGATTTCAGCCCTGCTAATTTTGCTCGGCCTGGGGGCTTACCTGCGACTGCAACCCGGGCCGGACGGAGCGTTTCCGTTCACCTGGTCGATTGGTATTCTCGCGGTCAGCCTGATTGCCGGCGAGTTTCGCGACTACTGGGAGCGGCAGCGACAGCAGCTAAGCGCCAGCAATACCTATCGACAGTCGCGTCTGGAAGAGTTTACCCGCAACTATTACCTGCTCAAGGTCTCTCACGACCGGCTTGAACAGCAGTTGGCCGGCAGCGCGAGTAGCCTGCGGGAGGCCCTGCGTCGCCTGCAGGCTGATATTCGCCAGAGTGGTGAGGGCGGACTGACACCCGTCGTCGCCAGTGCCCTGCTCCAGCTACTGGTGCGCTATGGGCAATTGCAGGTTGCGGCGATCTATGCCGTTCAGGATGGTCGGACCGGCGCTGAACCCCTGGCCACTATCGGTCGGTTCCGACAGATTGCGGCCGAAGACCCGCTGTTGCACAGGGCCCTGGCCGAGCGCACGCTGATTTCCATCCAGACCGAATATCATCAGAAACAGACGGCGTTCAATACCGAACTGCTGGCAGCGATTCCCCTCATCAATTCCAATGATCAACTCATCGGGCTCTGCGCGATCGAAGGCATGCCGTTTTTCAGCTTCGAACAGCGCACACTGCGATTTCTGGCCATTCTGGCCGGCCACATGGCGGATATGGTGAGCGAACAGCTTACAGCCGGTTCTGAAGCCAACGCCGGGCTGCGCACGCTCAGGCGCCACCTGGCGCGATCGGGCCTGGATGCCGAACAGTACAGCCTGCCCTCCGCGCTGGTGGTGTTGAACCTGCCCGACACCCCGGACTCCCGCCAGGTGGCCGAGCAGGTGGTACGGATTCGGCGGGGGCTCGATGTCATCGCCGAACATCACCAGGACAACCGGCACCTGTTGATGATCCTGATGCCCCTGACCGATGAGCTGGGCGTCGCCGGCTATCTTCAGCGCCTGGATGATGAACTGCGAACCTACCGGGGCGTTGCCGTGGCTGACTGGGATACCCAGCCGCTGACGCTGCAGATCCGCAGACTGGACGATGCCCGGCAATGGCTCGAGCATCAACTGGCCCACCCGGGTGACTTGCGCCATGAGTAGCAACTGGCTGTTCCTGCTCGCCGCCGGACTGGAGCTCGGGGGGGTCAGCAACCTGCTTGTGGCGACGCCGGGCAGTGCCCAGTTGTTAGCCTACCTGGTGGCACATGCCATGGCCTGCGCCCTGCTCTCCATGGTGCTGTTACCCTTTTTGCCCGAACGCTACCGCGGTCAGCCGCTGACCTCCGCTGCGTTCCTGTTTACGCTGCAGTTCGCTGTCCCGTTCATCGGCAGCGTCGGCGTGGTGGTTGGTATCCTGCTCGCGCTGTATCTGCCCCGTACTGACCGGGAATTACCCTGGCAGGAAATCCGCATTCCCGAGTTGCCCTTCACGCCGGTCGATATGAGCCAGCAGGTTGTTTATAGTCAGGGCGGACTGCAACAGGTGCTCCGAGAAGCAAGCGACCCGGACAAACGACTCAAGGCACTCATGGCCACTCGCCAGATGAATGAACGGGACGCCATCGCCATTCTTCGTGACGCCCTCAGAGACAAGGTGGACGACGTTCGGCTGCTGGCCTATTCCATGCTGGAGCAGAAGGAAAAAACACTTGCCCAACGGGCCAGTCAATTGCAACTGGCGCTGGCCAATGCCTCCGATACCGACGCGGTCAGCGTACAGCGCCGGCTGGCCCAGGTCTGGTGGGAAATGGCGTATCTGGGCCTTGCCCAGGGCGGGTTGCGTGGGTACTACCTGAACAGTGCACGAGGCATGCTTTCAGACCTGACCCGGCGGCGTGCCCAACACGGTGACTGGCGACTGCTGGGACGCGTGGAACTGGCACTGGGACATCTGCCAGAAGCTGAACAGGCGTTTCGGCAAGGGCTTGCGTCCGGCGCGCCGGAAGCGCTGATCATGCCGTACCTGGCGGAACTGGCCTTTTTGCGGCGGGATTTTGAGGGCGTACGGGCGGCGCTGAGCCGGTGCCCTGCCGATCAGTTGCACCCGTCAATTCTGCCGCTTATCGAGGCCTGGCTATGACCCCCAAAACGCCCATCCGCAAACCGCGGGCAGACATCGCACTGCTGCTGGAAGGCACTTACCCGTTTATTCGGGGCGGAGTTTCATCCTGGGTCCATCAGATCATTACCGGCCTGCCCCGGTTCACGTTTGCACTGATTTTTCTGGGTGGTGATCGCAGCCACTACGGCAAACAGCAATACACGCTTCCTGACAATGTGACGCATCTGGAGTGTCACTACCTGATGGACACCCACAGCGGCGAGAAACCGAGGCCAAGGCACGGCAACCAGGCCGCATTCGACGCCCAGAAAACACTCCACGACCAGTTCCGCTCCGGGGCCTCTGTGCCACCCGCTATTCTGCACCGTGTATTCAGCGATCTGGGCAGGCCCGGCGGCATTTCCCGGGAAGATTTCCTGTACAGCAAAGCCAGTTGGGAGATGATTGATGACAGTTACCGAAGGTTCTGCACCGAGCCTTCCTTTGTCGACTATTTCTGGTCAATACGGATCATGCACGCGCCCCTGTTCCAACTTGCCGATGTCGCTCGCAACCTGCCCGAGGTAAACATGGTTCACGCCATCTCCACCGGCTATGCGGGTCTGCTGGGCGCCATCGTCAGCGAGCAGCGCGGGCTCCCATACGCCCTGTCAGAACACGGCATTTATACCAAGGAGCGCAAGATTGACCTGTCTCAGGCGCAATGGATTCACGATCCCACAGATCAGGTCAGCGGTGCACTCAATGCCCAGGTCGGCTATATCCGGCAACTCTGGATTCGTTTTTTTGAGGCGCTGGGGCGTCTGGCCTATCAACGGGCGGACCCGATCGTATCACTCTATCAGGGCAACCGGCAGCGACAGCTACAGGACGGCGCCCCGGAGGAACGGACACGCATCATCCCCAATGGCATTGAACCGATCAATTTTGAGGCCGCCCTGGCCGCTCGCCCCTCCTCCATTCCCAGGGTGCTTGGCCTGGTGGGACGGGTTGTTCCCATAAAGGATATCAAAACCTTTATCCGGGCTATGCGCACCATCTGTGACACCCTGCCGGACGTGGAAGGCTGGATTGTCGGGCCGGAAGATGAAGACCAGGACTATGTGCGTGAGTGCCGCGAACTGGTGGCCAGTCTGGGACTCGAGCAACAGGTTCTTTTTCTGGGTTTCAGGAACGTTCACGACATTCTGCCACAGCTTGGGCTGATGGTACTGACGTCCATTTCGGAAGCACTGCCACTGGTCATCCTGGAAGCACATGCGGCCGGGCTACCCTGCCTGGCAACCGACGTAGGCGCCTGCCGGGAGTTGCTGGAAGGGGGTAGCGAGGATGATCGCGCACTGGGCGTCAGCGGCGCGGTAGTGCCTATTGCCGACCCGGAAGCGACCGCCAGGGAGGCCATCCGGTTACTGTCCGATCCGGAGCAGTGGTATCAGGCACAGCGTGCGGGCCTGCAACGGGTGAAGGCATTCTATACCCTGGACAGCATGTTCAGTGCCTACCAGTCCATCTACGAACAGGCGCTGGAGGGCTGATGGCGGGCATTGGCTTCGAAATCCGGCGTATCCTCAAACGGGACAATTTTCTGAGCCTGATTGAAGCCTACGGGCTGGCTGGCATCATCAGTTCCGGCCCCTGGGTGCTGTCCGTGCTTGGCGTCATGCTGATCGGTATTATCAGTTTCAGCCTGACCGCCAGCGGCACGCCGGTCGTCCAGTTCCTGGTCTCGGTCACTTACCTGATGGCCGTTTCACTGATCCTCTCAGGCCTGTTCCAGCATGTATTCACACGGTGGGTAGCCGACCGGCTGTACGCCGGGCAGAACGCGATGATTCTGCCAAACCTGATGGGGCTTATCTGGGTCACGACTGTGCTGTCGCTGGTCATCGGGGCTGGCGCTCTGATGCTGTTTTTTTCGCAGACACCGGTCTTCTACCGGTTGCTGATGCTGGCCAATTTTGTGGTGCTGTGCAACCTCTGGCCGGTCACTATCTTCTTGTCGAGCATGAAATCCTATCAG
Organism: Marinobacter sp.; assembly: GCA_030149475.1. Classification (GTDB taxonomy): domain Bacteria; phylum Pseudomonadota; class Gammaproteobacteria; order Pseudomonadales; family Oleiphilaceae; genus Marinobacter. Next base: position 49,614 of record JASBRL010000059.1, read on the forward strand.
CGTATCGTGGTGCTGTTTGCCCTTGGATACGGCACCGCCGTGATCAGCGCCATCCGGCTCGCCAATTATGGCCTCGAGGGGCTGCTGACGGGGTTGCTGCTCGGTCACAGCCTGCTGTTCTTCAGCTTTTTCTACACGATTATCCGCCAATACCCGGGCAACAGTTTTATCCGTTTCGACTTCCTCCGGCGCAGCCAGATTTTTCCGTCGCTGATTGCCACCGGGCTGTTGTTCAATGCGGCAGTCTGGGCCGACAAATTTATTTTCTGGTTCTATCCGGGTACCTCCCAGCCGGTCATCGCCAGCCTGCGCGCATCGGTGATCTACGACCTGCCGATTTTTCTGGCCTACCTGTCGATCATACCCGGCATGGCGGTCTTTCTGGTTCGTATGGAAACCGATTTCGCTGAAGCCTACGACCGCTTCTACAGTGCCGTACGCGATGGCGATACCCTCGAACGTATCAACGCCTTCCGCGACGACATGGTGATTGTGGCCCGCAACGGCATATACGAAATATTCAAGGTTCAGGGACTGACGGTGATTCTGCTGTTTCTGTGGGGGCCATCGATCCTTTCCGCGATCGGCATCTCACCGCTGTACTTACCGTTGTTCCAGATTGATCTGGTCGCGGTTGCCATCCAGTTACTGCTGTTGGCTATCCAGAACGTCCTGTTCTACCTGGATGCACGCCGTATCAACGTCACCCTGTGCCTGCTGTTCTTCACCAGCAATGTGGTATTCACGCTCGTCAGCATCCACCTCGGTGCGTCCTTTTACGGCTATGGCTTTGCGGGCGCGGCGCTGGTTTCCTCGCTGACCGGACTTGGGTTACTGTCACGTAAGTTCCAGAGACTGGAATATGAGACTTTTATGTTACAGGGCCGGTAACCTCACGCCTTCAGACCCGGAGGAACCATGACGCCGCAACAGTCGCTCGCGGAGATCATCGACGACCGCCCGCTGGAATCACTGCTGGTCTGTGGCGTGCTCAGCAGCCGTATCGGTCGGGCCTGGCACGACCGGCATCCGCAGGGTCATTACACCGAACTGTCGCTGTCAGATCCCAACGCGGACCTGCCACCCGCCGCTGGCCATGACCTGGCACTGATCGATGACGTGCTGGACAAACTGGGCCATGACGACGGCATGCTGTTGCTCGGCCAGCTCCGCAACTTCGGCACCCACCGGATCGCGGTCATCGTGGCAGACACGCCCGGCTGGCAACTGAACGACTTTCTCGGCCTTGGCTTTCAGCGTCAGGGGCATCTTCAGGGGACGCCGGAACGCACGCTCTATACCTACAATATCGACAGCTACAACCGACGACGCGCCTGGAACAACCCCCAATACTGGGCCAATCCGGACATGTGGGACAAGGCGCGCTGGTGAGCGCCGATACATTTACTACTTTAGTCTCATTCTGTCCGCCTGACCAAATACTTTGTCTTTTTATTCAATGGCTTGAAAAAACGCCCTGAAACGCGATCTTGTAATCCCCGCGCGGTCCTTCTAATTTAACGGGCGTGACGCCATCGGCTGCACACTTCGATCACCACTTCCGGATGCAGACCGCCGACGTATGGAAACGACCGACACTGTTGCTCGACTGGCCCAGCCGCTGAGAAAAACCGTACTCAAATCCTTGCTGGTGCTGACGGTTGCTGCCGGCATCATGTTCTTTTTTCTCAACGTTCGCCATGGCCTGTACGCCCTGGCCACCATCGAGCTCGCCATGGCCGGTTATTCTGCGGCCCTGTTGCTGATCATCCGCAACACCCGTCATCTCGAACGCTGGATACTGTCTTACATCCTGCCGTTTTTTTCAGCCATGATGTTCGCCATGTATACGCCTCGCGCCACCGACTCGGTGTTTGCCTGGGCATTGCTGATTCCGATTCTTTCCCACCTGTTACTGGGTCGCCGTACCGGCCTGGTTGTGGCCCTGTTCTTCATGCTGGTGTCGGTGGTGATTTTTTTCGACAAGAATTACGACAAGCCCGAACTGATGCAGGTGGTCCCGCTGGCCAACCTGTCGATTCTCTCGCTGACCATTTTCACCCTGTCCCATGCCTACGAGGTCAGCCGCGAGCGCACCGAGCAGACGCTGTATCGCATGGGCAATACGGACTTTCTGACCGGCCTCGCCAACCGCACCCGCTTCCGGGATATTTTTGATCGCGAGAAACACCGCGCCCGGCGCAACCACAGTCCGATGGCGGTGCTGCTGCTGGACCTGGATTTCTTCAAATCCATTAACGACGATCACGGCCACGACGTTGGCGATTCGGCGCTGGTCTTCGTGGCCCACCTGCTGGTGCGCCGGTTGCGGACCACGGACCTTATCTGCCGGCTGGGCGGGGAAGAATTCGGCATTATTCTGACCGATACCGACAGTCGCCGCGCGATGATGGTGGCGGATGACTTGCGCCACAGTCTTGCCCGGGCCCCGATGCCGGTTGAGGATACGGAAATTTCGATCACCATGACCATGAGCATCGGCATTGCCGAACTCGGCGCCGATGGGGATACCCTGCGCGAGCTTCTGGCCGCCGCCGACCGCCTGCTGTACCAGGCCAAAGCCGACGGCCGCAACCGGATTGCAGTGCGCGGGGACCGGGTGCCCGGCGGGCCCTGGCCCGAATCCGTCAACCCGGATTACGTCACCGTCAGCGGCTGACCGCCGTGTTGTGGTCCCGGGCAAAGGCCTGGTAATAGGCCAGGCAGTCCGGATTGGCCATGGCATCCGGATTGGCGACCTCGGCCAGTGGTTTACCCAGCAGCAGTTTCTTGATGGGCAGCTCCATCTTCTTGCCGGTCAGCGTGCGGGGCACTGCCTCTACCTGAACGATCTCGTTAGGCAGGTGACGTGCCGAGAGACTGGTCCGAATCGCGTGCCGAATCCGTCCTGACAGGCCTTCGTCCAGCGTGACCCCCTCCCGCAACACCACGAACAGCGGCATGAACGACGACTTGCCCAGATATTCCAGATCCACCACCAGACTGTCCAGCACCTCGGGCTGTTCTTCCACCACCCGGTAGATCTCACTGGTGCCCATGCGGATGCCGTGGCGATTGATCGTAGTGTCGGACCGGCCGTAGATCACCGCCCCGCCCCGGGGGGTAATGCGAATCCAGTCGCCGTGACGCCAGAGCCCCGGGAAGGTATCGAAGTAACTGTCGTGATAGCGCTGACCATCCTCATCGCCCCAGAAGTACAGCGGCATCGACGGCATCGGTTTGGTAATGACCAGCTCGCCCACCTCGTCGATCAGCTCGTTGCCGTTGTCGTCCATGGCGACCACCGCCGTGCCCAGCGTCCGACACTGCATTTCACCCGCGTACACAGGCATGATCGGGCAGGCGCCAACGTAGGAGGCGGCCACGTCCGTGCCGCCGCTGATGGCGGCAATCAACACATCCCCAAGCTGCTCAATGAGCCAGGTATACCCTTCTTCCGGTAATGGCGAACCGGTGGACCCCACCGACCGGATCAACGACAGGTCAGCGATCTTCGCCGGTTCCAGCCCGGCCTTTTTGCAGTTCATGTAGAATGCGGCACCGGCCCCGAAAAAGCTCAGCCGGGTTTCCTCGGCGAAGCGCCAGAGCGTGCCCAGGTCCGGATAACCCGGGTTGCCATCGTAGATACAGATGGTGGCGCCCAGCAGCAATCCGCTGATCTGGGCATTCCACATGATCCAGCCGGTGGTGGTGAACCACAGGTAACGATCGTCCGGGCCCAGATCCATGTGCAGGCCCTGGCCCTGCAGTCCTTCGAGCAAGGCGCCGCCGTGGCCATGAACAATCGGCTTGGGCATCCCCGTGGTACCGGATGAGTAAACCACCCACAGCGGGTGACTGAACGACACCGGTTCGAAATACAGCGGCTCGTTATTGGTGGTCATGCTGTCCCAGGATACGGCATCGTCCAGTTCGGCCGCCTCGTCCAGATAAGGCAGCAGGATGGTCTGCTGCAGCGTTGGCAACTCCTTGCGCAGGCCATCCACCACTGCCAGCCGGTCGTAGTCCTGGCCACCGTAACGGTAACCGTCAACCGCGATCAGGATGCGCGGATCAATCTGTTTGAAGCGGTCGGTGACGCTGCGGGTGCCCATATCCGGGGAGCAACTGGACCAGATGGCGCCAATGCTGGCACAGGCAAAAAACGCAACCGCCGCTTCGGGAATATTGGGCAGGTAAGCCACCACCCGATCGCCCTTTTCCACACCAAGCTCGCGCAGACTGTGCGCCATGGCAGCGGTCTGTCGACGGAACTCACCCCAACTGAGCTCGGTCAGCGGCCGCAGCTCGGAACGGGAGATAATCGCCGGTCGATCCGGTTGATCCTGATGGAAGCGGAACACCTGCTCTGCCATGTTGAGCCGGGCGCCGCTGAACCAGCGTGCACCGGGCATGCGCCGGGTATCGAGAATCTGTTTGTAGGGTTTCGAGAAGGGCACATCAAAATATTGCCAGAAGGCATCCCAGAACTCTTCCAGGTTATCCACAGACCACTGCCAGAGGGCATTGTAATCCGCAAAGCTGAGTTCCCGGTGGTCTTCCAGCCAGCGCATAAAATGCCACATGCGGCTGTTGTGTACCCGGCTGTTGTCCGGTACCCAGAGCGGCGTGGGAGCCGATTCCGTCATGTCATGCCTCCGATGTCCTGTTTTGGCTCACTGTAGCCGATCCCGGCCGAAAAGCGCTATCAGGACGTCAGTTTGGGATACAGGTGCAATTTCAGACTCAGGATCACGCCGGCCACCAGCACCAGGCAGACCATCGCAAAGGCGCCACGAAAACCGCTCAGATCAATCAGCAGACCCGCTCCCACCGGCCCGATCAACTGACCCACGGCAAAGAACACCGTGACGTAACTGACCGCAACCGGCGCTTCACGGGCACTGACCCGTTCACTGGAGATTGACAGAATGGAAATAAACATGCCGTTCATGGTGGCCCCCAGTATCAGATAATGCGCCACAAAACTGGGTAACACCGGCCAGGCCACCGGCAGGCCAATGGCAACGACCGCCAGCGAACTGGAAATCAGCAATGCCAGGCCGCGCCCGAAACGATCGCCGAACCAGCCCCAACAGGGGCCGGAAAAAGCAACCAGCAACCCCATGGCAGACGTCAGCTGGCCGGCGGTGACAGCGGAAACACCGTAGTCCACCGCAAAACTGTACATGAACACTGACTGTACGATGTAAATGAACCCGATGACACCGTAGAGCATGCCCACCATCACCACATGAGGGTTGCGATACACCTGTTTGCGGCTCATGGGCGCATCGCCGGGCACGTCAGGCAGTTGCGGCGGATTCCGCAGAAACGCCAGCGCAGCGATAAACGCCACCACTCCCGCACCGGCAAACAACTGCCAGACCTGCCGCCAACCGTCGGCGCCCACCCGGGAAACCACGTAAGGCACCAGCCAGCCGGCCACCAGCATGCCGATGCCCACGCCACTGACCAGAAAACCGATAACCGATCCCCGTTTTTCCGGAAACCAGGCCGACAACAGGGAAATCAGCGGGGTAAATCCGAATGCGGTGCCGAACCCGAGCAGGGTCATCAACACCAGCGCCGACAGGTAACCGGGCACCAGACTCAGGCCCACAAACCCGACTGTGCTGAACACGATACCCAGCAGCACCGCAAAGCGACCGCCGCGACGGGCGGCCACAATGCCGGCGTAAAGCACCAGGCTCAGATAGCCCAGCGCTGTCGCGGTACCCAGATTCCCCGCCTGCTGATAACTGAGCAGAAGCCCGTCACGCATGGAGGGCAGGATGAGCCCGAAGGCCAGCCGCGCAAACACCAGTACGGTCATGACAATGAGGATACCGGTGCCGACCATCAGCCAGGCCGGTGGGCGACGAGCAGAAGACGTCATATTTATTCTCATCCGGGTGTCGTTTTGACCATTTCAATCTACAGTTAATTTGTGCGGGTCGGGTTGTCAGCGTATCGCTGGCAACCCGGATTTCACACTGCATGACGACGCTTCATTTTGCCATGCGGAACTTAAAGCCGACGGATCTGTCAATTTTGAAACTCAATATCATTGTAAAAAATAATGAACTAGCTAATTGAATAGATCAAGCGCTCGCTATACAGTCGAAATTGCAACTTACAACTACAAAAAACAGCGGTCGACCCGACCGTAAAACGAGGAGCACACCATGACCAACAAGAAACGGGCCGGCATGCTTGCCGGGGCACTCATCGGTCTCTCGGCCCTGCTGGCACCCCAGGGGTATGCAGCGGAAGATCCCATTCGAATCGCCTACATTGAGCCTCTCTCCGGCGCTTTCGCCAACGTCGGTGACGCCGGACTCAAACACTTCCGCTTTACCGCTGAAAAAATCAACGAGGCCGGCGGTGTCCTGGGTCGCAAGTTCGAAATCGTGCCCATGGACAACAAGCAAAGCGCCTCGGAGTCCGTGCAACTGGTCCAGCGCGCAGCGGACGAGGGTATCCACTTCATTACCCAGGGCAACGGCTCCAACGTCGCGGGCGCCCTGGTCGAGGCGGTTGATCGCAACAACCGTCGCAACAGCGACAACAAGATCCTGTATCTGAACTATGCAGCGGTTGATCCGGCCCTGACCAACGACCGTTGCAGCTTCTACCATTTCCGCTTCGACGCCAACAGCGAGATCAAGCTGGAAGCGTTGACCAATTACATGGCCAAACAGAAAGACATCAAGAAAGTCTTCCTGATCAATCAGGATTACTCTCACGGCCAATTCATCTCCAAAACCGCCAAGGAGATGCTCAAGGAGAAGCGGCCGGACATCAAAATCGTCGGCGACGTACTGCACCCGATCGGTCAGGTTCGTGATTTCGCCCCCTATGTAGCGCGCATCAAGCAGTCCGGCGCTGACTCGGTCATTACCGGTAACTGGGGGAACGACCTTTCGCTGCTGGTACGTGCGGCGGACAGTGCCGGTCTGGACGTGAAATTCTACACCTACTACGGCGGCGGCCTGGGCACTCCGGCAGCCGTTGGTGACCGCGGTGAAGGCAAGTTGCTGCAGATCACCGAGTGGCAGTCCAACGCCAAGGTCAATGAAACCCACCCGGAATATGAAAAGTGGTTGAACGAGTTCAAGCGCCGGTACCCGGACATTGACTGGTATTACCACCGCGTCTACAACGAGATGTACATGCTCAAGGCCGCCATCGAAAAAGCCGGTTCCACCGACGTGGACGCCGTCGCCAAGGCGCTGGAAGGCATGACCTTTGATTCCATCACCGGCAAGGTCACCATGCGCGCCAAGGACCATCAGCTGATCCAGCCCATGTATATCTCGGTGATGGACTCCAATGTGGTGCACGATGTGGATAACTCCGGGCTCGGCTTTACCACCGTTGCACGGATTCCGGCCGACCAGGCCACTGCACCAACCACCTGTGAAATGAAGCGTCCGTAAACCTGCAGCCGGCCCCGGGAGCACACACCCCGCTCCCGGGGTTCCTCACTGAATCACCCCCGGGGGCTCGTACAGATGCTCGAAACGATTGTCTTTTCCCTGATCAATGGGCTGCTCTACGGCATGTTGCTGTTCATGATGTCCAGTGGTCTGACCCTGATTTTCGGGATGATGGGCGTGCTCAATTTTGCCCACGCCAGTTTCTACATGCTCGGTGCCTACTTTGCCTACACGCTGGGCAGTGTCACCGGGTTCTGGATCGCACTATTCCTCGCGCCGGTGCTGGTCGGCGTCCTCGGCGCCGTGGTTGAGCGCTACGGCCTGCGCCGGGTTCACCAGTTCGGGCATGTGCCGGAACTGCTGTTCACTTTCGGCCTGGCGTACGTGGTCGACGAACTCACCAGTCTGTTCTGGGGCACCGTTCCGGTTCCCTACAAGATGCCGGACTCACTGAATTTCACCCTGTTCAATCTCTACAATTTTGACTATTCGGCGTTCAAGATTTTCATCCTGGCGGTGTCGGTGGCGATGTTTGTCTGCCTGTACCTCCTGCTCAAGAAGACGCGGGCCGGCCTGATCATTCAGGCCTCCCTGTCCCGCCCGGACATGGTATCCGCGCTGGGCCACAATGTGCCCCGGGTGTTCATGATGGTGTTTGCCATTGGCTGCGCGCTGGCAGGGCTGGGTGGTGTGGTCGGCGGCATCCAGTTTGTTACCGAACCCGGTATGGCGGTCACCATGGGTCCCATTGTGTTTGTGGTGGTCGTGCTGGGCGGGCTGGGCTCGGTGCCCGGCGCGCTGATTGCTTCGATCCTCATCGGGGTCCTGCAGACCCTGGCCTTGTCAGTGGATATTTCCCTGGCCTCCGTTTTCTCGGGTATCGACGTCTCCCGGGACAATTTCTTTTCCACGATCTGGTACATGGAATCAATCCGGCTGGCGCCGGTGCTGCCATTCCTGCTACTCGTACTGACGCTGATTGTGAGACCACGCGGCTTGATGGGGAAACGTGAAGCATGAGCATCGTGCAGGATCAACGTACATCCGACAAGAACACACCGATTACCACGGCGGCTGTCAAACCCGGCCGTCTCAAGTCCCTGTGGCCCTGGCTGGTGATGATTGGAGTCGCACTGGTGCTACCCTTCATTTTCACCTCTGGCCACTCGGTGAACATGCTCAACCACATGGGCATTGCGATCATTTTCGCGCTCTCCTACAACATGCTGCTCGGCAACACCGGCCTGCTGTCCTTTGGCCACTCGGTGTATTACGGCCTGGGCGGTTTTGTCGCCATGCACGTGTTGCGCGTGATCAATGACAGCGGGTTGGCCATCCCCATTGAACTGCTGCCGCTGGTGGGCGCTTTTGCCGGACTCGCTTTCGGCATTGTCTTTGGTGCCGTATCCACGCGCCGGGCAGGGGTGGTGTTTGCCATGATCACCCTCGGCGTCGGGGCCCTGGTGCACTCGAGCTCACTGATGTTCAGCGACTTTTTCGGTGGTGAGGCCGGCCTGTTCGGAAACCGGGTGGATGTGACCTCCCTGTTCGGGGTGGATTACGGTCCCAGCGAACACGTCTACTACCTGATCGTCGGCTGGGCAGTGCTATCAATCGGCGCCATCTACCTGCTGCGGAAAACGCCGCTGGGCTGGATGGCCAATGCCGTACGGGATAACCCGGAACGGGCGCAGTTTGTGGGCTACAACCCGCAGATGGTGCGTTTTCTGCAGTTCTCGCTCGCTGCTTTTTTTGCCGGGCTGGCCGGTGGTCTGTTCATAATTGCGGACGAGATCATCAGTGCCGAAGCCGTCAGCGCACAGGTGTCGGGGCAAGTTCTGCTCGCCTCCTACCTGGGTGGGATTGGCTACTTCATGGGGCCCATTTTCGGGGCCATTCTGGTGACCTTTCTGGCCAGTTTTCTGTCCTCGGTCACGGATGCCTGGGTGCTTTACTTCGGGCTGATGTTTATCGGGGTGGTGATGTTCGCGCCTCAGGGCCTGTTCGGCGTTCTGCACCAGCAAAGCCTCGCCATCCGCGATGGCCAGTGGCGCGGTTCAACGCTGGTTCGGCTGTATCTGCTGCTGACCATGCTGGTCTCAGTGTTCGGTCTGATCTGCGTGGTGGAACTGGCCTACCACTACTTCCGCAGTTGGGACCCGTCCAGCCCGTTTGACCTGATGGGGTTCACCGTGAATGCCACTAACGCCCTGCCGTGGGTCGTCTCATTTGCCATTCTGATCGCCGGGATCGCGCTGCTGACCGCCCACGCCCGCCCCATGCTGGCCCGTCGCACCGGCGCTGATTCGCAAGGAGGAACATCGTCATGACCCGCACTGCACTTGAACTCAAGGGCGTGACCAAGAATTTTGGCAAGTCCGAAATCATCCGCGGTGTCGACCTGCAGATTCACGAACATGAACGCCACGTGATCATCGGTCCGAACGGCGCCGGCAAATCCACCCTGTTCAATCTGATCAGCGGTCGCCTGCATGCCAGCAGTGGTGAAATCACCCTGTTCGGTGAAGCCATCAGCAACCTGCCACCCCATCAGGTCAATCGCCGGGGCCTGAGCCGCAGCTTTCAGGTCACCAACCTGTTCCAGAACATGACCGTCATGCAGAACCTGCGGTGCTCGCTGCTATGGTCGGAAGGCCACGGGTACGCATTCTGGAAATCGGTACTCGGACAGAAACACGTGACCGAGCGGGCCGAGAGCCTGATGGAACGCCTGAACCTGCAGCATCAGGCCAACACCCCCGCGTCGCTGCTCACCTATGCCGAACAGCGGGCGCTGGAAATCGGCGCCACTATTGCCTCGGGTGCCCGGGTGATCCTGCTGGACGAACCCACTGCCGGCATGAGCCGCTCAGAAGCCGACGATGTAGTCCAGTTGATTCAGCGCATGGCGGGGGAATGCACCCTGGTACTGGTTGAACACGACCTGGGTGTGGTGTTTGAACTGGCCGACCGGATCTCCGTTCTGGTCTACGGCGAAGTGATCGCCACCGGCGCCCCGGAGGCGGTCCGCGCCAACTCGGCGGTCCAGGAAGCCTACCTCGGCACGGAGGTGCATTAATGCTGAACATCAAGGATCTGCACGCCTATTATGGCAAGAGCCACGTACTCCGCGGCGTCAACATCGAAGTCAGACCCGGGGAAATCGTCAGCCTGCTGGGGCGCAACGGGGTGGGGCGATCCACCCTGTGCAAAGCAGTGATGGGTCTGGTACATCCGCACGGCGTGGTAGAATTTGACGGGGTGTCGCTGGTCGGACTTGAGCCCCATCAGGTGGCCCATACCGGCATTGGTTATATCCCCGAGGACCGGGCGATATTTCCCGGACTTACGGTGCTGCAGAATCTGGAACTGGGGATGAAAAAACGCGGCCAGACCGGCGAGCAGTGGACCCTTGACGCGGTCTACAATCGCTTCCCGAGGCTGAAAGAACGCGAGCACACCTCGGCGGAAGTCCTGTCCGGCGGCGAACAGCAGATGCTGAGCATGTTCCGGGCGCTGATGGGCGACCCCCGCTGCGTGCTGGTGGACGAGCCCACCGAGGGTCTGGCGCCGAAAGTGGTCGCCGATGTGGCCTCGATCCTCCGGGAAATGGCGGCCGAAGGCATTGCCGTCTTGCTGGTGGAACAGAAACTGAGTATCGCAATGGATATTTCCGATCGGGTCTATGTCATGGGTGAAGGGGAAATTGTGTTTGACGGTACCCCCGACAGCCTGCGGGAGAATCCCGACGTCCGAAAAGAATGGCTGGAGGTTTGAAGAAGGTTAATGACACCACTGCTGAATGAACGCGACCTGCACTTCCAACTCTACGAAGTACTGGATACCGAGGCGCTCTTGCAGCGCCCCCGGTACGCCGAGCATGACCGGGGCATCTTTGATGCAACCCTGAAAACCGCCCGCGACATCTCGGCGGAATATCTGGCGCCCCATAACCAGAAAGGGGACGCCAACGAGCCCACGTTCGACGGCAAGTCCGTTACCCTGATTCCGGAGACCAGGCGGGCGTGGGACGCCTTCGCCGAAGCCGGTTTTCTGGCCTCTCACCACGATTTTGAGGACGGAGGCTCGCAGTTGCCGGAAGTCGTACTGCGTGCCTGTATGGCCTACTTCAATGCCGCCAACGTCGCCAGTACCGCCTACCCCTTCCTGACCATCGGCGCGGCCAACCTGGTCAAGAGTTTTGCCAGCGAAGCGTTGCAGGCGCAGTTCCTGCCAGCCATGCTGGACGGGCGCTTCAGCGGTACCATGGCGCTCACCGAGCCCGGTCAGGGCTCCGCACTGGGCGACCTGAAAACCGTGGCGCGGCCGACGGACGATGGCCGTTACCGGCTGTTCGGCAACAAGATGTACATCTCCGGCGGCGACCATGAGATGACCGACAACATCGTCCACATGGTGCTGGCACGAATTGAAGGCGCGCCGGCCGGCGTGCGCGGCATTTCGCTGTTTCTGGTGCCCAAGTATCTGCTCAATGACGATGGCACCCCGGGGACCCGTAACGATGTCGCCCTGGCTGGCCTGCTGCACAAGATGGGGTATCGCAACACCACCTCGACCGTGCTCAATTTCGGCGAGAAAGACGGCGCCATCGGCTACCTGGTCGGCGAACCTCACCAGGGTCTGGCCTATATGTTCCAGATGATGAACGAGGCGCGCATCGGCGTAGGGCTGGGGGCCGCCAGTCTGGCCTATCAGAGCTATTTGCACGCCCTGAATTACGCCCGCGAGCGGCCCCAGGGCCGGCTGCCCGGCATCAAGGACCCGGATTCCGCCCAGGTGCCGATTATCCGGCATGCCGATGTCCGGCGCATGCTGCTGATGCAGAAGGCCTATGCCGAAGGCAGCCTGGCCCTGTGCCTGTACGCCAGCACGCTGGTGGAAGATGCCCACACGGCGCCCGATGAACAGGCCCGCCGGGACGCCGGTGAGCTGCTTGATCTGATTACCCCGATGGTTAAATCCTGGCCCTCCAAATACGGCGTTGTCGCCTCGGATCTCGGCATCCAGGTGCTCGGCGGCGCCGGCTATACCCGTGACTATGCCCTTGAGCAGCTTTACCGGGACAACCGTCTGAACCCGATTCACGAAGGCACCGAGGGCATCCAGGGGATTGATCTGCTGGGCCGGAAACTCGGACCCCGCGGCGGTCGCGGCTATGAGCTGTTCCTGCAACGGGTGCGCACCGATGTGACCGCCGCCGACCTGCCCTCAGAAAGCGGTGCGCTGGCCGCGCTGCTGGCACCCCGGATCGACCGGCTCGAGCAGGTCACCACGGCGCTCCAGCAACAGGTTGCCGACAACGCCGAGCAGGGCCTGTCCAACGCCACCACCTACCTGGACATGTTCGGGAGGATTCTGGTGGGCTGGATCTGGCTGCGCCAGGCCATTGTCGCCGAGCGGGCGATGACCGCCGGCGCGGCCGACACCGAAGCCGATTTCTACCGGGGCAAGCTGCATACCGCCCGCTACTTCATGGATTGGGAACTGGCGCCGCTGGGCGCCTGGGCCGACCTGCTGGAAAACGGCAATCGCGACAGTGTCGAGATGCAGGATCGCTGGTTCTGAGATATCGTCCGGCCGGTGTTACACTGGCCCCGACACCCCGGCACACGAATCTGACAGACATAGGACTTTTTGTAATGAGAGAAGCCGTTATTGTTTCTACCGCCCGGACCCCGATCGGCAAAGCCTTTCGCGGTCTGTTCAACAACACCAAGTCACCGACCATGGCCGCCCACGCCATTCGTGCCGCGGTTGAGCGCTCCGGCGTGGACCCGGCGGAAATCGAGGACCTGGTCATGGGCACCGCCATGCCGGCCGGTACCGCCGGCAGCAACCTGGCCCGCATGAGTGCCATTGCCGCCGGCCTGCCAGTCACGGTCAGCGGCCAGACCATGGACCGCCAGTGCGCTTCGGGGCTGATGGCGATTGCCACCGCCGCCAAACAGATCATGGTCGACGGCCAACAGGTTGCCATCGGCGCGGGTCACGAGAACATCAGCCTGGTGCAGCAGAAAAACTTTGAGTGGGTCTCTTCCGAGCGGGATGAAAACGTCATCAAGCATGCGGAACACGCCTACATGCCGATGCTGCAAACGGCAGAGAACGTGTCCCGGGTCTACGGCATCAGCCGGGAAGCCCAGGACGAATATTCCCTGCAGTCCCAGCAGCGCACCGCTGCGGCCCAGGCAGCCGGCAAGTTCGACGATGAGATTGTCCCGGTCACCACCACCAAAGCGGTGATGAACAAGGAAACCAAAGAAGTTACCTATGAAGAGGCCACCCTCAGCCTGGACGAGGGCAACCGCCCCGGCACCCAGCTGGAAAACCTGGCGGGCCTGAATCCGGTCATTGAAGGCGGCTGCATTACCGCTGGCAACGCCAGCCAGCTTTCGGACGGCGCCAGTGCCTGTGTGCTGATGGAAGCGAAGCTGGCCGAACAGCGCAACCTGTCACCGCTGGGGGTTTACCGCGGCATGGCGGTGGCCGGCCTGAAACCCGAGGAGATGGGAATCGGCCCGGTGTTTGCCATCCCCAAACTGCTGAAACAGCACGGTCTCTCCATCGACGACATCGGGTTGTGGGAGTTGAACGAGGCGTTCGCCTGCCAGGTGATCTACTGCCGGGACAAGCTGGGCATCCCCAACGATCGCCTGAACGTCAACGGCGGTTCCATTTCCATCGGTCACCCGTATGGCATGAGCGGCGCCCGCATGGTGGGTCACGCCTTGCTGGAAGGTAAGCGCCAGGGCGTCAAATACGTGGTGGTCACCATGTGTGTTGGCGGTGGCATGGGCGCAGCCGGTCTGTTCGAGGTGCTCTGACCCCCAGTTTCGACCCCCCGGGTCTGCAGAGGCGGCGTTCAGCGTTAACCGGCGCTGTCCGGAAACCCGCCGTGCTGATCCAGCCAGGCGGCCAGGTTGGGCGGCCGATAGCTGTCATCCTGCCGCCAGCGCTTTGCTACCGATGGATCGACCGAAAACGTCAGTCCATCGTGGGCAAGGGGCCGAATGTAGGCCTGCTTGAACCGGTAGATATGCCGACGGGAATCGTGGATCGGCGCTTTCGGACTCGGATGGAGACTCGTCGCGAGGTGAGGCTCCAGACCCAGCCCGGCCTTTCCGGCCTCGTCCATCATCCAGCCCAGCGGGTAATCCGACGCCAGTCGCCCCTGCGCATCCGGCTCGTAACTGCCCCCTACATCGCTGTGACTGCCCGCAAACCAGATCTGCACAAGGTCCAGGTCTGGCCGTGGCTGCCACAGAGTCGGCTCGAAATCGATGCGGGTCTCGTCGATGGCCAGGGCATGCCGGGCAATCCGCACATTGGCGCCCAGCTTGGTGTCGTAGAACTCGTCGGTCCGGTCCAACAGCCCCAGCACGGAGAACGGAATGCCCAGCGCGCCCACCGTATCCCAGGCGCCGACGAAGGCAATCTCCCGTGAGGGCCAGGCATGCTCCCGGCGGAAAGCCCGCGACGCTGCGCCTTCCGGTGCCCACTTCGGACTGGTCATCTTGTACTGATTGAACGCCCGCTGAATCAGCCGGGCGTCAGCACGGCGGACAATGCCGCAATTGTTGATCAGCCCACACAGACTGCGCACGGTATAGGCGCCCCGGCTGAATCCGAACAGGAAAATCCGGGCGCCGGGCTCGTAGTTCTGGACGATGTAGCGGTAGCCGTCCATGATATTCTTGTGAATGCCCTGGCC
The DNA here is from genome assembly GCA_030149475.1 of Marinobacter sp. Taxonomy (GTDB): domain Bacteria; phylum Pseudomonadota; class Gammaproteobacteria; order Pseudomonadales; family Oleiphilaceae; genus Marinobacter. The sequence goes on from JASBRL010000059.1 coordinate 64,788, forward strand.
GGTGACGCCACCGATCACCTTGTTGTAATAGGAGCCTATCCCCCAGTCATAAAAGACCTGCTGGGGCAGGCCATCTTCCGCAAAGGGACGTATCGCTCTCGCCATGCGCAATACGTTGGTTGGGAAATCTTTTTCCAGATCTTCCTCAGGCCGGTTCCAGGTTCCATCGGCACAGATCACAATACGCTTGCTCATCCCGGGTCCCTCCGCCTGGCATCATGTTTTCAGGTGCAACTGCCAGGACGGACCGACAGTATCCTGAGACGGCGCAGTGTCCGGTACGCCCGTTGTTCAAAGTCTAACAGGAGACATCATGCTTTCCAGCAATTACCGCGGGCTCCGGCCATGAAGGATGTCAGCGTCGTACAGATACTACTGGCGAACCTGGCCATCATGGCCGGCGCCTGCCTGCAGGGAGTGGCCGGTTACGGCATCGGCACGCTGTCGGCGCCGTTGATGTTTCTCATCAGCCCGCTGTTCCTGCCAGGACCCCTTACCCTGAACGCGGTCATTCTGACCGTTCTGATGTTGATCAGAAACCGGGCAAGCCTGAGTTTTCGCGAGGTCCGGTTCGCCATCGGAGGCGATATCCTCGGCACGGCCCTGGCCGGCATGACGCTGACGGCGCTGTCGACCCGGGGTTTCGAACTGGCGTTCGGCGGACTGATCCTGACGGCTGTGCTGCTCAGCGTGGCCGGGCTGAGGCCTCGATTGTCACCCCGTAGCAGCATGCTGGCCGGCACAGCATCCGGCTATATGGGCACCATCACGGCGGTCGGCGGTCCACCCATCGCACTGATCTACCAGAATGAGAAAGGCCCGCTGGTGCGGGCCAATATGTCAGCCTTTTTCCTGTTTGCCAGTTGCGCCAGCATGACCGCGCTGTTTTTCTCCGGGTATATCGGCCTGCGAGAGGTAAAACTGTTCGTCCTGACGTTTCCCGGCGTCTTGATCGGTTTTCTGTTGTCCGCCAGGCTTGTCCACCGCCTGCCCTTCGAGGCCATGCGACCGATCATACTGGGCATTGCCGG
>JASBRL010000063.1 GCA_030149475.1 Marinobacter sp.
CCTGCGGGCAAGCGTTGAGAGACTCATTGGCCGCGTTACGATTCTTGGCAAGGACGTCGGCCATTACCTGCGAACCGCGCCTTGCCACTGAGCCTCTCAACACTTGCAGAATCGTCAATAGACTTAATCAGAGGTTCCCTAGTCTGACATTAGGGCGTGGTCCGTGTTTCTCAAGGCAGACAGGGCCGGAATCGGGTTACGATCAGGAAAGGTCGACACGGGTTGGCGGTGAACTGCGGCCACAAAAAAGGCCCCGTAGGGCCTTTTCGAGCTGGCGCATACGTCGGTTCAGAACAGTACGCGACAGCGAATGGTGCCCTTGACGGACTTCAGCTTCTCAAGCGCCAGCTCACCATAGGCCTTGTCTACATCAATCACCACGTAACCGATGTCCTCCTTGGTTTGCAGGTACTGGCCACAGATGTTGATGCCGTTGTCCGAGAATACATGGTTGATTTCGGACATGACGCCGGGGATGTTCTCGTGGATATGCAGCAAACGATGCTGGTTGGGGTGCGATGGCAGCGCCACTTCCGGGAAGTTGACCGACGACACGGAGGTGCCGTTATCACTGTACATGGTCAGCTTTTCCGCTACTTCTCGGCCAATGTTCTCCTGGGCTTCGACGGTTGAACCGCCCACGTGTGGTGTCAGGATGACATTGTCAAACTCCCGCAGGGGGGAGACGAACTCTTCCTTGTTGGATTTGGGCTCGACCGGGAACACATCAATTGCGGCCCCAAGCAGCTTCCCGCTTTTGAGCGTTTCGGCCAGTGCTTCGATATCCACCACTGTGCCCCGGGAGGCGTTCATCAGGATGCTGCCCGGCTTCATCTGGGCCAGCTGGCCGGCTCCGAACATGTAGCGGGTCGACGGTGTTTCCGGTACATGCAGGCTCACCACGTCAACCATGTTCAGCAGCTCCTGCAGGGTGCCAACCTGGGTCGCATTGCCGATCGGGAGCTTGGAAACCACATCGTAGAAATAGACGTCCATGCCCAGCGACTCGGCCAGAACACTGAACTGGGTGCCGATGTTGCCATAACCGATAATGCCGAGTTTCTTGCCGCGAATTTCGTAGCTGTCCTTGGCAGACTTCATCCAGCCACCACGATGCGCCTGGGCGTTCTTTTCCGGTACGCCGCGCAGCAGCAGAATAGCCTGGGCCAGTACCAGTTCGGCCACGCTGCGGGTGTTGGAGAAAGGCGCATTGAACACGGCAATGCCGCGACGGGTTGCCGCCTGCAAATCAACCTGATTGGTGCCAATGCAGAAACAGCCTACGGCGACCAGTTTTCTGGCGGCGTGGAAAACAGCTTCGGTCAGGTGAGTTCTCGAGCGAATGCCAACAAAGTGTGCGTCGGCGATCTTTTCAATCAGATCCTCTTCCGACAGGGAGTGGCTCAGGTATTCGATGTTGGTATAGCCAGCAGCGTTCAGGGTATCAACCGCGGATTGATGAACGCCTTCCAGCAGCAGAATCCGGATCTTGCTCTTTTCGAGAGACTTGTTTGACATGGGCTTGCTTCCAGACCTTTCGTCGCGTCGTGAGACAGTGAAGTGACCCGTGAACCGGCGGGCCGGACGGTACCGGTGGCCGGGCTCACAGAACAGGGGCGGTATGATACCATAAACGCAACTTCTGATAGTGCTCCGGATCATCTGAATCAAGGCTGCTGAATCAAGCCTGCTGAACCGGACGTCGCCCAACCCTGCATGAGACCGGACATTCCATGAGCCCTGACGAAATCATTTCTGCTCTCCAGTCACTGACAAGCGGCGAGTCTGCGCCGTTTAAAGTCCTGACCGATCCTGACGATCTGGACAGTTATGGTAAGGACTGGACCAAAATCTATCCTCCCCGGCCCACAGCCATTGTGCTACCCCGAACCACCGAGCAGGTGCAGGCTCTGGTGCGTTTCGCCAATGAGAACAAGGTGGCGTTGGTGCCATCCGGCGGACGTACCGGCTTGAGTGCGGGCGCCGTCGCGGCCAACGGTGAAGTCGTGGTCGCGTTTGACCTGATGAGCCGTATTCTCGACTTCAATGCCAATGACCGCCTGGTGCATTGTCAGGCGGGCGTTGTCACGGAACAGTTGCAAACCTTCGCTGAAGACAACGGCCTGTGCTACCCGGTGGATTTTGCATCGGCGGGCTCCAGCCAACTGGGCGGCAACCTGTCTACCAATGCCGGTGGTATCAAGGTCATCCGCTACGGCATGAGCCGAGACTGGGTCGCTGGCCTGACAGTGGTCACCGGCAAGGGCGATGTTCTGGAACTGAACAAGGACCTGGCCAAGAACAACACCGGCTATGACCTGCGACACCTGTTCATCGGCGCCGAAGGAACCCTGGGGTTCATCACCGAAGCGACCATGAAACTGGCCCGGCAGCCAGAAAACCTTACGGTGCTGGTGCTGGGCTTGAGTGACCTGACCAACACCATGGATGTGCTGCAGACGTTTCAGAAAAAGATCGATTTGACCGCCTACGAATTCTTCTCCCACCAGGCCATGCAGCACGTGCTGGCCCACGGCCAGGTACAGGCACCGTTCGAGACGGAAGCACCGTACTACGCGCTGTTGGAATTCGAAGCGGTTTCCGACGGTGTGATGGAAGAGGCTCTGGCGCTATTCGAGCAGTGCGTGGAAAGCGGCTGGGTGCTGGATGGTGTGATCAGCCAGAGCGAAACTCAGGCCCGTAACCTGTGGCAGCTACGGGAGCGGATTTCCGAGTCGATTGCGCCGCGAACGCCCTACAAGAACGATATTTCCGTGGTGGTTTCCAAAGTTCCGGCATTCCTGCAGGAAATCGATGCAGTAGTGACCGAGCATTACCCGGATTTCGAGATCATCTGGTTCGGTCACATAGGCGACGGCAATCTGCATCTGAATATCCTCAAACCCGAGGCAATGCCAAAAGAAGATTTTTTTGAAAAATGTCAGCAGGTAAACCGGTGGGTGTTCGAGATCGTTGAGCGGTATCGCGGCAGCGTATCGGCCGAACACGGTGTCGGTATGACCAAAAAGGCCTACCTGCGCTACACCCGCAGTGCGGCCGAAATCGACTATATGAGAGACATCAAGCGGGTGTTTGATCCCAACGGTATCATGAATCCCGGCAAGATCTTCGACTGACGCCCGGTCATTGAGCGCCGCTTTGGAGCCAATGGCCCGATGTGGCAGGAGATAACCCGTATGCAGCTTTACTGGTTGTTTGTGCTGGTTGCCACGGCCACTGTCTGCAGCCCGGGGCCGGGCGTGGTAATGACCCTTTCCAATGCCCTGCGCTATGATCGCCTGAGCACGTTGGGCGGCATTCTGGGCATCGCCACGGGCACCTTGCTGGTTGCCGGGGTGTCCGCGACCAGCCTCGGCGTGTTGTTGGCAACGTCGGCTGGCGCTTTCACTGTGTTGAAATTTCTGGGTGCCGGCTATCTCATCTACCTGGGCATCCGACTCTGGCGCGCGCCGGCACTGGAGCTTACAGCGTCCAAAACCCGCTCTGGTGGATTTGCCCGGTGTTTTCGGGACGCCTTTTCAATGCAACTGACCAACCCGAAGGCGGTTTTCTTCTTCCTGTCCGTATTGCCTCAGTTCATGGACCCCGCTGTGAGCTATGGATTCCAGTTTATTGCGCTGGTGATGACGTATGTCGTGCTGGTGGTGGGGATTCACTGTGGCTACGCCTTGTGTGCCAGGCGTGCCCAGCGCTGGCTGAGCTCAGAGTGGGGCGGGCGGCTGGTAAACCGGGTTGCGGCGGGTATGTTTATGGTGTTCGGTGGCCTGCTGGCTGCGGCCCACCGGTGATGGCCGGCATTGGTTGCAGGAGGGAGTTAACCTGACGGCCCCGAGGGGCAGCGGAAGCCTTAACCAATAAAAAACCCGCCGTTCAGGCGGGTTTTACATGTGCTTGTGCGGCACCCGCAATTTGTCAGCCGTGCTTACGACGGAGAACCGTCAGTGCGACCAGGCCAAGGCCCAGCAGCGCCAGTGAACCGGGTTCCGGAACTTTTACGCTGCGCCCAAGATCCATGGACAACAAACTGCCCTGTTTATTGTCCTGTTCGTCCAGGAAGCGAACTTTCAGATGCGGTGTGTCGGTATAATTGGCCACGCCGGTCGCAAAGGTGAAATTGAACACCATGTTATCGGCGAGATTCGCCAGGCCGGTCCAGCAGGGGTGGTTGATGCCACCACTGAGCCCCTGACAGCCGCCAGCATTGAGTCCCCAGCCATCTATGGTGCCACCGAAGGTGCCCGGACCGGTGAGCGAAATATCCGAGGCGCTGGTGACCGAACCTACGTCGTTGATGGCAATGGAGTCTATCTTGACGGCTGATGCCCAGCCGCCAGTCGGATTGGCCGCATCAATCTTGATCGCCAAGACGTTGCCGGTCCACGACGAGGAAAAGTCTACTCCGTCGAAGGTAAGCGGGCCAGCCGAAACCGTTAGCGGCATGAATCCTGAGGCTGTCAAAACGATACTGCCCAATAACTTGCGAAGCATCGAATTCATGGCGTTTCCTTATGCGTGTTATCGCGCTGTGGAGGTTTCGTTGAAGTCGCGGCTACGACATCGGCGCTTCCCTGATAAACGGAAAGAAGCAAAAATTCCGCCATGTGTATCAACTGTTTGTAATATGGTGGTTTTATTGCGAGGGCTTATGGCCTTTATCTGCCAGACTGTAAAGAAACCTGACGCCCACGGGGATTCATTTGCTACAGTCGTTTGAAGTAGCGAATCAATAAACAGGACGGCCTGGGGTGGGAATCGTGAAGGATGAGCATATTGTGGTCCTGAGTGGGGCTGGCGTGAGCGCGGAAAGCGGTCTTTCAACCTTTCGCGACAGCGGTGGCCTGTGGGACAAGAACCGGATCGAAGATGTTGCCACCCCGGAGGCTTTCGATCGCGATCCGGCGCGGGTGCTGGATTTTTACAATCGGCGCCGACAGCAATTGCGGCAGGCGCAACCCAATCTCGCCCATCAGGCGCTGGCGGAGTTGGAGCGTACTCACAGCCTCACCATTATTACCCAGAATGTCGATGACCTGCATGAGCGCGCAGGTTCAAGCCGTGTCGTGCATCTGCACGGAGAACTGACCCGGGCCCGCAGCACTGCTCGGGAAAGCCTGGTTTACGATATCGGCTATCGAAACATCGAACTGGGGGATCACTGCGAACTGGGAAGCCAGTTGAGACCGCATGTGGTCTGGTTTGGTGAGGCGGTGCCAATGATCGAAGTCGCGGCGCAGGTGATTCAGACGGCAACCCGGGTGCTGATTGTGGGGACATCGCTTCAGGTCTATCCGGCAGCCGGTCTGGTTGATTATGTAGCCGATCGGGTGCCGGTCACGGTCATAGACCCCGCAGAGCCGGAGGGTATCCGGAGGGCGCGGGTCATACGCGCACGGGCCTGTGAAGGCGTGCCCGCCTGGACCGGAGAACTGAGGAACCTCTGATTAACCCTGTCGAAGAATCTGGCTGATCCTGCAGGCAACCGATGTGTTTAAAATGGCGATAAGGTTTTCCTGTGTAGGGCCGATAAGTGGTTTATCGTTCCTGATTCGTCCGGCTGCTATCAACGCCGGCCACCGCTCAGGATTACGGTGATTTCCATACCGTTTCAGAGGTTCCTTACGGAGAGGCGTTCATGGTGTTGTTCGGGAAATTACATGACCGGGTCGAACAGTTGTTTTTTCACAGTCTGACCCGAAAGCTGTCGAGCCTGTTGGTGCTGGTGTTTTTTGGTGTTGCGCTGGTGTACATGGCGAGCGTCGAAGCAGACGTTGTCCATACGATGCTAAACGATGCCAGTGTCGCACCCGCTGTAATGTCTGCGGTTGACGAAGCCTTCACCAGCCTGCGTAATTCGCTCGTTGTCATTACTCTGGTGATGTTCGGTTTTATTGCGTTCATGGTGTGGTACTTCCGTTTTCTGATCGTTCGTCCACTTCGGCAGATGAATGCGCTGCTGTCGGAAGTGGCCGACGGTGAGGGAGACCTTTCACGCGATATGCCGCTGCTGACCCACGATGAAATCGGAACGCTGGCACAAACCTACAACCGGTTCCTGTCCCGGCAGCGGGCCATTATCGCGAATGTCCAGTCGCTGACCGTCGGCATTGCGCTGGAATCTGCCAAATCCCTCAAAAGCATCGACAGCTCCAGTGTCAGTACCCGTCAGCAGACCCACGTTGCTGAGGAAGTCATGGAGCAGAGCAGCGCCTCGGTACAACGGATCACCGAAGTGTCGGAACAGACCCGGGCCATTTCCGGCACGATCAGTCACAACCTCAACATGGCACGGGATTCCTACGTTGAATTGCAGGATGTCAGTCACAAGATCAGTACGATTTCGGATCGCCTGGGCGAGTTCAGCAATCTGGTGTCCGGGCTGAATGAACGATCGGCCAGCATCAAGGGTATCGTCGGTGTTATTCAGGATATTTCCGGGCAGACCAATCTGCTGGCGCTCAATGCAGCTATTGAGGCGGCGCGGGCTGGTGAGAGTGGTCGAGGGTTTGCCGTGGTGGCCGATGAGGTGCGCAAGCTGGCGCAAAAGGCGCGGCAGGCGACAGATGATATTTCCGAAAATATAGAAGCCATGCTGCAACAGGTCAGCGATACGCATAACCAGACTCTGGGTATCAGTCAGAGCGCAGAGAGTACGCGGAATGTGGTCGTCAAGGCTTCCGATAATTTTGCCCGACTGGTGAACGACTTTGAGGCGACCACCAACAGTCTGTCAGACATTGCCCAGCACGTGGAACATGTGGCGACCAGCAATGCCGGCATCAACGAGCGCATGACCCGGATTCACGAAGCCAGCCAGGAAACAGACGCCAGTATGCAGGCCTCTGCCAAGGCGACCCGGGATTTAACGGTGGTCGCCGAAAAAGTGCAGGGCACCATCGGTCGTTTTGTCCTCGGCCACGGTGAACTCGATGCGTCGATTACCCGTGCCGGTCAGTGCCGGGATCAGATACAGACCGTCCTCGAGACCTTGCAGGCTGCGGGGACCACAATTTTTGACCAATCCTATCGGCTGATTCCTGGCACGGAGCCCCGGCAGTACCTCGCGGCCTACACGGAGAAACTCGCGACCGAGGTTCAGGCCGAGTGCGACCGGCTGGTCAGGGCGACCCCGGGGGGCAAGGTCGCTTTTGTCGTGGATCAGCGCGGTTACTGTCCGGTCAATAATAGCTGGTTCTCCAAAAAGCAGACGGGTGATCCGTCTGTGGATTTGATGAACAGTCGTGACAAGCGCATGTTTGAAGACCCCTCCGGCCTGCGGGCCGCCCGTAACGAGGAGCGATTCCTGTTGCACACCTACGTGAGGGACACCGGCGAAATCATGACCGAAATTGACTCGCCCATTTTTGTTGCCAGACGTCTGTGGGGCAATCTCAGGCTGGGGTTTGATGCCAGCGTCATGCTCAAGGGCTGATGCGTTCATTCTGGTGAAAGGGCAGATCGGGCCGAACCGGTCAGGCGGCCCGTGGGATCTGCATTAATGCTCGGCCAGATAGCGTTCCAGCTCCTTCCGGAAGGCGGCCTGCACACCAAGCCGCTTCATCATCCAGTAGTGGCCGGCAATCATTCGGTCGATGAAGATGCTCTCCACCGGGGGTTTGAAAAAATCCAGGTATTTGAACACCGTTGGGGTTTTCGCTGCGATGTCCTTGTGAAGCTCTGAGTCGGCAAAGTTGTAAGGGGTGTCATCGCTGAATGGTCTGATCAGTATATCCCGCCACATCGCGTAGTATGCCTCGTCGACCGCGGGCTGACTTTCTACGCGCGCACCCAGGTCAATCAGGTGACGGTCAAGGGCGGCATAGTCTTCATTGAGTGCGGATACCAGGGCTTTGCGGTAGGCGTCGATAATCTCCGGTTTGAGTTTTTTCACGCAGCCGAAATCATACAGGATAATGGTGCCATCCGGGCGGTAGGCGAAATTGCCAGCGTGGGGGTCTCCGTGGATACACTGGAAGCGGAATAGCTGATCGGCCATCATGGTGAATATGCGCTGACCGATCCGGTTGATGGTCGCCTGGCTGTATCGCTCTGGCGTGACTGAGCTGATGTGGTCCCCCTCCAGCAGTTCCATGGTGAGGACTCGCCGGGTGGAATAGTTATTCATGACTTTCGGAATCAGCAGCCAGTGCTCGTCCTTGTGGAACGTGCGGAACGCTTCCAGGTTGCGGGCCTCGTTGACGTAGTCCAGTTCCTCTTTCAGGCGTTCACGGATTTCCGCAAACAGTTGGTCGACACTGTCCCGCGGCATCTTGAGGAGGCCACCCAGTCGCAGAGCCATGCGTAGCTGTTTGAGATCCGAGTCGCAGGACTCGTCAACACCGGGGTACTGCACCTTGATGATGACGTCCTCGCCACTGTGAAGACGGGCCCGATGCACCTGACCGATGGAGGCGGCCGCGTAAGGCTGTTCCTGGAGGTATTCGAACAGCTCGCCGACGGGCTTGCCCAGCTCAGCCTCGATCTGGCCGGTAATCACCTCAAACGGCATGGGTGGTGCTTCTTTCTGCAGCTTTTGCAGGGCGTCTGAAAATTCCCTGGGCAGGAAATCCTGGGTCTGGGAGGCGACCTGCCCCACCTTCATGACCGCGCCTTTAAGCTCCCCCAGAGTGCCGGCAATCTGATCCGCCATACGGCTGTAATTTTCACTGCGAGCGGTTTCACTGGCTTCCTGGCCGAGAAACTTGCGGGCGCGCTGGCCGGCATACTGGCCTGCAACGGATGCGGTCATGCCGGCCAGTTTGAAAAAACGACCGCTACGGGAAGTGACTGGTTTTTTCGCCATTCAAGATGTCCTGTCCGGGTAAGTCTTGCCCGGGATATCGCTGGAATTGTGGTGACCTTCGCCGGATAGGCGATCGGCAGCGGTGATCAGCCGTATGGTCCTGATCTGGCCGCTGACGAGTGAGGGCCGGGCACGACGGCGGGCTATTGACAATTTTATACCGCCTGGGGGTGGCGCTCGTCCAGTATCTCAGGGAAAGTGGTGTGGATTGACACCCCGGAGCTCAGGCCACGGTGGTTTCCACGAACAGGACGTCGTCGAGTTCCAGCGATAATCGCTGCCCCGATTGCAGTGGCCCCACGCCCGCGGGGGTGCCGGTGAGTACGACGTCGCCGGGCAGTAACGTGAATTGATGACTGATATGCGCGATCAGCGGCAGCATCGGGTTGAGCATATCGTTGGTGTCCCCCGTCTGCTGACGTTGACGATTGATATCGAGGGAGAAGTTGATACCCCCGACGTCACATCGATCAGCTGCCACAAAGGGTGAGAGCGGGCAGGCGCCGTCGAAGCCCTTGGCCCGTTCCCAGGGTTGCCCTTTGGCTTTCAGGTCACTCTGCAGATCCCGCAATGTCAGATCCAGTGCCAGACCAAAGCCGAGGATGGCGCGCTGAACGTCTGATTCGGAGGCCCGGGTCAGAGGGCAGCCAATCAGCACCGCCAGTTCGGTTTCAAAATGAACCGCGCCCCGGTCCCGGGGGACCTCGATGGTGCGCGTCATATGGACCGCGGACGTGGCGGGTTTGATGAACAGCAGCGGGGAATCCGGAATCGGGTTGTTCAGTTCCCTGGCATGCTCGGCGTAATTACGACCGACGCAGACAATCTTGCCCAGGCCCAGTTGCACCGGTGAGCCGTCTTTCCAGATGTGCTGGTACTGCGTCATGCCATTATTCCTCAGTGTCGGTGAAACCGTCAGTCGCCCTCGAAGGCACAGACGGTGTAAACCGGAAGATGTTCCTGCTTCAGCTTGTCAGAGCCGCCCAGATCCGGGAGGTCAATCATCGCGGCCACTTCAATGATATCAGCTCCGATCCGGCGGATCAGTCGCGCCGCCGCCAGCATGGTGCCTCCGGTGGCGATCAGGTCATCGACCAGTACCACCTTGTCACCGGGCTTGAATGCATCTTTATGCAGCTCCACCGAAGCCGTGCCGTATTCGAGCTCGTAATCCTCGACCAGCGTATCAAAAGGCAGCTTGCCTTTCTTCCGGATCAGCACCAGGCCGGCGTTAAGCTCATAGGCCAACGCCGAGCCGATAATAAAGCCCCGGGCGTCGACTGCGGCAACGGCGTCGACCCGGGTGCCGTGATATCGATGCACGAAGGCATCGATCAGCTTGCGGAATGCCGTACGATCCTGCAACACCGTGGTGATGTCGCGGAAGTTGACACCAGGTCTGGGCCAGTCCGGCACGGTGCGAATAGCCTGTTTGATGCTCTCGGAAAAATAATCCATAACGGGTCCGGTTAGTCGGAGCGGCTCAGGCTGCGTCCAGGAACAGAAATTTCAGGATAAACACAAGGGCGATCACCAGTACGCTCGCATTGAGGTGTGACCAGCGGCCACTGACAATCTTCAGCAGGGCATAGGTGATAAAGCCCAGCGCAATACCGTTGGCGATGGAGAAAGTCAGCGGCATCATCAGGGCCGTGACCACTGCCGGTGCCGCGTCGGTGATGTCATCCCAGTCGATCAGCTTCAGGCCGCTGGCCATCAGCACCGCCACATACAGCAGTGCCGGTGCCGTGGCATAGGCGGGAATCATACTGGCGATGGGCGACAGGACCAGGCAGGCCAGGAACAGGACGGCCACAACCACCGCCGTCAGTCCGGTGCGACCGCCTGCCGAAATACCAGCCGTGGATTCGATGTAGCTGGTGGTAGTGGAGGTGCCCAGTGCGGCTCCGGACATGGTCGCAATGGAATCTGACATCAGCGCCCGGCCAAGACGGGGAAGTTTGCCGTTCTGGTCAAGCAGTCCGCCACGCTGGGCGGCACCGATCAGGGTACCGGATGTGTCGAAGAGATCGACGAACAGAAAAGCAAAGATGATGCTGAGCAGCCCGATGTTCAGGGCGCCGCCGATATCCAGCTGCAACAGGGTCGGCATCAGGCTCGGCGGCGCCGAGACGAAACCTTTGTACTCCACCATGCCGGCAAGGAAAGCGACCAGGGTAATGGCGATGATGCCAATCATGACGGCGCCGGTAACGCCCCGGTAGGACAGCCCGCAGATCAGCAGAAAACCGCCGAAGAACAGCAGGCTCTGGGCTGAGACAATATCGCCCAGGCCCACCAGCGTGGCGGGATTGTCGACCACAATCCCCGCATTTTTCAGGGCAATCAGGGCGAGAAAGAACCCGATGCCGGCGGAAATACCAAAACGAAGCGAGTGGGGAATACTGTTAATGATCCATTCGCGAATGCGAAAGATGCTGAGCAGGAAAAACAGGAAGCCGGACATGAACACCGCTCCCAGGGCAACCTGCCAGCTGTAGCCCATACTGCCGACCACGGTGAAGGCAAAAAAAGCATTCAGCCCCATGCCCGGTGCCAGGGCAATCGGATAGTTGGCCCATACCCCCATGATCAGCGTTCCGATTGTCGCGGCCAGACAGGTCGCAACGAACACGGCGCCGAAATCCATGCCGGTGGCGGACAGGATGCCGGGGTTGACCACAATGATGTAGGCCATGGTGAGGAAGGTAGTCAGTCCGGCTACAACTTCCCTGCGCACGGTGGTGCCGTGAGCTTCCAGTTTGAACAGTCTTTCAAGCATGACGGTGCGCGCCTCGCAGGATGATCACAGGCCTCGGGACAGCGGGAGGCCGTTGGTCCGGGGCATTGAGTCTTCCACCGCTGGCTGGTCCCGGGGAGTTGTCCCGAAAAGCGTCATGTTACCGGCTGGACGGGTTCAGGCCAAGTCGTGAAGGGTGTTTCAAAAGCTCACCGAACAGCGTGTGCGATTTCCGTTCCGTATGCGGTTGTCCATTTTGCGGAGGGCGTTGAGACGAGTGACCGTTGGTGCCGGTCAGTCAATCCGTTTGCCCCGGGACAGCGTATGACCCGCAATTGAGCAGCCCATCGAATGTCAGGAGTCGTCGTATGTCCCTAGTCCGTCTGGCGTATGCCAGTGAAGCCACGTTTAATGCCCAGCCCCTCGAGCGGGGCATCGAACCGAACGTAGCGCGCATTTTGCTGGCGTCCCGGCGCAACAACCCCAGGCATGGACTGGTCGGTGGCCTGTATTATGGCAACGATTGTTTCTTCCAGTATCTCGAGGGTGACGAGACAGAAGTCCGTGCAGTTTATGAAAAAATTCAGCAGGATCCGCGGCACCGTAATATCAAGACCCTGATCGAGGAGCCGATTAACAGGCGGACCTTCACTAACTGGTCGATGAAATACGTGCCGGTGGCCAACGATGTGACCCGTTTCCTGCGGGAGAACAGACTGAAACGGTTTGATCCATTCTCCTTTGACCGGGCGCTGTGCGAACAGATGATCGAACTCGTCAGGGCGTCCAGTCACGACGATAAACTGGTCAATCACAGCGATCGGGGCCCAGCTGAGCGCGGGGCGGACACCGGGCCGACCGAGGTGGTATCCCCTGGCATCCGCAACGGTCTGGTGCTTGCCGCTGTGGTGTTGATTGCGGCCGTGATCATCGGTGGTGTACTGGTCTTTTGATGCTGTTTCCGCCAGGATTCCATGCCCGGTATTTGAGCCTCTGTGCATGGGGGCACTCGCTCCCCGCCAGATTGTTTCATAAAGCATGTTTATTTGATTCATTGGTCGACTGGGTTTAGGTTGAGCAGTTATCCGCGCCGTCCGGCGCAATCAGACAACCTTCGGAGAGAACCATGAGAGCGATTCTGTGCAAGGAATACGGACCGGCTGACACCCTGACCATCGAGGACATTGAGAGCCCGAACGCAAGCGGCAGCGGCGTCAAGGTGAGGGTCCGGGCTGCTGGTCTGAACTTTCCGGATACGCTGATCATTGAAGGCAAGTATCAGATCAAACCCAAAATGCCGTTTTCGCCCGGCGGCGAGATGGCCGGCGAAGTGATCGCCGTCGGTGACAAGGTGTCTCGCTTCAAGGTCGGCGACCGGGTTATGGGTCTGACCGGCTTCGGGTCCTTTGCTGAGGAAGTGGTGGTGGCCGAGGACAACCTGGTGCCGGTGCCGGCATCCATGTCGGACGAAGAGGCCGCTGCCTTTACCATGGTCTATGGCACCTCATACCACGCGCTCAAGCAACGCGCCAATATCCAACCGGGTGAGACCCTGCTTGTGCTCGGCGCCAGCGGTGGTGTTGGTCTGGCGGCTGTTGAGCTCGGCAAGGCCATGGGCGCGCATGTGATTGCTGCGGCCAGCACCGCCGAAAAACTGGCCGTCGCCAAAGACGCCGGTGCCGACGAATTGCTCAACTACAGCGAAGAACCCCTCAAGGACGCGCTCAAGAAGCTGACCAACAACAAGGGCGTTGACGTGGTTTATGACCCCGTGGGTGGTGAGTACACCGAACAGGCCCTGCGGGCCATGGCCTGGAATGGCCGCCTGCTGATTGTCGGTTTTGCGGCTGGGGATATTCCCAAACTTCCGGCCAACCTCCCTTTGCTGAAAGGCTGTTCGGTCGTCGGTGTGTTCTGGGGGACCTTTACCCGCCAGGAACCGCAGAACAGCATGCAGAACATGATGGATCTGTTCAAACTGCACAAGGAAGGCAGAATCAAGCCGCGCATCAGCGAAGTGTTTGCTTTTGAGGACTATGTTGCGGCCCTGAACGCGCTGACCGGTCGTACCGCAACGGGCAAGGTCGTGCTCAAAGTAGCCGACTGAGTCGAACCGCGCTCGCCGATGAAGCAAACGCTCTTTTCCCCGGTTGATCAGAACGGAATCCCGCCGTTTTCGATGCGGTCATTCAGAGCCTGATCGATCCGGGTATAGCCGCGGGTTCGGGGAAGCCAGGCGTAAACCGCATCGTTACCCGGCCCGGGGCGGAACCCCGCCTTTTGCAGATCCGTCTTCCTGTACTTGAACGTGCCGGTTTTTTCGATGCGGTCCGTCACCCGGATAAACACCGGTATCGCGTAGGACGGCAGGTTACCCTCCAGATAGCGGAACAATTCGTCAGGATCGATACCGTTCGACACCGGATGGGGTACCAGGGTGACCATTCCCGCCTTACCGCTGGCCGCCGGCACATCGACGCCGTAACAGATGGCCTCTTCAACCAGCCCGGATTCGTCCAGGATATTTTCCACTTCATGGGTGGAGACGTTTTCTCCTTTCCAGCGGAAGGTGTCGCCCATACGGTCCACAAACTGCAGATGTCCACAGCCAATTTCCCGCAGCACATCCCCGGTGTTGAACCACTGGTCGCCCTTCTTGAAGGCATGACGGATGATGGACTGTTCGGTTGCTTCCCTCTGGGTATACCCCTCAAACGACCATTTCGCGGTAATTTCGCCGATCAGTAACCCGGGGTCGCCCTTGCCCACGGCCTTCAGGCGGCCTTTGCGGTCACGGACCGGATCACGGGTGCCGTCGTAAAACTGAACGAGTTTATAGGGTGCGGTTGAAAAACCGACCGTGTTATCAAGGTTGAGGAAATTGCTGAAGCCGATGTTGCCCTCGCTGGACGCATAAAGCTCGGCGACGGTATTGATGCCGAAACGTTGTTTGAAGGGCGTCCAGATTGAAGGCCGCAACCCGTTACCGATCATTTTGCTGAGGGAATGATCCCGGTCCCGGTCACTGGGGGGCTGGTTCAGCAGATAACGGCAGAGTTCGCCGACATAGCCAAACGTGGTGGCCTGGAAACGGCGCACGTCATCCCAGAATTCACTCGCTGAAAACCGGCGCCGGATCGCAATGGCGGAGCCACCTGCCAGCACCGAGCCCCAGCACACCAGAAGTGCCGTACCATGGTAGAAGGGCAGAGTGCAGTAAAGAACGTCGGTTGGCTCCATGTTCAGCGACATGAGCCCAAAGCCACCATAGGCTTTGATGAATTTCCGGTGAGATCCGGGTGCGGCTTTGGGCAGGCCGGTAGTGCCGGAGGTGAACAGGTACACGGCGGTATCACCCAGCTTGGGAGCGTCTCCGAGTACCGGATTGTCGCCCGGGTAGGCGCTGACCCGCTCCGCCAGATTTACATAGCCCTCCGGCGTCTCGCCGAAGCTGCTCAGGGTGTTCTCGTCGGCCAGATAGAGACAGTGGTCCGGGGCGTCGGCGGGCAGGCTCCGCCGAATGCCGTCAAAAGGAACGAGGCATTCCTCACCGACCACCATCATCCGCGGACGGATCAGGTTGATGCTGTGGGTGAGTGCGTCACCTTTCTGGGCCGTGTTCATCAGAGCGCAGGCCACTCCGACTTTGGCGGCCCCGGCGACGATCGCCAGTAGTTCCGGTCGGTTTTCCAGCATCACCGCGATGGCATCGCCTTTGACAAGCCCCTGATCCTGCAGATAGTGGGCGATCCGGTTGGCCCAGTGATTGAACTCGCGATAGGTCAGTAAGCGATCTTCGTAGAGGACGGCGGTACGATCACCGTATTTATCGGCATTCCGCTCGATCAGTGTGCCCAGGGTCAGATTTTTCCGGTCACCCTTGACGGAATAGTAATAGAGGCCCCTGGCAATGGCCGGAAAACGCCGTATGACGCCCGGCAGGCTACGCACAATATCGCGCGCCGAAATCGTGTCCTGAGTCATGCTGGTATCCCGTCTGCGTTTCCCCGGCCTGTTCGGGACCGGTTGATTAATCATAGCGGACCGGGCAGGGCGGTATCGTGACACTCATTCCCCGCCGGAATCACTGACCAGTTCGATCAGCAACTGATGCCGGCTAACCTGGTGCCCCTCGCTGACATGGACCGTCTGCACTTGCCCGTCCCGGTCGGCCTTGATCGGATGTTCCATTTTCATCGCTTCCAGCACCACCAGGGTGTCGCCTTGCCGAACGGTGTCGCCCCGGGCAACCGTAACGGCAATAACGGCCCCGTCCATGGTGGCCTGAAGCTGGCCGGAACCTTGGCCAGCGCTGACCTGTGGTGGCTGGTGGGTTATATCGGTAACGCTCACTGAGCGGCCGGACGGCAGCAAATATAGGTGATTGTGCCTGAGGTGATATTGGCAACAGCGACGAACGCCCCTGTCGATAATGTCTACACGATCGGGCCGGAGGTCGGTCAGGGTCAGTGTCCGGGTTTCACCATCGCAGGTGACCGACCACGTCTGTCCCGCCTGTCTTACCTGAAGCTCATACTCAGTGCCATCGGTGGACAATGTCAGGGGAATCGCAGTGGCCGGGTTGTTGCTCCAGCCGGCCTGCCCGGAACCGGGCTGGCAAAACAGGATAGCCGCCCTGGCGAGGTCGTCGATGCCGACACTGGCCGGACGGAGGGTCGGGTCATCGGCAAACCCGGTTTCGAGAAAGGCCGTGGTGGCCGCACCGGCGCCGAACTGCGGATGGGCAATCACCCGGCTGAGAAACGCCTGGTTGGTAATCACCCCGGCGATCACCGAATCTTCCAGCGACCGGATCAGGCGCCGGCGGGCGTCATCGCGGGTTTCACCCCAGGCGATGACCTTGGCCAGCAAGGGGTCGTACCAGGAGCTGACGACATCTCCGCTGGTGACGCCGGCATCCACCCGGATGCCGCTATTCAGCGCTGGCCGGAAACAGGCGAGAGTGCCTGTTTGCGGCATGAACTCCCGGGCCGGATCTTCCGCGTACAGGCGGACTTCAATCGCGTGCCCGCGGAGGGTAATGTCCGCCTGCTGCAAAGGCAGCGGCCGCCCCTCGGCGACCAGCAGTTGCCAGGCCACCAGATCCTGGCCGGTAATCAACTCGGTCACCGGATGTTCGACCTGCAGGCGGGTGTTCATTTCCAGAAAATAGAACTGCCGGTCCGGGTCCACCAGAAACTCCACGGTTCCGGCACCGCGGTAGTTGCAGGCAAGTGCAGCCCGTACGGCGGCCTCGCCCATGGCCTGGCGTAATTCCGGCGTCATGAACGGCGATGGTGCTTCCTCCACCACCTTCTGATGACGTCGCTGGATCGAGCAGTCCCGTTCGCCCAGATAGACGGCATTACCGTGACTGTCTGCAAATACCTGGATTTCAATATGACGGGGCTCGAGTACCGCTTTCTCGAGGATCAGTTCATCGTCGCCAAAGGCACTGCGGGCCTCGGATCGGGCGCGCTGCAGGTTATCGGCCAACTCACTGGCCTCTCGCACCAGACGCATACCCCGGCCGCCACCGCCGGCGGAAGCTTTCACCATGATGGGGAAACCGATATCGGCGGCCGCGGCAATGAGGGTCTCGTCATCTGGATGATCGGCTTCAAAGCCCGGCACCACCGGCACCCCTGCCGCCTGCATGGCGATCTTGGCACGGCGTTTACTCCCCATCAGGTCGATGGCTTCGGTGGGTGGCCCCACAAAGGTCAGCCCGGCCTGCTCGCAGGCGGCAGCGAAGTCCGCGTTTTCGGACAGAAAGCCATAGCCCGGGTGGACGCAATCCGCGCCGGTGCGTTCTGCCGCCGCCAGGATCGCGTCCTTGTTCAGATAGGAATCCCGGGCCGGTGCCGGTCCGATCAACACCGATTCGTCGGCCTCCCGGACGTGCAACGCGTTGGCATCCGCCTCGGAGTATACGGCGACGGTCCGATAGCCCAGGTCGCGCGCGGTGCGGATAACACGCACGGCAATCTCGCCCCGGTTGGCAATCAACAACTTGGTGAGCATCTGGAACCTCCGCGTCCCCTGGGTTTCTTGTCTTAATCCTGATCCGGTTCGCCGGTGACCGCCCAGGCCGGCGGGCGCTTGTGCATGAATGCACCGGTGCCCTCGGCCCCTTCCGGTCCGCGAATGGCTTCGGCAAAGCGCAAGGCCGCCTCATCCAGCAGTGTGTCCATGGGTTGATGTCCGACCTTATGAAGCAGGGCCTTGGTGACGGCGCTGGCCTGGGGCGCGCACTGGCGGATCTGCTCGATGGCTGCCTCTAGCGCCGCGTCCAGGTCGTCATCGGTGGTGAAGCTTTGATGGACGACACCGAGCCGGCAGGCTTCCGCAGCGTCGAAACGGTGGCCCAGCAGGGCCAGGCGGCGGGCCTGGGTGAGTCCGATACGCGCCACGACAAACGGGGCGATCTGGGCCGGAATGACGCCGAGGGACGTTTCCGGCAGTCCGAAGCGGGCGGTGGGGCCGGCCAGGGCCAGGTCAGACACGCAGGCCAGCCCGAATCCGCCGCCCATCACCGTACCTTCCAGCACCGCCACTACGGTTTTTGACGATTCGTTGACCTGCTGAATCATCCGTCCGAATGCCCGGTTCAGACGATAAAACGGATCGGTGTCGGTTCCGGGCGTCCCCGAAGCCGTGCGCGCGCCGGCCATATCGCGAATGTCGCCGCCGGCACAGAAATGCCCACCTGCGCCGCGCAGGCAGACCACCCGAATGGCCGGATCCGCCTCAATGACGGAAAATACGCTGGCCAGTTCCTCAACCATGCCCAGGTTCATGGCGTTGCGGCTTTCGGGACGGTTCAGGGTGACCGAAAGGGTCATGCCGTCAACCGACAGGGTAAGCGTTCCGCAGTGGGGGAGGGTCGTCATGGCCGAGATCCTCGGTCTTTGGATTTGCCGGGCAGGGTGCCCATGAACTTGCAGATGATGCCCAGCATGATTTCGTCCGCACCGCCTCCGATCGACACCAGTCGCACATCCCGGAAGGCGCGGGACAGAGGGTTGTCCCACATAAAGCCCATGCCGCCCCAGTACTGCAGGCAACTGTCAGTCACTTCCCGGCCCAGGCGGCCCGCTTTCAGTTTGGCCATTGAGGCGAGTCGGGTGACATCCTTACCCTGCACATGCAGTTCACAGGCCTGGTAGGTCAGCGCTCGCAGAGCTTCCACCTCGGTCTGCAGCTCCGCCATGCGGAAATGAATCACCTGGTTGTTGATCAGCGGGGTGCCAAAGGTTTTGCGCTCCCGGCAGTAGGCGATGGTCTGTTCAATGCAGCGCTCCAGGGCCTTGATGACGTTGGCCGCGCCCCAGAGCCGCTCCTCCTGGAATTGCATCATCTGCATCATGAAGCCGGTACCCTCGGCGCCAATACGATTACGCTGGGGTACCCGGACATCGTCGAAGAAGATCTGGGCGGTTTCCGATGAGCGCATGCCGAGCTTGTTGAGGTGTTTGGAGAAGGTAATCCCGGGCGTTTTCATGGGCACTACAATCAGGGTCTTGTTCTTGTGGGGCTTGTCGTCCGAGGTGTTGGCCAGCAGGCAGATGAAGTCAGCCTGGGGTGAGTTGGTGATCCACATCTTGGAGCCATTGATGATGTAGTCGTCACCGTCCTTGCGGGCCGTGGTTTTCAGTCCGGCCACGTCGGACCCGGCTCCAACTTCGCTGACGCCGATGCAGCCGACCTGGTCACCGCTGATGGCCGGTGCCAGGTAGTCCCGTTTGAGTTCCTCGGAGCCAAACCGGGCAATGGCCGGTGTACACATGTCGGTTTGCACCCCGATGGCCAGCGGCACGCCACCACAATGGGCCATCCCCAGTTCTTCCGCCGCCACCAGGTTGTAGCTGTAATCCAGGCCCATGCCGCCGTAGGCTTCGGGTTTCTGAATGCCCAGCAGGCCCAGATTGCCGAGCTTCTTGAAGATATCGTGGATGGGGAAGCTGCCGGCTTCCTCCCATTCGTCGCAGTGCGGATTGATTTCCTTCTCGACAAAATCGCGAACGGTTTTTCGCAGGGCTTCGTGTTCTGGGGTGAAGATCATAATAAGGTTCTCTCTTGTTTTTGATGGCCCGCTGCCGATGCCTGACTGGGGGTGCAGGTGTGGGGAGCCATTTGCAGAGACACGCCACGCAAGTACGTCCATGTAGGGCTCGGGTGTGGCCATCCATGGCCACACACGGTCTCTGCAAATGGCTCCCCACACCTGCGTCTGGCCTTAAAGCCTGGTGAGTTCCTCGAGTTCAAGGTGTTACCTGGCGTTATCTGCGAGGCCGCTCTAGCACCGTAATCAGATCCCCTAAAACCGCGCCACGCCAAAAGCATTTGGTCTGAGCTCCCGGACGTCCGCCTCCCGGCAGACCGACAGAACCATGGCCAGCACCTTGCGGGTATCCCGGGGGTCAATCAGTCCGTCATCCCACAACCGGGCGGTTCCGAACAATGCGGTGGAGCCGTCCTCCAGCTTTTTGGCGGTCGCCTGTTCCAGAAAATCCAGGGTTTTCGGGTCCGGCTCCACGCCGCTTCGTTTCTGTTTTTCCTCGGCCACAATCCGCATAACCTTGCCGGCCTGGGCTGGCCCCATGACCGCTGTCCGGCTGTTTGGCCAGGCAAAAATGAACCGCGGGTCCAGTCCGCGCCCGCACATCGCATAGTTGCCGGCACCGTATGAGCCGCCGATGACCACGGCGATTTTCGGGACCCGACAATTGGCGACCGCCTGTAGCATCTTCGACCCGTGTTTGATGATGCCGTTCTGCTCAGAATGGGTGCCGACCATGAACCCGGTGGTATTGTGGAGGAACAGCAGCGGTGTTCCCGCCTGATCGCACAATTGTATGAACTGGGCCGCTTTGGCCGCGCCCGCCGGGGTGATCGGGCCATTGTTACCGATGATGCCCACAGCGTGTCCTTCGATGCGGATGGTGCCGCAGACGGTCTGATCGTCGAATCCGGGCTTGAAGTCCATGAAACCGGACCCGTCGGCAATGCGTGCAAGAATCTCCCGTACATCGTAGGGCTGGCGGGCATCGGCCGGGATAACTCCGAGCAGTTCCTCGACCGGATAGCGCGGCTCTTCCCAGTGTGGCGTGGTGCCCGCGGGCCTGGTCTCATGCCAGGGCAGGGCCTCCATAATGTTGCGGGCATAGCGGATGCCATCGGCATCGTCTTCCGCCAGATATTCGGCTGTACCGGCGATATCCGCGTGCATTTCCGCGCCCCCGAGTTCCTCGTCGGTGGCCACTTCACCGGTCGCCGCCAGCAGCAGGGGCGGGCCGGCCAGGAACATTTTGGCCTTGTTGCGCACCACGATGACGTAGTCAGACAACCCGGGCTGATAGGCGCCACCTGCGGTCGCGTTGCCATGGACAACGGTAATCTGGGGAATGCCGGCGGCGGACAGCCGGGCCTGGTTGGCGAAGCCCCGGGCGCCGAGCACAAAGATGTCGGTGGCGTAGTTCAGGTTGGCCCCGCCACTCTCGGACAGGGACACGATGGGCAGCCTGTTCTCTTTCGCGATGGTTTGCAGGCGCAGGGTTTTGTCGAGGCCAGCCGGGGTGATGGTGCCGCCCTTGATGGCGCAGTTGCTCGCCACCACCAGACAGCGCACGCCACTGACCACGCCGATACCGGCAATGATGCCACCGCCGGCCAGGCTGCCGTCCTTGTCGTCGTGCATTTTGTAGCCGGCCAGCGAACACAGCTCCAGAAAGGAGGTGCCCCGGTCCAGCAGTCGGTTCAGCCGGTCCCTGGGAAGGAGTTTGCCACGCTGTGTGAACTTCTCCCGTGCCGCCTCGGCCAGGTCCAGAACCTGCTTTTCTGCGGCCCGGAACTGGTCGATGTGCGCCTGCATGGCCTCCCGGTTGGCGTGGAAGCCATCGGATTCAGGATTGATTAAAGACTCAATGGGTTGCATGTGCTGGCGCCTCACTCATCCCCTAGAACAGTGGGTGTGGTACTGCGGTGAAAGCCGTTGAAAGGCTGGTTGTTTTTCGCCGCCGGTAGCGGCCAGACCCGTCCCCCCTGGGACGCGCCACCATCGATCCGCAGGGTGTCACCGCTGATGAACGCGGCCCCCGGGCTGAGCAGAAAGCAGATGGCTGCGCTGACTTCCGCCTCGGTGCCCAGGCGCTTGCCCGGAACCGCATCCCTGAGGCCGCGTATCCACTGCTTCATGGATTCGGGATAGCTGTCCATGCCGCTGGAGGCGATCCAGCCCGGAGCGACGGCATTTACCCGTACGCCGTTGGCGCCCCATTCCACCGCCGCGGTCTGGGTGAAGTTCACCATGCCTGCGCGGGCCGCCCCTGAGTGGCCCATGCCCGGCATGCCACCCCACATGTCAGCCACAATGTTGACGATGGCTCCACCGGTTTTGGCCAGCGCCTGGTTGAAGGCTTCCCGGGCCATCAGAAAGCCGCCGGTCAGGTTGGTCCGGACCACCGTTTCCCAGCCTTTCTGGTTGATGGAGGCCAGCGGGCCCGGGAACTGGCCACCGGCATTATTGACCAGTCCTTCAAGGCGGCCATGTTCAGCAATGATGGCGGCGACGGTGTCTCTGACCGGACCTTCCTCACGAATGTCACAAACATGGGCAGAGGCAATGCCGCCATCGGCGATAATCTCCGATTGCACAGCTTCCAGCTTCGCTGCCTTACGCCCGACCAGTGCGACACGTGCGCCCAGCGAAGCCAGTTCGTGGGCAGTGCAGCGGCCGATACCCGAACCGCCACCGGTCACAATGTAGGTCTGGTCTTTGAACAGACCGGGCCGAAGAATGGATTGATAACTCATGACCGGGATCCTTTTTGAAGCACTGATTGCGCGACAGGAATAGGTATTTCAAGCAGCTGCTGGGCAAAGGCCTTGCCCTGTGGGTCTATTCGCAGGCTGGCCACACCGCCTCCGCCCAGACTGTGGTATAGCTGGAAATTGAGTGCGTTCAGCCCTGATAAGGCCCAGCGGGTGACTTTGCCGCGGTCCGGGTCCAGCGTGTGCCGCATCCAGTCGGCGACCCGGCTCTCGGTCAGTTCAGCGGTGATGAACGGCAGATACTCGGGACGGCGGGCGATCACACCGATGTTGCTGTGATCGCCCTTGTCACCGCTGCGAGCCCAGGCAAGCTCAATCAGGGGGACTGTGGTGTCTGTGTCGGGCCGGGTATCGGGCATCGGCGGAATCGGTGCCAGCTCGGGTTCTGCCCGCTCGCCCTGCAGAATGGGAACGGGGATGGACTCGCCGCCGATGTCGACGCTCACCCTGGTAACGGTTTTAGGAACCAGACAGGAAAACAGCCGGATCTTCGGCCATACGGTTGGTCGGCCACCGACAATGCCGGTGATGCCTGGCGCCATGCCGGTCGCGGCCTGGGCGATTTCCCGTGAGAACAGCACCAGCGCTTTCTTGTCCGGGTGGGCAGCGCTGATCTTGACCACCACTTCGCGACTCTGTGCCGCACGGCCGTGCTCGCCGTAGGTGGTTTCAGTGCCCAGTAGCTCCACGCTGGTGGCGGAGTAGGGCGCCAGCTTACGCTCGGAGAACAGGCGGCGGGTTTTGTTCAGTATGGCGTCGGCGACGCTATCCGCCTTGGCGCGGGCATCCATGCCCGCAAGCAGGAAGGTCGCAGTACATTTGTAACCGTCCGGCCAGGTGCCTGAGACCTTGTAGTCGCGGGTGGGCGCCTGGCCCCTGGCGCCGGTTACCGTAACCCGGTCCGGACCGGATTCGCTCAGGGCAACGTCGGTGAAATCGCAGACCACGTCGGGCAGTATGTAGGCCCGGGGGTCGCCGATTTCATACACCAGTTGTTCGGCGACAGTGCCCATGGACACCTGTCCGCCGGTGCCGTCTGGCTTGGTGATCACGAAATCGCCTCCGGCACCGACCTCCGCAATCGGGAACCCCATGTTGGCGAAACCGATGGCTACATCCTGCCAGTCCGTGAAGTTGCCGCCGGTGACCTGAGCACCGCATTCCAGCAGATGCCCGGCGAGACTGCCCTGCGCCAGTCGGTCGTAATCGTCCCAGCGCCAGCCGAACTCATGGACCAGCGGCGCCAGCACCAGAGCACTGTCGGCGACCCGGCCGGTGATCACAATATCGGCGCCCTGTTCCAGGGCTGCAACAATGCCGGGTGCGCCAAGATAAGCGTTCAGACTGACCATCATGCCCGGCATGGCCTCGCCAGTGGTCATTTCAGTGATGCCACTGTCCGCCAGGTCCTTGCGCCGGGGCATCAGATCATCCCCCAGGACCAGTGCAATGCGCAGATTGACGCCGGCCTGCTCACACAAAGCCTGGAGCGCATCACGGCAGGCCACCGGGTTGACGCCGCCGGCATTGCTGATCACGGTCAGGCCCTGCCGTTTGATCTCTGTCAGCAAAGGTCCCATGACGGTGTCGACAAAATCCCGGGCATAACCGGCCTGGGGATCCCTGAGCTTCTGCCCGGCCATGATCGACAGGGTTATTTCGGCAAGATAGTCCGAGACCAGGTAGTCCAGTTCCCCGAGTTCGACCAATTGGCGTGCCGCGGTTTCGGTGTCGCCCCAGAACGCTGAGGAGCAGCCAATCCGGATTCGGGCGTCGGAGTGTGGTGATGGAGACATGGCCTGACCTCAGTAACGGTTTGCGTAACGGTATGGGCGCCTGGTGAGCCTGTCTGTGGTCAGGCAGGCCCCGTTTATCTGATAAGGCGGGCTGCTGTTACCCTGATTGAAAAGACAATACCAAGCAAGCGCTTGGTTTGTAAACAGGCAGTTTCGGGATATACTGTTCGCTGCGAGCATTTGCCGCCAAACAGCGCTTTCGCCGTGCCCCGAAAACGGCCATTTAATCACCTGACCGGAACCCTCCTGTGCCCCATAACCCGATCCTGACTCACCTGATTAAAGACCAGCTCGTCTCTGATCCTGCCGGCGCCCGAGGGCGATTATTGCGCGAGGCCGCCCGGTTGTTCCGCGAGAAGGGCTACGAGCGCACCACAGTGCGGGATCTGGCGGCGGCGGTGGGTATTCAGTCCGGCAGCCTGTTTCACCATTTCCGGAGCAAGGAGGAGATTCTCAAAGCGGTAATGGTGGAGACGATTCACCTCAATACCGCCCTGATGCGTGAGGCGATGGCGGCCGAGAGCACCAGTCAGGGCCGGTTGCGCGCGCTCGTCCGCAGCGAGCTGGAATCGATCAACGGCCAGACCGGCGAGGCCATGGCGGTGCTGGTCTTCGAATGGCGCAGCCTGTCAGCGCCGGCACAACAGGAGGTGCTGGCGTTGCGGGATATCTACGAAGCGCTCTGGCTGGATGTTCTGGACGCACTGGCGGCTGACGGTATCATCCGCGCCGAGCCGTTTGTGGTGCGCCGAATGCTGACCGGGGCTCTCAGCTGGACCGTGACCTGGTATCGGCCTGGCGGTGGTATGAGTCTGGACGATCTTACCGGTCAGGTGATGGCGATGCTGGGGCTTGAGTCCGCCGGGCCTTGATGTCAGTGGCACATCTGTACCAGATTTAATGTTCCTTTCACTGGCTTTCCGTGGTTTCGCCGGCGATTTAACTATACGATCTTTATAGGTTTTTTGTGCCAATTGGCCTCATTGGCATGTCTCTGCGGCACTACAGCCATTTTTGTCCTACAAGATTGAACGCATCCTTTTGTCTACTTGGCGAATATCAGGCATTCATGCTTGGGCCATGCGTCACGGAACCTGTTACCGGCGTTGTGATAAAAACAAGCGCGCAGGTTCCTTACCGAGGGGGTCGCCAAAAGACTCCCCATAAAAACAAAATATGAACAGGACGAATTATGGATTCCTCACGGGTAATGACCGGGTCGCGGCCTCTGCGCGCCCCTGGAAAACTGGCCATCCTCCTGCTGTTTCTGGTGATGGGAGGATGTTCGTCGTTCCATCCGATTTATACCCCCACTGGCGATATTTTGACGGCCTACTCAGAGGATGAGGCAACGCCGTATGTGATGCAGATGTCCGATTCGGCACTGGCGTGCAGCATGGGAGAGGGGCTGGACCCTTTGGTCTACTCATTCTCGCGAGTTACCGGCGCGCCGGACAAGACCGGTTCACTGCTGATGCTGCTGGCCGCCAATTGTACCGAAAGCAAGGCCTGGGAAGCGGAGTTGGCCTATTTGCGGGCGGATTACAGCGGTGATGTGCCCGCGGCGAAGGACGCCCGCGAAAAGGCCAAACGACTGAACGCATTGACCGCAAAGCGACGGTATGTGGTGTTTCAGCGCGCCATGCGGGCCTATGACTACGATCCGACCGAGTCCTCGGCCGAATGCCCGTTTCTCTACAGCGAGCAGGATGAAATCACTTTTTTGCTGGGTTTGCTGACCGGCATGCAGGCGATCGTCAACGACGCCAATTCCGGTGCCCGCGGAGGTGTTCCGCGCGATATTGCACCCCAGGCTGAACGGGCGGCGCAGTGTCTGGACAACGAAAAGTGGGGCGGCCTGCCAAACGCCATCCGCGCCATGGTCTGGTTGTTAATTCCTGATACCCGTCCCGACCTCTCGCCCGATCCATGGGTGGTGTTCAGGAATAGCTCGGATCTTGGGGTCAAGGTGGGTATGCGTGCGTCCATGGCGCTCGAAGTCGTAGCTGCTGAGACCTTTGGTCGCGAGGATGTGCGCAAGGACGTGATCGCCCGGTTTGCCAAATCCGACCAGACGTTCAAGGTCTGGAAAGAGTACCGGTTAGTGGATGAGTCAGCGCGTAACGTTATCCGGTTTTCATCGGATAAATACTGGACCGCCCATTATGGCTACCGCACGCCACAAAGCCGATTTGGGTCCCTGAGTGACAAGACCCGGGTGGATTCCAGTGAGGTTATGGATCTGGATGACCTGCTCTGACACAGCCATTACCCGATTATTTTAGAACCACAACAAGACCCGGAGGTCATTCATGTTCCGTAAAACAACCGCAGCTCTGCTTGTATCTCTGACGGCGCCGATCGCGCTGGCCGCCCAGCCGGTCACAATGTGCGTGTTCGACGTCATCGGTGCCAACGGCGATATGTATAACATGATCAAGGACTACGCCCTGAACATGAAGCAGTACGGCGTAGACTTTAAACTCAAACCCTATACCGACGAGGGCGTAGCCATTGGTGACTTCAATTCCGGGCAGTGTGATGCCGTAGCGGCAACCGATTTGCGGACGCGCCCTTTCAACCGGTTCACCGGCACCATCAGCGCGGTGGGGGCGATTCCAACCTACAGCGACCTTAAAACCGTACTGGCAACGCTGGCCCAGCCCAAGGCGGCCAGGCTGATGTCGAGCGGCGGTTACGAGGTGCTGGGTATCATTCCCGTCGGCGCCGGCTACCTGTTTGTCAACGACAGAAGCATTGATACCGCGGGCGAGTTGGCCGGCAAGCGCATGGCGACACTCGAATACCAGAAAGATGCTATCCATATGGTCAACACCGTCAAGGCCACCGTTGTGCCGTCCGACATTACCAATTTCGCCGGCAAGTTCAATAACGGCTCAGTGGATACAGCCTATGCACCGGCTTTTGCCTATCAGGCTCTGGAGCTTTACAAGGGAGTGGGTGATAAAGGGGGGATCGTCGACTATCCGCTCGCCCAGCTGACGGTGCAGATTATCGCGAAGAAGGGACTGCTCAAGGAGAAAATCGCGCAGCAATCCCGTGAAGTTGCCTGGGGTATGTACGGTCAGGCGATGAATCTGATCAAGACCAATGAAGACAACATTCCGGAGTCAACGTGGATACGTATTCCGGATGCAGACATTCAGGGCTACCAGGAGATGTTCCGCGAGAACCGGTTGCAGCTTCGCGATGGCACCGATGGCGCTGGTAAGGTCTACGACCCGCGCATGCTCAGTCTGTTGAGCAAAGTTCGCTGTGCCAGCAACCCCGGTGCCTCCGAATGCACCGCTGACAATCGCGAATAACACAGGCTGATCTCCTATGAACTGGCGAGCATTGTCTGCCGTCAGCACGCAAACCTTATACCCCGTGCACCGACTGCACGGGGTTGTGTTGCTGATGTTACTGTTGTTTACCCTTCTGCTCGGTATGGGCAGTTCATTGCATTCAAGGTTGTTGTGGATCGGCGAGCAAACCTGGCCGAATTACTATCTGCTTGACCCGGCGGCGACCGAGCCGGCCTGTGACCGCACCATGGACATTGACGCCGAAATAAAGCGTCGAATGGATGCCTACAAGCCGGACCCGGATGCGCTGTTCAATGATCCGCCCGACCCTGCCGCCTTGCGGGAGTCGTTGCAGAAAAACCTCGCCATCTGTGAACAGAAATACCAGGCCTATGAGATCAACCAGCGTCAGGCTACGCCCGCGCTGGGTGTATTCAAGACGATTGAGCAGGGGATGGCAGGCTTTCTGCTCGACCACATTGACCTGACGAAATTTCTGTTCATCGCCATGTTTGCCATGGCCGCGGCCATTGCGGCGCTGGATACTGACCACATCGCACTGCGCCTGCCCCGGAACCGGTCAGAGTGGCGTTTCAGTCAGGGCATCCAGCTGGTGGTCAACAGCCTGATGGTTTACTCGCTGATTTCCTACGTTGGCAAGTTGGCGCAGGCGCCGGATTCGGGCGATCTGATCGAGATCCAGTATTCCTGGGCGGTGGTGTTCGGTCTGTTTATGGTGATCAACGTTGTTCGTCTGATCAGTGTGCCCGAGCGTATGCGCGCAGGTCCGCTGTCGGCGTCGTCCCCGCTGATCATCCCGCTGCACTGCTCCATGGCGCTGATCGCCATGAGCTACTTCTTTTTTGTGGACGGCTACAGCTCGGGGCTGGCGATCTATTTCGGGATGATGACAAATCTGTCTTCAATGTTCATCAACATCGGTCTTTACGTGCTCGTGGGGATGGCGCTCAAACAGACCCGCCTGCCGGAACTGCTGCTCAATATCATCAAGCCGTTCAATCTGCCGGCACCCCTGCTGGCCTCAGTGGTTATTTTTGCCACCGCTTTCCCGACCGCGTTTACCGGGGCTTCGGGAATCTTCATTCTGGCGGTCGGCGGGGTGGTTTACGATGAGCTGCGCCGGGCAGGTGCGGGTCGCCAGCTCTCCCTGGCGACGACGGCCATGTCTGGCAGCCTCGGCGTGGTACTTAATCCGTGCCTGCTGATTGTTGTGGTGGCGGCACTGAACAAGGAAGTCACGACCAGCGAAATGTACGGCTGGGGCATCTGGGTGTTCCTGCTGTCGGCGACCCTGTTTACTGTGGTGGTGTGCAAAATGGAAGGGAACTGGCGTCCACACCCGGCGCCGGGCGCCCTGCGCGAATCACTGAGGCGGGTTCGGCCACTGGCACCCTACTTGCTGACGGCAGCGGCGGTGATCGGCGCCATCTGGTTGCTGCTGGACCTGCGCTTCAACGAATACAGCGCCCCGCTGATCCTGCCGCTGGTCATGCTGGCGCTGGTCTATCTGGATGCCGGTAAAAACCGCGAAGTGGACCAGACCCGGTCGCAGGCATTCTGGGGCCGGAGTATCGCCGCAGCCAGTGATTCGGCGGTGCACATTGGTGCGCTGTTGGCGCTGATCGGATTTTCCATCAGCATGGGGGGTATACTCGAACGATCTGATGTTGTGCATCTGCTGTTCCCCGACACCCTCGCCAACCCCTGGCTGGTGATGCTGGTCGTGGTGATCATGCTGACCTGTATCGGCATGGTGATGGATCCTTTCGGCGCCGTGATCCTGGTCTCTGCCACCATAGCGCAGGCGGCGATTCACCAGGGTATCAATCCGCTGCACTTCTGGATTGTCTGCCTGGTGGCCTTCGAGCTGGGTTACCTCACGCCCCCGGTGGCGTTGAACCATCTGCTGACCCGTCAGGTCGTGGGCGAAACCGAAGTGCTGGCGGCCGAGCGAACCGGCAGTTTCTGGCACCGCTACGAGCGCCTGCTGCTGCCGCTGGTGGTGATGGGCTCGACCTTGTTGCTGGTGGCGTTTGTGCCGATGTTATTCTATATCGACTGAGTCGTGGGGTGGGATTGCGTGAGTCTGGCCGGGCCCTTGGGGCCCGGCTTTTTCAGTTTCGTTTTGGCCACTGCTTTGTGTTGATCCGTTCGTTGGTCATGGCCTGTTTGCAGAATTCAAGGCACGATAGGGGGCAGGTACACCCCGGCGGGAACGTTAAAGATGGTTGTTTGCGGATTACGGGATAGGGCGTGGTTAAAGGTCAGGCGCGGCCTGGCGATGACAGGTCTGCTGTCGCTGGCCGGTTGCGGTGGGGGCGGCGGCTCGCCGCTGAATGATGGCGTCGGCCCGACTGTGGCGGTCGCTGGCCAGATCGATATTGAGGCCAATACCCGGGTGGACATTGATACGGCTGACAAACTGGGCGGCGTTGGTGCATACCTCGGCACCGGCAATCCGCAGTTGTTGCCTGCCAGCGTAATTCTCGGTGGATACGTCAGCAATGAGAGCGGCACGCGCGATCCGGCAGACCCGTACGATAATTATTACCCTGATCCGGTGGACCGCTACCAGCTTACCCTGAACGGGGGGGATCGGGTCGAACTGCAGACCTTTTACACCGAATATCGGTCGGGGAGCACAAGGGTGCCGGCCAACTACCCGGTTTCTATCACCCTGCGACAAAGCTCTGATAAAGCCGTACTGGATTCGGCTCAGACCAGCCCTGGGGCTTCTGTTCCTGTTTACTCTGCGTCTGTTAGCGTTCCGGCAGGTAGTGGCACCGCAAGTTATTACGTGGATATAGACGCGGTGACGGGCCCCATGCGATATGTCCTGACTTCCTCTCCATCGGGGGCTGCTACGTCGCTGAACTTTGACTGGCCCCGTTACGAGTTTGCCAACGACGAGGCCCTGGTGTCGTTCAGCGATGCCGGGTCGGTTCGCACTCTGGCGGCTGCCGGCTCTGCCAGGCCGGTCCGGGCATTGGGCAAGGGAGCCTGGCTGATGCGTCGGACAGGCGCGCAGGTATTGTCCGCCTCTCGGGGCCCGGAGCGGACCGCCGGCTGGATCCGGCAACTGCGACAGCAACCATCGGTAGTGTCAGCCACGCCCAATTACACGGTGCGCGCGCAAACCGCGACAACCGAACCGCTCTATCCCGAACAGTGGCACTATCCGCTGATCAGCGCGCCCGCAGCCTGGCAGTTGGCGCCCAGCGGAGGCGCCGGCGTCCGGGTGGCGGTTGTGGATACGGGGCTGTTCCTGGGGGCGAACCGACAGTGGCATCCGGATCTGAACGCCAACGTTCCGCCCGTCGGAGACGCAACATTGACCGGCTCAGATTTTGTCAGTCAAAGCTCGCTCGATAATGATGGGGATAATCCTACCCTTTATGGTCAAGTTGGAAGGGACAATATTCCTGCCGATCCGGGCAGCTCGATTGGTACGAACGTTTTCCACGGTACCCACGTGGCCGGCACCATCGCAGCGGTTGGTGATAACAACATCGGTGGTACTGGCGTGGCGTTCAATGCCAGCCTGTTGCCCGTGCGCGTGCTGGGGGAGGGTGGTACCGGAACACTTGGCGATCTGATTGACGGGTTGAACTGGATTGGCAGTGGCAATCGTGCCCAAATTGTCAATCTCAGTCTGGGTGGTTTGCCTTACGACCAACGGCTGGAGGATGCCCTTAAAGGCCTGAGTGACAGGAATATCGCCGTGGTAGCGGCCGCCGGTAACAGCGCCACCAGTACCAAGCAATATCCGGCAGCCTCCCCCTATGTGTTTGCGGTCAGCGCCGTTGATGGCGCCAGCAATCTGGCTCCCTATTCCAACTTTGGCAACTGGATTGACATTGCCGCTCCGGGCGGTAGTGCGGCCGATGCGAACCTGGATGGCCAGCCTGATTTTGTGCTGAGTACCAGCGCCTCCCTGGGGAGCGGTGGCAGCTATGAGCCCGGTTACCGGGGGCTCATCGGCACCTCCATGGCGGCACCCCATGTCAGCGGCGTCCTCGCGTTGATGAAGGGGATTGATAGCACCATTACGCTATCGCAGCTCCGGGCCTGGCTGATTGGCGGCGAGTTGACGCGCGATGGCAGCGGGCCACGGAACGATCAGTTTGGTTATGGCATTCTGGACGCGGCAAAGGCGGCTGCTACCGCCCTGACCAGCCCTTCAGTGACGGTGCTGTCTCCTGAGCCTTACTACGTTAGCCTGAATGACCTGAAGACGTCGGCAACGGTGACGTTGACGGCTATTGGCGATACCTCGAAGCCGGTGTCAGGATGCTCTGTTGGCGCGACGCCGACCTGGCTGAACGCATCCTGTGACCCGAACTCTTCACCCGCGACGCTGTCTGTTTCCCTGACCAATGCCAGCCGTCTCGATCCCGATGTGCCTCTGCAAACAGCTGTTACCGTCACCTACATAACGGATGCCCAGCGCATGCTGGACATTCCGGTCACAGCCCAGGTCGTCACCGACGCGAAGAGCAGGAGCGCAGGCATGCATTTTGTCCTGCTGGTGCAGACCGAACCGGATGCCCAAGGGAACTATATAACTGAAGCCCAGGATGTGGTCCAGTTGGACAACGGTCATTATACCTTCAGGTTTCGCCACGACGACGGTGTCGGCAGTCAGGCGCAGGACGAAGTGCGTCCCGGAACCTACTTTCTCGTGGCCGGAACCGATCTCGACAACGATGGCTATATTTGTCAGTCGGGCGAGGCCTGTGCGGAATACCCCGTGTCAGGGCTGAGGGAGAGCATCAGGATCACACAAGACACCGACCTGACCAATCTCAGGATGACGACTGGCTTTAGTCGTCCGACCATTTCGGTGGCTACGCCAGACGTTCTGCCCAGGCCCGGATTTACCGGCTACAGCATACTGAAGGCGGACGGAGCCCGCTCATCGGTCAAACAGCTTTCCGGCGGTCAGTGATGAACTCGCGGGTGATCGATACCTGAATCGCAGTCTCAGGAGTGAGCCATGAAAACCTGCCTTGTGCCATTTGGATTCGTCATAACCCTGACCCTGGCCGCCTGCGCCAGCCAGACCACACCACCGCCGGCCCCCGCGCCAGCCGGCCCCGAGCGTTTTCTGGCGCGCCAGGTGACGGCGTCCGACCATTGTGGGCTGATGGCGCCCGGACTGGTGGACATTGCGGACGAGGCTGCCCTGCAACGCTTTCTCTCGCTGCCTGCGCAGACCTTGACGCTGCCCGATCATCCCGATTTTGATCAGCAGCACTTTCTGGTGGTGGCGCTGGGGCAGCAGCCCAGTGCTGGCTACGGGGTGACGTTGCAGTCGGCTACATTGCGTGATCAGGTGCTCAGGCTGGACGCAAAGGTACGCAAGCCCGCAACCGACCAGGTGACCGCTCAGGTTGTGACCACGCCGTGCATGGTGTTGGCTATTCTGGCCAGGCCCTGGCAACGAATTGAAGTGCATGGAAACGGCATGCCGACGCTGACGCGAATGCGCTAGACCGGAAGCCTCGCCCTGATTCCGGCTTTCAGGGAGAGCCAGAATTGCCAACGGGCTTAATCCGAGGTTCCCTGAAACAACCGTTGATCTTTGCTGACGAATCCCTAAGCTATGAAAGCCCGGAATTCAAACCGGAACCTCTGACCAGGTCTGCTGGCCTACGCTGAACCCCGGAGTCGCCGGCGGAACGGATCAGAGGCTCCCTCTTTTGCGACAGAGACCCCATCCGTTTATGAGTCAGAAACAGTACAACGCCGATGCGATTGAAGTCCTCAGCGGTCTGGACCCGGTGCGCAAGCGCCCGGGCATGTACACCGATACCAGCCGGCCCAACCACCTGGCGCAGGAGGTGATCGATAACAGTGTGGACGAGGCACTGGCCGGTTACGCCCGCCGCATCGATGTGGTGCTGTACAGCGACGGCTCGCTGAGTGTGGAAGACGACGGACGGGGCATGCCGGTGGATCTTCATAAAGAAGAAGGTCTGCCCGGGGTCGAGTTGATCCTTACCCGCCTCCACGCCGGCGGCAAGTTTTCCCAGGGTAGCTATGGTTTTGCCGGCGGCCTCCACGGCGTCGGTGTGTCGGTGGTTAACGCGCTGTCGACGCACCTTGAGGTGAGTATCAAGCGGGATGGCCAACTGCACCAGATGACGTTTGCCAATGGAGAGAAACTCACCGAATTGGCGGTGGTGGATACCGTGGGTAAGCGCAACACCGGGACCCGCCTGAAGTTTCTGCCCGACGCCAGCTATTTTGACAGCCCGAAATTCTCGCTCAGCCGTCTGCGTCACAACCTCCGTGCCAAGGCGGTGCTGTGTCCGGGGCTGATTGTCACCTTCCTGCAGGAGCAGACCGGCGAAAAGGACGAGTGGTGTTACGAGGATGGCCTGCGTGATTACCTGCGCACCGCGCTGGCGGATCTTGAGGTTATGCCTTTGTCGCCGTTTACCGGCGAATTTACCGGCAACAGCGAAGAGGTTCACTGGGCCATCCAGTGGCTGCCGGAAGGCGGTGACGGGGTGATGGAGAGTTACGTCAACCTGATCCCGACGGCGCAGGGTGGCACCCACGTCAATGGTCTCAGGACCGGGTTGCTTGAGGCCATGCGGGAATTCTGTGAGTTCCGCAATCTGATGCCTCGCGGCGTCAAGCTGTCTCCGGAAGATATCTGGGAGCGCTGCGGTTATGTGTTGTCTTTCAAAATGCAGGACCCGCAGTTTTCCGGTCAGACCAAGGAGCGCCTGTCGTCTCGGGAAGCTGCCGCCTTTGTTTCAGGCGTGGTCAAGGACGCGTTCAGTCTGTGGCTGAATCAGCACACTGCGGTCGCGGAAGCCCTGGCGGAGTTTTTCATTGGCAATGCCCAGCGCCGGTTGCGGGCGAGCAAGAAGGTTGCCCGTAAAAAGGTGACCTCCGGCCCGGCGCTGCCGGGCAAACTGGCGGACTGCTCCGGCTCGGATACCAGTCGCTCGGAGCTGTTCCTGGTGGAGGGCGATTCGGCGGGCGGTTCGGCCAAGCAGGCCCGGGACCGGGAGTTTCAGGCGGTCATGCCGCTGCGCGGTAAAATCCTGAATACCTGGGAGGTCGATTCCGGCGAAATCCTTGCCTCCCAGGAGGTCCATGACATCGCGGTGGCCATTGGTGTGGACCCGAGCTCCGATGACGTCGCGGGGCTGCGCTACAACAAGATCTGTATCCTGGCAGATGCCGATTCCGACGGACTCCATATCGCGACCCTCCTGTGCGCGCTTTTCGTCAAGCATTTCCGGCCGCTGGTGGCCGCTGGGCATGTGTTCGTGGCCATGCCTCCGCTGTATCGCGTCGATCTGGGCAAGGAAACGTTCTACGCGCTGGATGAGCACGAAAAACAGGGTATTCTGGATCGGATAGCCGCGGAGAATCGCAAAGGTAAAATTGCGGTTACCCGGTTCAAGGGGCTCGGTGAAATGAATCCCCTGCAACTACGGGAAACCACCATGGCACCGGATACCCGGCGCCTGGTCATGCTGACCCTGGCCGACGGCGATGACACCGATGAGCGTATGGATATGCTGCTGGGCAAAAAGCGGGCCTCTGATCGACGGGCCTGGCTGGAAACCTACGGCAATATGGCGGACGTTCCTTAGGGCATTGATCGGCGCTTCCTCAGGCGTCTGCATTTAATATTCGTTTTGGGTATTTTAAAAGCATTCTTTATTCTTTCTTTGAAGATTTAAAGTCCGCTATGCTGCTGCCTTTTACCATGGAACCTTGGAATGGAATGGCAGGGCTGGTTTGCGCTGACTCTCGCAGGAGCGGCGCTGGTGTTAATGAGTCTTGGGCGCTTTGCTCCTCATCTGGTGATGATGGGCGTTCTGATTGTTCTCAGTGCGACCGGCATTCTGGATGCGTCGCAGGCGCTGGCGGGCTTTAGCAACAGCGGCCTGATTACTGTCGTGGCCATGTTTGTGGTGGCTGCCGGCATTCATCACTCTGGCGGTGTCGATCTGCTCGTTCACTATTTGTTACGGTCCCCCCGCACGGTCCGTGGGGCTCAGGCCCGGATCGCTTTTCCCGTCGCGCTGCTCAGTGGCTTCCTTAACAACACGCCGGTGGTGGCTACCATGATCCCGGCGATTCACGCCTGGTCCCGGAAGATTGGCATCTCGCCGTCCAAGCTGATGATTCCGCTTAGCTATTCGGCCATACTCGGGGGTACCCTGACGTTGATCGGGACCAGCACGAACCTGGTGGTCAATGGCCAATACCAACATCTGACCGGAAAGCCGGGGTTTTCCATTTTTTCCATTACCCCAGTAGGTCTGCCGGTAGCGATTGTCGGATTGCTGGCGATGCTGGTCTTTCTGCCCCGGTTGCTGCCGGATCGTAAAGACCAGCAAAAATTCGGATCAATGCGGGAATTCACGCTGGAAGTGGCTGTTGCCGTCAACGGTCCGCTGGTCAACAAGACGGTCGGAGAGGCGGGCTTGCGGGAGCTGGAACGGCTCTACCTGGTTGAAATTGAACGTGATGGCAGCGTCGTTACGGCCGTTCCGTCCGAAGAACGTCTGCGCGGAGGGGATCGGCTGGTGTTCGCCGGTGATACCCAGGCCATATCCGATCTGCTGCGCATAAACGGAATTGTACCGTCGGTTCATGAAGACGAGCCCAGCCTGAGTAAGGATCGGGCCGAGCGGCGACTGGTGGAAGCTGCACTGTCGCCTCAGTCTGACGTGCTGGGCCTGACCATCCGCGATGCCCGGTTCCGGGATCGCTATGGTGCAGTGGTTCTGGCGGTGGCCCGTGGCGGTGAGCGGGTGTCCGGTAACCTTGGCAACATACGCCTCAAAACCGGCGATGTACTGTTGCTGGAGGCCCGGCCGGCGTTTGTCAGTCGACAGCGCTATAACAAGGACTTCCTGCTTATCAATGATCTCGAGACCGAGACTCCCCGCCATGATCGTGCCTACGTTTCGTGGGGGATCCTGTTGCTGCTGGTGGGTGCAGTTGCGATGGGCTGGTTCAGCATGCTTAACGGCGCTCTGATTGGCGCTGCGCTGATGATTATCAGCGGATGCTGTTCGGTGGGGCAGGCCCAGAAGGCGGTTGACGTTCCGGTGATCCTGACCATTGCGGCCTCATTTGCCCTCGGTGCCGCCCTTGAACGCACCGGGGCTGCAAGTTACGCGGCCGGAAGCATTCTGGCGGTGAGCCGGGGGCACGCCCTGCTGACCGTGCTTATGGTGTACTTTGCGGTCTCGCTGCTGACTGAGGTCGTTACCAACAATGCAGCCGCTGTGCTGGTGCTGCCAATCGTGTTGTCGATGACCAGCTCCCTCGGCGTGCCCGCGGAGCCGTTCGTCATTGCGGTGATGATGGCCGCGTCTGCCAGCTTTGCGACGCCGTTGGGTTATCAGACCAACATGATGGTGTTCGGTCCCGGTGGCTACCGCTTTACAGATTTCATGCGCGTGGGTGTGCCGATGAACCTGCTGACCGGCGTCGTCACTGTTGCGGTTATCGCGGTGGTATATGACCTGCCGTTGGCATAAGAGCTTGCAGCGGTACTCCGGTCAGAGCATTAAGGAACCTCTGATTAAGTCTATTGACGATTCTGCAAGTGTTCAGCGGCTCATTTGGCCAGGATGTCGCAGCACAGCACCTTAAGCTCGCCGTTGTCCGCGAAGGCAAGCGACAGGGTTACGCACATATAGGCGCCGGTGACGGACAGGTAGGGTCGGGTAACGTGAATGCGTTCGGGCTGCGCCAGCGCCTGTTTGAGGTAGTGCTGTCGATACCAG
>JASBRL010000018.1 GCA_030149475.1 Marinobacter sp.
AGGGTTCCGGAATAATCCATCATGTTGGCGTAGTAGCCAGCGCCGTCCCCTTTACCGAAACTCACCTTACCGAAGTTGCCCTCAACGTAGGTATCGATTTTCCGGGTGTCCAGATTTACTTTGCCGCCCGGATTCGACGTATTCCTGCCGATGTCGAACTCCGTGGAGCCGTACTGGTCCACAGACATTTCATAGATGAAGCCAACGTTCATGCCGTTGTTCATTTTCTCGCCACCGGTAAACCGGAAACGTGAGTTGGAGCCAATGTTGTCGACACTGGCGAAATCACTCTGTTTGCCATTGTCCGCGTAGGTGACCGCACGGTCTAATTGACCGGACACCTTGAATTCCATAGCATGGCCCGGCGATGAGAGCCCGACCATCGCCAGCGCAATCGCCGAACCCAGTGCCGTTTTTTTTACATTTGCCATTTGCGTCACATCCCATAGTTTTTATTGATCGTATCATAATAGCCCTGCCCACTGACCAACAGGCCTGCCCCCTCCCCGACGTCCCGGGCGCAGAGCGCGTCTCTGTTGGAGCTCAGTGGACACCAGCATTATCCAGCATTCTGATCCTAGCACAAGCCCGTCGTATGGAAAGCGACGGCACGTTAGACTTTAGTGTAAACGGCGGCCTCGGTGTAAACGGGCCCCTCAGCCGGCACCGCTGTCCGCCCCGGCATCCACCGGATCAATACGTCCTTTGCCCCGCCCCTGCAGCAGACTGAAAATCACCGGCATGGCCACAAGCACCAGCGGCATCTGGATAAGCAGGCCGGAAATAATCGCGATGGCCAGCGGTTGCTGCATGGCAGAGCCCTGACCGATGCCAAACGCCAGCGGTGTCAACGCCAGGATGGCAGCAATGGTGGTCATCGCAATCGGCCGCAGACGATTGACACCGGCGGTCACCAGAGCCTCCTCAGCGCTGACCTCCGGCTTCGCGGAAACCAGCCGGTATTCGGAAAAATAGAAAATAGCCACTTCGGTGACGATACCGACGACCATGGTCATCCCCATCATCGCGGTGATATTGAGCTCAATACCGGTCAGTGCCAGCCCCGCAAATACCATGGTGGTCGCCAGCAGTGGCATAAGAATGATACTGGTGGCCATACGGAAGCTTTCATAGACAAACAGCAGCAACAGGTAAACCAGTGCGAACGCGGCAACGATCACGGCAATCAGCCCGCGAAAGGCGATCTGCTGTTGTTTGTAGAGCCCGCCCAGTTCGTAATAGACGGTTTTTGGCAGCAGTCCCTGGGCGCCGAGCGCCTTTTTGACATCGGCCAGGGTGCTGCCCAGGCTGCGGCCACTGATCCGCGCCGACACCGCCACCATCCGTTGCAGGTTATCCCGGGTAATGATCGGCTGCCCCTTGTCGACCGAGACGGTGGCAATGCGCTGGAGCGAGACAATTTTTCCCGAGCCGGAGCGCAACTGCATGCGCTTGAGCTCGCTGATGTCCTGCCGCAGATTCCGCGGGACCCAGACGCGAATGCCCAGCAGACGAACCCCTTTCTGTACCTGAGTGGTCACCACACCGGTGAAGTAATCCTGGATACTCCGGGTCACCGAATCCGGGTTGATGCCCATCAGGGCAGCCTTGTCCCGATTGACTTCGATACGCAGCGAATCGCCGGCGACTACCAGCCCGTCGCGAACGTCCACAACGCCCGGTATCTGTTTGATGGCGTCGGCCACTTTCGGGGCCACCTGGGCAAGCTGCCCGCTGTCACCGCCATACAGCTTGATTTCGATCGGCTGGGGTACGGCAGTCAGATCGCCGATCAGGTCTTCCATCAACTGAGACATGGAAATGTCGAGGCCCGGAACGCCCGAGTTGATTGCCCCGCGGACCTGATCCATAACCTGTTCGACCGGGTCCCGGGGAAAGGGCTTGAGCCGGACGAAAAAATCACCCTCATTGGTTTCAGTGATACCACCACCCAGCTGTTGACCGGTTCGACGCGAATAACTGAGCACATTGGCGTTGCGGTTCAGGATCTGACCCACCTGACGCAACAGCCGGTCGGTCTCCTTGAGCGACGTCCCCGGCGGCGCACGATAATCCAGTACAAAGCCCCCTTCATCCATGGAGGGCATGAAACCGGAGCCCACCTGCTGGTAGCTCACGTAGCCAACCGCGATCAACGGAACAATCAGCGCCACCAGCCACACCGGGCGGCGTAACGTCGCCTTCAGCACCCGAGCGTATCGGCTCTTGAGCGCCCGGGCCACTGACCCATCGTCGTCCCGCTCGATATCGCGCCGGCTCAGCAGGTGATCCGCCAACAGCGGGATAGCCAACAGCGCCACCAGATACGAGATGAACAGCGAGCTTGCCATGGTCAGCGACAGGGCCTTGAAAAAGGCACCGGTAACACCGGACAGAAAGGCCAGCGGCAGAAACACGATAATCGTCGACAGCGACGACACCGTCAGTGGCCGGGTAAACTCAATGGCCGCCTCGCGCACACGCTCATGGCGGGTGCCCGCGCCTTCCCGCAGGCGTTTCATGATGTTCTCGATCATCACAATGGCGTCATCAATGATCAGCCCGACGGCGGCCGCCATCCCCCCGAGGGTCATGATGTTGAAGCTCATCTGCAGCGCATACAGCAGCAGAACCGTTACCGCCAGAACCGCCGGCACCACCAGAATGGCAATGCCCATGATCCGGACGCTGCGCAGGAAAACCAGCAGGACCAGTGCCGCCAGAATCGCTCCGATGATGATCGCATCACGCACGCTGGACGCCGACGCCAGAATCAGGTCGCTCTGATCATACCACTGGCTGACATTGAGATCCTTCGGCATCTTGCTCCGGTAACCCGACAGCTTGTCTTTGATATCCTTGACAATCTGTACCGTATTCCCGCCGGGCTGCTGATACACCTGAATGGAAACCGCCGGCTTTCCATCTGCGGTCACCGCCGTCCACTTGGGCACGGTCGCCGTGTGCACGGACGCGATATCGCCCAGTTCCACAAGTCCGTTCTGACCACTCCTGAGGATGGTTCGACGGATACTGTTGACGTCTTTCAGGCGGGTATCCGACAGCATCAGATAGAGATTGTAATGCTCATCCATGCGACCCACGGCCTGAAGCACATTCGCCGCCGACAGGGCGCTGGTTATATCGGCAAAGGTCAGCCCATAGGCCCGCAGCTTGGCGGGCTCGACCTCGACACGATACTCTTCCTGCTCACCGCCGATCACCGTGACCTTTGCCACACCGTTGACCGAGGACAACAGCGGAATCAACTGATACTGGGCAATGTTCCTCAGCTTGATCTGGCTTTCGCTACCGGAGACCATGCTGAAGGCTGCCACCGGAAACACCGTCGGGTTCATGCGCCTGGCGGTAAAACCGGTACCGGAGGGCAGCGACGGAAGAATCTGTGTGACCGCGGAATTGACCTGCTGGAGCGTCAGCGCCATATCGGTGCCCCAGTCGAAATTGATCGACAGGTCCGCCGAGCCCCGGCTGGTACTGGAACGGATTTCGCGAACCCCCGGCACGGCGCGGATGGCTTCCTCGACAGGCCGGGTGGCGGTCAGCGTCATCTGGTCCGCCGGCTGGTCACCGGCATTGAGCGCCACCTGAATACGGGGAAAGGCGACATGAGGAAACAGCGCAACCGGCAGGCGGAAGGCCGTGGCCGCACCGCCGGCGGCCAGCAGAAACAGCAGAAACAGCACCGAACGACGGTGCTGGGCGGCCCAGTTGGCAAAGCTCATTGACCGGCCTCCTGCACATGCATGCCGTCAACAAGCTCGTAGTTGCCGGTGGTTACCACCCGATCCCCGGCCTTGACCGGTCCGGAAATCGCCACAAAGCCGCCGCTTTCAATACTGGTGTCGATGTACACCTTGTGCGCCACCTGCCCGCCGTCAACGGTGAACACATACGCACCCTTGTTGTCGGTGAGAATGGCGCTGCGGGGAACGGCCAGGGTTTTAACTTCTTTCAGGGTGATATGGCCCCGCACCATTTCGTTGAAGATCAGCGAACTGGTGCTGTCCGCCGGGACCGGCACAATGACATCCACCAGGCCAGTGGTCGGGTTGGCCATGGCGTGTATCTGGCTGACCGCCGAGGTGATATTGATATTGTGGTTGAACACGGGCTCGATGATGACCTGCTGGCCGACCTGCAGGCGAATGATATCCTCCTGCTCCACGCCCAGGGGAACCAGCATGCCCTGCCGGCGGGCAACCTGAACGACGGTCGTATTCTGTTGGACCTGATCACCCTGTGCCACCGACACGCTGGTGATCACCCCGTCGAATGGTGCACGCAATGTGCTCACGGACTGGTCGGAACCCAGTTTTTCCTGCGTCTGCAGCGTGGTCCGGGCGCTGTTGAGCGCCTGTTCGGCAGTCGCGACGT
This sequence comes from Marinobacter sp., assembly GCA_030149475.1. Taxonomy (GTDB): domain Bacteria; phylum Pseudomonadota; class Gammaproteobacteria; order Pseudomonadales; family Oleiphilaceae; genus Marinobacter. The sequence continues at coordinate 4,399 of JASBRL010000018.1, forward strand.
CCCCTTTGGTCACCAGATGCTGACTGAACAGCGACCGCTTGCGTTCAAGTTCTGCCTCCGCATATTTTACCGCTGCCTTTGCCTGCTGATAGGCCATCCGCGACGCCGGAGCGGTCGCCAGCCGGACCAGTTCCTGACCGGCGTGGACCTGCTCCCCCGGGCGCACCATCAGTTTTTCGACAGTGCCGGCATGCAAGACCGCAATATTACTTTGCGAATCCGGATCGGGGATTACCTGGCCATAGGTTTCAATGGTCTCACTCATCGACTTCATCTGCAGAGTCTGAGTGTTGACCAGCACGGTGGCTGACGCACTGTCAGCCGCCAGCGCGGCCTGGCCGTGAAAAAAAAACGCCAGCAACAGGGCTGACCGGATACTCACTCCTGGCATTCTCATGACTGGTTTTTCTCCCGGGTGCCCTGGTCAGGTTTCGACGGCAACGCCCGCGCATCCACGGGCCAGCCAAGCATTGTTTCCAGCGATATCCTCGCATCCCAGAGCGCCAGCTGAAGATCAATCGCCTGCGACTCCTTACTGATCAGGGTGTCCTGGATGTTCAGATACGACAGGCTGTTGAAGTTACCCTGGCGGTAGGCCTTGAGTGCCTCGCTGTTTATCTGCCGCAGGGTTGGCAGGCTGGCCTCCAGTTGCTGATACTGCGACTGCAACAGCTTGAACTGACTCCGCAGCCGGTCGACATCGCTCACCGTCTGGTCGATCCGCGCCTGGAAGGTCTGCCACAGGGCATCCCGGGTGGCGCGCTCGATAGCGATCTGACC
>JASBRL010000086.1 GCA_030149475.1 Marinobacter sp.
CCCGCAGGGGCTCTCCCTGAAAGCCGGACTCCGCGTTGAGCCTTCTTGAAAGGCAACCAGCCTTCCTGCGAAGCCTCGCCTTGATTCCGGCTTTCAGGGAGAGCCAGAATTGCCAATAGACTTAATCAGAGGTTCCTTAGGGAACCTGTTCTTTATAGACGATTGCGCGGTTGGCGGGAATGGCAAAACGATCAGTCTGCCCGGTCAGCGCCCGGAGCGCGGGATTCCTGTCGGCGGTTTTTCTGATAGTATCCGGGGCGGTTATCCTGAATCAATGGAGGCTGTCTCCTGTGAAATATCTGTTTCCGATTGCTGTTGTTGCCTTGTTGTCGGGTTGCCAGACGTCATCCTATATGTCTTCCGCTGCAACAGATGGCAAGGGCGTCACCTGCAGCAAGATCTACCAGGCGTTCGATGCCTACGCTCAGGACCGGCAGTCAGCCGCTGCCTGGGCCCAGCTCAGCCGGCTGATCAGCCCCCAGGCCGGGACTTACGCCGATATGGGCGTTAATACGGCCAGCAAATACTTTGAACAGGTCAAGGCCAGCGCCAACATTGCCCTGGCCATTCGCAGTTGTCAGCCGATTCGTTAGGGACCTTCTGTGGCCTTTGAGGCTGTTATTCAGATAAGCCCGTCAGCCTGCCTGCGAAGCCTCGCCCTGATTCCGGCTTTCAGGGAGAGCCAGAACCGCCAACAGACTTGATCAAGAGGTACCTTGGCCCGTCAGGCTGCCTGTCGTTCAATCCGCACCGGAACCGACTTGGATCCGGGTGTTTTGGACAACTGGTCGTGGTGGTACACCGGAACCAGCACGTTGCATTCCGGGTAATAGGACGCGACGGTTCCGACGGGAATCTGGTACGGCGTCACCACCAGGCCCCCCAGGCGCCGGTCCACGCCATCGTCGAGATCCGTGATCAGCTCAACAGTGTCACCCTTGTGCAAACCGGCCTGTTTGATGTCCTCCGGGTTCATCAGCAGAACATCCCGGGTTCCCTCGATACCGTGGAATCGGTCGGAATACCCGTAAACCGTGGTGTTGAACTGATCGTTCGAGCGCATGGTGAGCAGGCTGTAGCGGCCCGGTTTGTTAGCATCGAATCCGAGTGATGTCAGCTTCTCCGGTGTTGTGAAATGCGCCTTCCCCCCGGGTGTTTTCCAGATCCGTTGGTGCGCGGCGATACCCCGGTAGAAGCCTCCGGGCTGGAACATGCGTTTGTTGAAATCACCGAAATCATCCGGGTAGGTCTGCTCAATGAGGTCCCGCACCAGCGAATAGTCCGCGGTCCATTCATCCCATTTTACGTTCGGGTTGACCGGCAGTAACGCCTTTGCGATACCCGCCACGATGGCCAGTTCGCTTTTCAGATGGTCCGATGCCGGTTCACGGTGGCCGGTGGAGCCACTGATCATGGAAAAGCTGTCTTCCGTTGAGATTGCCTGAGGGCCGCTGGCCTGCTGATCCACCTCCGCCCGGCCCAGGCAAGGCAGTATGTACGCCGCCTTGCCGGGATACAGGTGGCTGCGGTTCAGCTTGGTGGAGATCATCACCGTGAGGTTCTGGCGGGCCCAGTGTTCTTCCATCCGCTCCTGGTCCGGTACCGCACGCAGCAGGTTGCCTCCGAGGCAGACACTCGCCTTGACACTGCCGTCGATCAGGCCCTCGACCATCTCGACAATATTGACCCCGTCTTCCGTCGGCGGATCGAAATCAAACAGCGACCGGAGCCTGTCCATCGGCACCAGATCAGCCTTTTCAGCAATGCCCACGGTGCGCTGCCCCTGGACGTTGGAATGACCACGCACCGGGCAGACTCCGGCGCCGGGCCGGCCAATGTTGCCGCGCAGCATCAGCAGGTTAACGAGCATGCCAACGTTGACCGAACCATGGGTATGCTGGGTCAGGCCCATGCCGTAGACGCCGATAACCTTCTCGGAGCGGATGTAGGCATCGGCGGCTTCTTTCAGGGCGTCCCGGGTCAGACCGCTGCCCGATTCAATGTCGCCCCAGTCGGCGGCCTCGATGGCATCCAGAAACCGATCAAAGCCCTGGGTATGCTGATCAATGAATTCGACATCGAGGATGCGTTTCTCTCCCCGGTTCTGTGCCTGTTTGTCAGCGTCGATCACATGCTTGCAGATGCCCATGATGGCTGCCACATCGCCGCCGGAGCTGAGCTGATGATACTGGTCCGAAATCCGGGTCTGGCGCCCTGTGGTCATGTCGATCGCGCTTTGTGGGTCGACGAAGGCGACCAGCCCCTGCTCGATAATCGGATTGAAGGTGACAATGCTGGCACCGCGTTTTTTGGCATCCTTGAGCGGATGGAGAAAGCGCGGGCTGTTGGTTCCGGGGTTCTGGCCAAAGAAGAAAAACGCGTCCGCCTGTTCGAGGTCCTCCCAGACAATGGTGCCTACGGGCGAGCCGATCACCTTTTTCAGGCCGACCGAGGTGGTCTCATGGCACATGTTCGAGCTTTGCGGAAGGTTGTTGTTGCCATAGAGCCTCGCCATCAGGGCATAGAGGTAGGAGGCTTCCAGCCCGGCGTGACCGGAGGCGTAGAACACCGCCTGCTCAGGTGACAGCTGCCTGAGTTCGCCGGCGATACCTTCAAACGCGGTTGGCCAGTCGACCTCTTCGTAGCGATCGGTGTCCGGGTTATAGCGCAGCGGATGGGTCAGCCTGCCGGTAGACTCGAGTTCGTGGTCGCTCCAGCCCCGTAGCCCATGAACCGTGTGATCGTCCCAGAAGGCGGGCGTGCAGCGGTCACGGGTCAGTTCCCACATCACCGATTTGGCACCGTTCTCACAGAACTCGAACGCACTGTAGTTTTTGGGTTTGGGCCAGGCGCAGGAGTTGCACATGAAGCCGCCGGGCTTGTTCATCCGTCGCAGCGTATCCATGGCGCTCGGCGAGGCGGATGACTCCACCGAGACACTGGCAATGCCTTTGAGTGAGCCCCAGCCGCCGGCGGGGCCCTTACCTTTGACGACATCGTCTTCGTTGCTCATGACGTTCCTCCGAACGGATCAAGGTGTCGGGTATCGGTCGATGCGACGAAAACGAACAACAGTCAGCAGACTTCAAGAGCAGGGTGTTCTGAGGGGCCTGACGATTTCAGAACGCGCTGCGGCTCCGGTTAATCTGTTTGAGTGTTGTCAGCGTCGCAGGGCAGGCCTGTGTTGATCTGATGTCAGGATAACGGGCCGCGTGTCGACAGACCCAGTATAGGGATCGCGCGGCCGGCTGACATTACGGAAAAGACATTTTTTGTTGTGCAGGGTTGGCCCTGTCTGTCGGGTACAGTTTCACTGGTTAGTACCCCTGCCGGACAGATCTGATGGTCGTCGGCTAGCTTGTAACGATTCAGGGCGATTAGCCCGGCCGTCCTGGTCCAACATCCGTTGGCCGGACTCCGCGTTGAGCCTTCGTGAAAGGCAGCCAGCCTTCCTGCGAAGCCTCGCCTTGAGTCCGGCTTTCAGGGAGAGCCAGAATTGCCAACAGACTTAATCAGGGGTTCCGTAACTATAACTCAGTTGATCGAGACCGTATCGTTTCTTTCCTGTCGACTCGTTCGGGTTGGGTGGTACTGGCTCCGCCGCTTCCCGCAAGGCCGATGTCTGTTTTACGACGAAGGCTTTGCCTCTGACAATCCTTCCCGCCAGAGGTGAAGGTCTTCAGGCGGTCCGCTGAGCAGCTCGTCCGATGGCTGGGACAGCAGGTGCGTCAGCAGCGGCGACTCGAACTGGCGGCGAATGCTGACCGCGTAGAACTCCTCGAAGATGCCGGGCAGGGCGCCATAGTCATGCAGGCTCCCGGAGACTAGCTCATCTCGGACCACAACCGGCGGCAGGACCGCAAAGTGGCCCGAGTCCCGGGCCAGCAGACGCATCATGGCCATATCGTCGACTTCCGCGATAATACGCGGCCTGAGATTGTGATAGTCACACAACTGATCGAATGCGTGACGAATGTTGTTTTCCTGTCCTGGCACCACCAGGCTGCGGTCGATGAGCAGCTCGGGGAAGTTTGTGGCCCCGCTGGCACCCGGGCGGCCGATAACGCTGACCGGCTGCCGGGCAATCCGCCGTGAACGCCAGGGGTTTTCCTCGTCGCCGTGTACCGGCTGATTGGACAGAATCAGGTCAAGCCGGTGGGCAGAGAGCCGGCGCAGAAGATCCTCGAGGGTGCCGCTCTGGATGCTCAGTTCGAGGTCGTCCCGCCCGAGCAGTGGTTTCAGAAACCCCTCCTGGAAATTCCGCGACAGGGTCGCCACTGCCCCGACCTTGAGGCTCTCTCGGCTGGCATGGCTGCCGGAGCTGAACCAGGCAGCCAACTCGTCACCAAGACCAAAAATCTCGTCGGCATAGCCGAACGCAACGCGTCCGGCTTCGGAGAGTTTCAGTCGCCGTCCCTCCCGGATGAACAGGTCGTACCCCAGGCTGTCCTCCAGTTTCTTGATCTGGGTGGAGAGGGCGGACTGGGACACATGCAGCGACTCCGAGGCCCGGGTCAGGTGGCCAAGCCGGGCGACCGTCCAGAAGTAAAACAGATGGTGATAATTCAGCTTCATGGCGAAATATTCTTTTAAAAAGAACGATAGCATCTTTATAAACTATTTTTTATATCAATGCATTCCCGGCACAGTATGCACATCTGCCAAGGGAGGCCTGTATGAACCTGATTATCACTGCTCTATCGATGCCCGCGCTGTTTGTGTGGCTCACCATTCCGGTTCTGCTTTTGCTGCTGGCGCTGTTCAGCAGCTGGAGCCGGAATCCCCTGAAGCTGGCCCATTGCTGGCGCCTTGCCGGGTATCTGTTCACCGTCTCGATGGCGGCCTCGATGGTCATCGGTCTGTTACTCATGGTGGACCCCCGGGGGGCTGATTCCGCTTTGCCGGAGCTGGGGCACCAACTGGGCCTCCAGCCGGACGGTCTGGCCGTGTGGATGGCATTGATGGTGGCCTTTATCGGTTGGGTGATCCTGCGCTATGCCGGGGATTACCTGCAGGGTGACCCGGTCCGTAACCGCTTTCTGCCCCGGTTCCTGACCGCCCTGGCGAGTGTGCTGCTACTGATTTTCGCCAACAACCTGCTGGTGCTGGCCGGCGCCTGGATCGGCGTCAGTCTGGCCCTGCACCACCTGCTCACGCTCTACCGGAACCGTCGCGAAGCCCGCCTGGCCGCGTTGCAGAAATTCATTATCAGCCGGGTCGGAGACGTTTGCGTCATCGGTGGTGTATTGCTGCTACACACGCACTACGGGTCATTCCGGTTGTCTGACATGATCGCGTCGGTCGGGGCCCGTGGTCAGGGCTCGGCGACACTTGAGCTGGCCTCGGTGCTGTTCGCCACGGCAGCCTTGCTCAAGTGTGCCCAGGTACCGTTCCACGGCTGGTTGATCCGGGTCATGGAGGCGCCCACGCCGGTGTCCGCGCTGTTGCACGCGGGGGTCATCAACCTGGGCGGATTCCTCTGGCTGCGGCTGTTTCCGGTGCTGGATGGCTTCACACTGGGGCACCTGATGCTGTTGGCGGTCGGTGGTATGACCGCCATGGTCAGCGTGCTGACCATGATGAGTCAGGCGTCGGTCAAGCACGCGCTGGCCTGGTCCACGTCGGCGCAGATGGGCTTCATGCTGTTTGAGATAGGTATGGGCGCCTATGTGCTGGCCTTCCTGCATCTGCTGGCGCACTCACTCTACAAGGCGCACTCGTTCCTCGCCTCTGGCCGCACCGTGTCGGCGTCCCGTGTGGCGCCGTTCGAGGAGGCGGCGCGTGGGCCGCGTGTTGCCTGGAGCGCAGCCGCTGCCTCCGTTGCGGCACTGATTCTCTGGCTCAGCCCGGGCCTGGTGGAGGGCAATCTGGTTCTCGGCGCGGTCCTGGTCATGGCGGTATTCGGGTCGGTGCTGGGTTTTCCGGAGGGCATCGGGCGGTCCCAGAAACTCCTGTTGACCGGCTGTGCGATCGGACTGGTGCCTCTGTACGGCATCGCCCACTGGTTGCTCGGTGGCGTCATCGTGCCGCAGCCTGATTTCGCCCTGCCGCTGATTGGCCTGCTGGTCGGCCTGGCGGTGGTCGGCATGCTGGTGACGATCTCACTGGTCATTCTGCTTACACCGAACAGTCCGCTGTCACAGACACTTCGGTATCACATCAGCAATGGTTTCTACCTGATGCTGCCGTTCGACCAGATCACCGAGCGCCTGTCTCACTATCTGGAACTGACCAGGGCCGGTCGCGACCTGCCGCAAAATGCGACATCAACCCTAGGAGACAAGTCATGACGGACGTGGCCCTTTCCCGTTCAGGCAAGCCGACTCTTGCGACGGAGCTCAAGGACGCGCTTGCCAGCGCCACCTCGGTGGTACCGCCAAGCTGGCCGCTGGACCGCTGGATCGCCGTCAATCCCTGGTGGGGGCTGAGACATCTGCCCGCCGAACGTGCGGTCAGTATGCGCGGCGCCCGGGCGAAGACGTCGATGCTGATGCTGGCAACGTTCTATCGCGATGCCTGGCAAGCGGGCCGGATCCGGCAGGAGGACATCGACCAGGCACGTGCGGAAGCGGAGCTTCAGGTCACCACCCATACGTTGCTGGCTGCGCTCGAGCAGACCGGCCAGGGGGCAGGCCACGGCGCGCCGAGCGTGCTCGACATCCCGGTCCAGACCGGCAGCCACGGCGTGATAGAGGCGGTGCGTCGTCAGGTCGCCCGGACCTGCGGCCTGTTCTTCGACAGTCGACAGTCCCGCTGGCTGGTTGCCAGTGACCCGGTTGGCCTGTTTGAGAGCTGGCTGAAACAGACCCGGAACGACCTGATGCTGGACCGCCAGGTGGGGCTTTCTGGTGCCCGCCATACGCTGAAGACCCTTGATAGCGGGCTGCCCGAGTTGACGGCCTGGGCGTTGCAGGTACTCAACCTGGCGGCGGATGATCTGGACGCACTGTCGCAGCGACTGTTTTTCGAGCTGATTGGCTGGGCGGCCTGGTGCCGTGGTGTCGACTGGCGGGCCGGTCTTACCGGGGGTCAGTCCGACCTGTGCGACCAGTTGCTGCGGATCCTGCTGGTCTGGGAGGCCCTTGGTGTGCACCTGGCGTCGCCGGACCAGCGGCACCAATGGCAGGTTAGCTGGACACGGTTCCGTCAGGACGCCCCAAAAGCCCGCAACGACATGCTGTGGATCTGGCACCGGGCCTATGAGATGGGCTATCAGCGTGCGCTGGTCAACAAGCTGAAGGCTACCCAGGCAGGGCCAGAGCCGGAGAATGCCCCGTTCGATTATCAGGCGGTATTCTGCATCGATGTCCGCTCCGAGGTGCTTCGTCGGCATCTGGAAGCAGCCTGTCCCACGGCGCAGACCATCGGCTTTGCCGGGTTCTTCGGCATGCCGGTCACGCATCAGGGGCTGGGACCGGAGGACGATGTCCCACGGCTGCCCGGGCTGCTCGCCCCGACGTATCGGCTGGCGGAATCCACCGGCCACCGTGGTCGCGACCGGGAGTTTATCCGCGGCTCGGACCAGCGCGAAATGTCACGTCAGACCGTGCGGAAAGCCAAGTACAGCAGCCTCTCCAGCTTTACCCTGGTTGAAACGACTGGCATGGCCTGGGCCTGGAAGCTGGTGCGTGACAGCCTGAACCGTAACCGGACGGCGCCGAGTCGCCCGGACCCGGAGCACAGCGGGCTGTTTCATTGTCACGGCGGTGATCCGATCTCCGACATTGAGCGGGTCGACCTGGCGGAACAGCTGCTTCGGGGCATGTCACTGACAGCCGGCTTTGCCTCCCTGCTGGTGTTTGTGGGCCACGGCAGTCATACCGACAACAACCCGCATCAGGCGGGGCTGGCCTGCGGCGCTTGCGGCGGTCAGAACGGCGGCGTCAATGCCAGCCTGGCAGCCAGCCTGGTCAACGATCCAAGGGTCCGGACGGGGCTGGCGGAGCGAGGTATCCGGATTCCGGACTTCACCCTGGCGGTGGCTGCCGAGCACTGCACCGTCACCGATCGGGTGACCATTCTGGACAAGGACAAGGTGCCGGACAGCTACCTCGCCAGGTTGCTGACGCTGGAAAACGGCTTCGCCGAGGCGGCAAAGCGGACCCGTCGTGAGCGCGCGGCGGCACTGAAGCTCACGGGGCGCGACGACTACACGCTCCTGCAGAGCATGATCAGGCGTACGGTCAACTGGGCCGAGCCCCGGCCGGAATGGGGCCTGGCCAACAACGCGTCCATCGTTTTTGCAAAACGGTCCAGAACCCGTGGCCTGGATCTCGAAGGCCGGTCGTTTCTTCACGACTACGAGCCGGAACTCGACCCCCAGGGCCAGGTGTTGACCGCATTGATGACCGCTCCGATGGTGGTGGCCAACTGGATCAACCTGCAGTATCTCGGCTCGGTGGCCGCACCCGATACCTACGGCGCCGGCAACAAGCTGCTGCACTCGGTGGTGGGCGGTAACATCGGCGTGATTGAAGGCAATGACCCGGACCTGAGAATTGGTCTGTCTTACCAGTCGGTGCACGACGGTGATCACTGGCGGCATGAGCCGCTGCGACTCACGGTGGTGATTGATGCACCCCGGGACCGCATCGAGCGTGTGATTGCCAGCCAGCCGGATGTGGCCCGGCTGGTTGAGAACCGCTGGCTGTGGTTGTTCAGGTTTGGTGAAACCGGTACTGAGTGCTATCACGACGGCAGCTGGCGCAGTTGGTAAAACGCGCGGCAGGCAGTCGTATTGAACCCGGCGCGGCACGAGGTGCTGCGCGACCAACCCATTGATTTATGCAGCGGGCTGCGATGTACTTGGTCTGCTTGACTGTGCGGCGTTTAATCCCTGGATCGTCGGTGGAGGAACGGGATGTCCGGTTTGTTATTTGATCATCCGAACTGGGTCTATCTGTTGCGGGAGTTTGACAGCCTTTACCGCTACGGGTCATCGGGTGGCAGTAAGCTGATCCGCTCCCATCGCAAGCGTGTCAGGGACCGGCTGTCGGCCATTATTGATTCAAATGCCCCGATCGTTGCCCGGGAACCGCAGCTCAAGCCTGTCGTTGAGCATCTCGGGCGAGCTTTCGATGTAGGCGCGAACAATGATCTTCACCAGCTGAGTAAAGCGTTCGAGCGGGTCAGGGACAGCGTAGCGTGGGAGTATGGCTATGCCAGAATTTCGAGAGTTCTGGCACAACGTTACGCCTATGCTGAAATACTGGGCTTCAGAGGACCGGTCAAGGCCGACAACCTCATTCTTGGTTTCGTGCTGTTTGCGCCCAATACGACGTACCCACAGCACAGCCATGACGAAATCGAAGAGAGCTATATCTCGGTGGCTGGTACCTGGTCTGAAAACGATTTTGCCACCTATGCGCCCGGATCGTTGATTCTAAACGGACCGAACCATGAACACAGGATTACTACCGGCCAGTTGGAACCCTGTCTGCTGGCCTATGCCTGGGTTGGATCGAAAGAAAGGCTGGCGGATCCAAACATGAAATTTTCCACCGCGGCCCGCAGGAAGCCAAAGCCGTCATTGTGAGCGCCAGTTCAGCAAACGGCCGTTAGCGTGGCCTATGCGGGGCGCAGGGCAACTTAGGTGGTGCGCTCGGCTTTTTACGGCAAATCCGGGCAGGTTGGTTACCGGGTGGTCAGTGCGAAGCTGAGCAGCCAGCGATTTCCGCGCTCAATGGTCGACACCCGATGCCGGTAGCAATCGGGCCGAAACAGGATGACCCGGCCAAACAGGTTGAAGATGTTTTTTTCGCACAGGAATTCTCCACCTTCTTTCGGCTTCACCAACACACAGTTGAGCTTGTAAAGTCGTCCTTGGGCGATCATGTCAAGGTGAGGGCTCACCTTGTGGCCCTCCGGGTAGCGCACCAGGTAGATATTGACAAACGTCGACCGGAAGAGGATTCGGGTTTTCACGTTTTCTGGCATAACAGGCATTATCAACGACTCATTCTTCAGGAGGTAAATGACCTATGCGACCCATTGTGCTTCTTGATGGCGGTCTGGGCCAGGAAATTTATCGGCGCGCACGCGGTGTAAGCTCTCCACTGTGGTCTGTTGCAGTCATGCGGGAGCAACCGGAAGTGGTTAAGGCGGTGCATGTTGATTTTATTCGGGCCGGTGCGCGAACCCTGTCACTGAATACCTACGCCGCCACCCCCACCCGTCTGCGGAAACAGGGACTTCTGGAGCAGATGCCGGCGATTCATCAGCGTGCCTTCCGGTTGCTGGAAGAGGCAATCGAGATCACGGGCGCTGACGTGGACGTTGCCGGGTGTCTGCCACCGCTGGCTGCCAGCTATCAGGGCCAGCCTGACCGCTCCTTTGACGACTTGTCGGAAGAGTACACCGAACTGGTCCGCGTGCAGGCCGCCGCCGATGTGTTCCTGGCGGAGACCATGACCAACAGTCTGGAGGCACGGGCCGCCTCTGCCGCAGCCCGTGCTCTGGGCAAACCCTTCGGCGTGGCGTTTCGTATCGAGGCCGATGGCAGGCTCCGTTCTGGTGAAAACCTGGCTGAGGCGATTTCAGCCGTAAAGTATTATGCGCCCAGTGCGGTGATGCTGAATTGCTGTGAGCCAGAATTGTTGTCTGCAGCCATGCCCGAGCTGGCTGGCCTCTACCCGTCAGTCGGTGGTTACGCCAATGCGTTCGAATCTGTCGAGGCCGTGGCCGGCGGCAGTCTGGTGGACGCGCTCGAAGCGAGGACGGATGTTTCACCTGAGGCCTATGTCGAGCATGTGAGGCGATGGCTGGCTGATGGCGCCGCGGTCGTAGGCGGCTGCTGTGAAATTACGCCAGCGCACATTAGCGCGATTGCCAGCGCACTGGCCGGTGAGTATGAGCTTGTCCGGTTTTCTCAACTGGGTCAGTAGCGGCGGTTGGTTAACCGGGTCGGTTCGCCACCCGCTCGCCACAGCCATGACGACGAACCTGCAGGCGAAACGGCCAACAATGCGTCGGTGGGTGCAACTGATCGATCTGTTGCACCCATCCTGATTACACCCGCACTATGTTGGCCCTCATGCTGTAGAGCACAAAGAGCACCTCCTCCTGCTCTCGCTGACCGACGTCGTTTTTTGTCATGGCGTCGAGGGCATCGTCGAGTACCGCCATGAATTCGGCAGCCGCTATGTTCATGCCCTTGTGAGCCGCAAGCATGTCCTTGCCCTTATAGACATTATCTCCACCGGTACCGGAAATCATGAAGCTCGCGGCGGCCTGCTTCAGTGCCGGGATGTTGCCTTTGGCAAACCGGGTCGCAATGGTTGGATTGGCCAGGTGATTATCCACCAGGTCGCTGGTGAGGCGGGTGATTCCGTCGTTGCCACCGAGTCGCTCAAACAGTGATGTGCTCATGGTTCATGTGCTCCCATTCAATGATTGATCCTCTACCCCCTCCTGAATACGCGGGGTGGATTGAGCGTAACGCTGATACCGGACACAGATAAGTACAGAATCTGTAGTAAGGCGGCAGCTCGTTGGCAGGGAAGGCTGGAGACGGTATCGGGTTGAGGAGCGTCAGGCGAAAAGGCGAACCCGGACAGCAGGAGGGGTTCGCCGAATGATCGGAAGCATCATCATTTTACAACCCCGAAGTGACAATTACTGCAATTCCGAACGGCTTGTAAAGTGGCCGGGAGATCAGCTTTCGGGCTGCAGTATCGGCCGTGGTTTCGGTTTGGGCAGAGTCTTTTCCGCTTCGAGCGCCTCGACCGGTGATGCTGCCCCTGAGCGGACCCGGGCAACGGGCTGCGCGGCGCGCGGCTTTGTTTGCTGGGTATGCAACCGGGCCTGATACTCGTCATACATCCGCTCGGCAATATATTGTTGGGCGGACAGGCTGGTGGACCCTGCCAGCAGAGTCAGCCCTATCGTGAGCGCAGGCAAAGCACGATAACAACGGGCCAGGGGGTTGGTGAGATAACCGTCTGTCTTATCCATAACACTCTCCTTCCTTCATTCGGGTTATATTCCGCCGCCCGGAAAGCGATAGTGGCCTGGTGCCGGGTGGTGGCCGTCTGTTTACACGTTCAAACAGCAGGTGGATTGACCTTAGCATTGCGATTCGGGGTGGATAAGTACAAGATCTGTAGTAAATGCAAATAAATCCGGGGGAGCGTTGTGCAGACCTATGGCCAGTTTTGCCCGTTAGCCCAGGCCACACAGCTGTTGTGTGAACGCTGGACGTTGCTTCTCGTGCGTGAATTTATGGCGGGTAGCACGCGCTTCAGTGACCTGCAAAAGGGTCTGCCGCTCATGTCGCCGACTTTGTTGTCTTCTCGGCTCAAGCATCTGGTCCGTTCTGGCGTTATTGAATTGGCAGACGGCAACGGAAGCCCCCGTTATCAATTGACCCGGGCAGGCAGTGAGCTGCGTCCGGTGATCGAGCTACTGGGTGTCTGGGGGCACCGCTGGGCCCGGTCGAATCTGAATGGGGAGGACCTGGACGCCGGACTGCTGATGTGGGATATGCGCCGTAGCGTCGACTCGTCGATGTTTCCGGATCAGCGGATTATTGTCCAGTTCGAGTATCCTGACGCAGTGCAGGGTGCCAGGGACTGGTGGCTGATTTCCGAGTCCGGTGAAATCGATCTGTGTCTGAAAGACCCGGGCTATCAGGTGGACCTGCTCGTTCGCTGCTCTCTGAAAACCATGACCGCGATCTGGATTTGCGAAAAAAGTTTCAAGAAGGCATTCAGCGAGGGAGAGATCAAGGTCATGGGCGATCCCGTGCTTGCTGCTCAGTTGCAGCGGTGGCTGAGGGCGAGCGCCCTGTCCAGGCTGGGGGCGTCGGCGACCACTCCCCGGATCAGTTGGGACCACGATGCCCGGTAATTCCATCCGGATCGCGATGGCCCGTAGAGTTAATCAGAGGTAGCTGAGCATGGGTGAAAATCAGTTCAGGGACATGTTACGCAAAAAAGGGTTTTCGGCTCCTGAGGTCAAGGACTATGAGGCTTACGCGGATGGCCAGCTTCACACCCACGAGTTCGACGTTATGCTGCTGGTCCGGAATGGGCCGTTTGTGCTGGCGACCGAAGCGGGTGACACCACGTTTGACGCGGGCCAGGTCTGCACGCTGGCCGCGGGGGTGCGTCATATCGAGCGTACGGGTCCGGCGGGTGCCCGCGTGCTTTTAAGCAAGCGAATGCCCGAAAACGACGCTTCCCCGATCACGGAAAACCGCTGACCGGGGTTGCCCGGCAGGTGGACATCAGAGCGATTCCAGGATGCCCGCCATGTCATCCGCGTGCTCTTCTTCCTGGGCAAGAATCTCCTCGAAAATCCGGCGTGTGGTCGGGTCCTTGTCACTCAGGTAGGCTGCCATTTCACGGTAGCTGTCGATCGCGATGCGTTCGGCAACCAGATCTTCCATCACCATATCCTTGAGGGTGTCCCCTTCGACGTATTCGGCGTGGGCGCGGCTCTGCAGTCCCTCGGGCGAGAAGTTGGGCGCGCCACCGAGCTGGACGATGCGTTCGGCCAGCCAGTCCGCATGCTGCTGCTCCTGTTGGGCATGCTCGAGGAATTCGTCAGCGGCGATGCTGGCATTCAGGCCATTCGCCATATAGTAGTGACGCTTGTAGCGCAGGGTGCAGACAATTTCCGTGGCCAGGGCTTCGTTCAGCAGTTTGATCACTGTATCGCGGTCCGCTTTGTAACCCTCGGTCACCGCGCCTTGCTGAATGTGCTGGCGGGCGCGTTCGCGCAAAGTTTTGACATCGGTCAGGAAAGGTTGCTCGTGACTCATGTTTGCTCCTTTCAGGTCAGTGAAGGGGCGAAGGTATGTCCTTCTTCCTTACTTACTGCGACCGCCCGGCCAAAAATACAAGGGAGGCGCTTCCCTGCGGCCAACGACTCCTGACCGGACTACTCGTGCACATCCATGAACCGGCGGGCCCATTCGCGGTTTTCCTCGAGTGTTGAATATCGGGTCGACAGATCCGAAGCGTTGAGGGGGCTTTGGGCAATTTCCCGCTGCTCCCGCAGGCAATCGTACGTCGCTTTGATGGCCGCAAAGTAGGCCAGGTGGCCATTCACCACGACCCGCACCCCATTGACTGCCAGCCGTTCGCGATCGGCCAACTGCGGATTGTCGTAGGCCACCAGCATCAGTGGCACAGAGACATGGTCGCTGATCGCCTCCAGGTGGTCGAAATCGCGGATGCCGACCATGCAGATACCGTCAGCCCCGGCTTTTTCATAGGCCGTCACGCGCTCGATGGTGTCCTCGGTGCTGAGTTGCCCTGCGTTGGTCCGGGCAAAGATGGCCATCGCGGGGTCAATGCGGGCTTCAAGAGCGGCTTCAATCTTGCCGATGGCTTCATCCAGCGGAATCAGGTCGGTCGATTTATGGCCGAATTTCGGGGGGAGCAGTGTGTCCTCAATGGTCAGCGCCGCCACCCCTGCGCGCTCCAGTTCCGTAATGGTGCGGATCACGTTCAGCGCGTTGCCGTAGCCATGGTCGGCATCAGCAATAATAGGCAGCCGTGCGACCCGCCCGATCCGGGTGGCCTGTTCAGTGAATTCACTCAGAGTGATCAACGCAAAGTCGGGGGCTGCCAGTACCTGCAACGATGCCACAGAACCGCCAAGTATGCCGACCTCAAAGCCCAGATCTGCAGCAATCCGCGCTGACATGGGGTCAAAGGTCGACGCTGTGTAATAGCAGCGTCGGGTCTCCATCAGCGCTCGAAAATCTTTGCGTAAATCATGCTGGGACGGGGTTGCCATGCCGTTACTCCTTGGATGGGTCGGTCTGTCGCGTTGGGGATCGGTTAAAAGTATATCTGCCTCGCCGAAAGGTTTCAGGACGACCAAAGCAGGGCCCGGGGGGGGGTGACAGGTCCCGCTTGCTTATCAAAACCGGGGTCAGCTTTGCGGGGCTGAAACGTGCAGATTAAGCCGGATTTGTGACACAGCTTCGCCTTTTGACTGCTGCGTGGTTCTTGCGCTGGTTACGAAACACGCCTATTTTGTAACGCGCGGTTACAGAATTTTAATACTGCTCAGAGAGCAGAGCCGACCGAACAATAACAAGTCTGGAGATCAACGAATGAACGCACATAAATACATATTGGCGCTGACCTGCGCGGCATTGGTTACGGTTGCCTCGCCAACCGTCGTGCAGGCCAAAGCGTCCGCGCAGGGGCAGGCCCATGGGATTGGCTACGGGCTGCAGCAAACCGAGCGTGAGCATGACAGTCGGGTGTTTACCGTACAGACCAACAGTGAGCTTGCGTTTGATGCACTGCCCGGCGCCAGTGCCTACTGGGGCGTCTACGACGGTCTCCAGGGGCCGGCGTCCTACACCGCGGAATTCCCCAATAACTGGAATGGCCGGGTCATCATGTACACCCATGGTTACCGTGGCACCGGTCTGCAGGTCACCCGCGAGGTGCCCAATGCGGCTTTCCGCAGCACCGCGCTGGCTCTGGGCTACGCCTGGGCGGCGTCGTCCTATTCGGCCAACTTCTATGACGTGCGGGCGGCAATCGAGGATACCAACAAGTTGGCGCTGAACCTGACCGACTATCTGCAACAGGACTGGAGTGTTGGCTACGCCGACCCCACCCAGTACCTGATCGTAGGCGTATCCATGGGCGGGCACACCGCTGCAGCGGCGGTCGAGCGTGAAACCCTGAAAACCGCTCGATACCCGGTTTCCTATGCGGGTGCCATGCCCCTGTGTCAGTCTGAACAGAACGAGTTCCAGTGGCTGGGTGATTACAACCGGGCGGCCCGTGAATTGGCCGGTTTTGGCGATCGGCCATACGAGGACTACCAGAGCTATCTGGGGCAGATTTTGTACCGCCTGTTTCAGTTTGATGCCAACGGACCGACGTTTGTACCCAAAAACGAAGCGGGCCAGCATTTGAAAGATATTGCCATGAACCTCACCGGTGGCAAGCGCCCGATTTTTGATGAAGGCTTCCGTAGCGCGATATATCAGGGCGCAGTGCTGGGCACCGGCGGAGCCGATGGCACAGTGACCGGCATTCTTGCCAATGAAATTTATGACAATACCGACCGCCTCTACCGTTGGACAGATGGCGCTCATCCGACCGGAGCGGAGCGGGCGTTCAAGGCCAAACTGGGCCGCTTCCATGCTGACAAAGGCGCCAATCCGATTCGGGACGACGGTGTCCGCTGGTTGCCCCTGGTACAGGGCGACTTCAACGTTCCGGTGCTGACCATGCATACCCTGGGCGACTTCTTCGTGCCGTTTGTACATGAACAACTCTATCGCAAGGCGGCACTGGCTCATGGTCACGGCGATCTGCTTGTGCAGCGGGCGATCCGGGACGTGAATCACTGCGGCTTCTCGGGTGCAGAGTTCTCAACGGCTCTGGTGGATCTGGTGACCTGGGTCAACGACGGTGTCAAACCGGGTGGTGATGAGGTACTCGACCCCGAGGTAGTAGCGGATGACCAGTACGGCTGCGCCTATACCAACAATCAGTTCTCCTCGGGTCGTGAATCCCTGCCCCAGTGTGAGTGATTGTCGACGTAGTGAAAAATGGGCCTGAGCAGGGCCCATTTTTTTTGGCACATGGCCACTCAGGGAATTAACCCGACGGGGCGCTGGACAATCACTGATATCGAACGCCAGCCCCCTCTCCCCAACCCTCTCCCCAACCCTCTCCCCAAACCTCTCCCACGAGGGGAGAGGGGGCGGCGCTGCGCAGACCGGCAACATAGGTAACACTTCAAACCGGGACCATGGGTTACACAAGTTACGGCATGGGCAAGGGGATGCGCCCATCAAAGCCCGAGTCGCCTGTTCCCCCTTCTGCGTAACGTCGGACCGCCTGGTTACTCGCCCACAAGGAGCGAGGGGAGCACATGCTGCTGCCCGGGAACAGGTAGGCCAACCTCCCGGACAAGAACTCCCTCTCCCCTCGTGGGAGAGGGTTGGGGAGAGGGGGGGAAGGCAAAGGTAAGGGATCGGGTAAGGGATCGGGTAACGTCGGTGCGCCATGGTCTGTACAATGGTCCTTCCTGGGCGGGCTCTCCCCGGATCAGACGACAACTTCAGCAAGAGGATTAACCGGTGACGGAACTGGTCGATTACAAACAGAACAATGGTGTTGCGACGATTACCCTGACCAATGGCAAAGCCAATGCGCTGAGCCACGAGGTGTTCACCGCATTGAATACCGCGCTTGATCGGGCGGAGCAGGACAAGGCCGTGGTCATCCTGACCGGCCAGCCGGGCATTTTTTCCGGGGGCTACGACCTGAAGGAAATGCAGAAAGGCCCCGAGCAGGCATCGGCTCTGGTGACCATCGGTTCGAAGCTGACGCGCCGGCTGGCGGCGTTCCCGCTGCCGGTCATCGGGGCCTGCAGCGGCCACGCCATCGCCAAGGGCGCGTTTATCCTGCTGTCGGTGGACTATCGTGTCGGGGTAGCGGGTAACTTCAAGCTTGGTCTCAATGAAGTGGCCATCGGCATGACCATGCACCATACCGGCATAGAGATTGCCCGCCACCGGTTATCACCGGCACATTTCTATCGCTCGGTGATGAACGCGGAAATTTTCGATCCCGAGGGTGCCGTGGCCGCGGGCTTCCTGGATGAAACTGTGGCACCGGAGGCGCTTCTGGAACGGGCTCAGGAGTTGGCAAGCCAGTTCAGCAAGCTGAACATGCGAGCCCACCGTGAAACCAAGCTCAAAGCCAAGGCAGACTACCTGGCGCTTCTGGATCGCTGCATTGAGCAGGATGCTGCCCACCTCGGTCTGAGTGGCTGACGATCCGGGCTGATCGGGTGTCAGAGCGGATCATGATCTTGCGTTGGGCTGCGGATCAAACGCCGCCAGAAACCGTCGATGTTCCCGCAGGGCATGCTCCGCACCGACCGCGCGCAGGCGAACCGTCTGCCCCGGTTGGCACTGGGCCAGCCGCGACGCCGACAACGGCGTCAGGTTACCCAGTCGAGGATAGCCGCCAATCGTCTGCCGGTCGTTGAGCAGCACGATCGGTTGGCCATCGGGGGGCACCTGCACGGCGCCGAGGGAGATGCCCTCGGACACCATTGACCCCGTCTGGCAATGCAACGTCGGCCCGGTGAGCCGCACGCCCATGCGGTCAGCCCGATCATCAACCTGCCAGTCAGAGTTGAACGCGTCGAATACGCTGCGACCGGTGAAGTCGGCAATCTGGGCACCGGGCAGCAGGTCCAGGGTAACGGGAGCTGTGTAATCCGGCCGTTCAGCCGCCGGGGCTTCGTCCGTGCCCGGCCGGGTGCGGGCGTCGGCGCGGATGGTGAGTACATCACCCTCTGCCAGTCGCCGGCCCTGACCGTCAAACCCGCCAAGCTGCTCGCGCACGACACAGGCCACACTGCCCAGAACCGGCTCGGCTGCGAATCCACCGGCCACTGCCAGGTAGGCGCGCAGACCCTGAGAGGGTGTTCCGAACGTGATCCGCTCGCCCTGGCGAAGTGTCACCGGTCGCCACAGGGGTAGTGGCTTGTCGTTCTGTCTGGCCGCCAGGTCCGCGCCGGCGACGGCGATGGTCAGATCACCTTCGGCTTGCAGTTCCAGCCCGCCGAAGGTGATTTCCAGCACCGGGGTGCCCCAGGCATTGCCGGTCAGCCGGTTGGCCCATGCCCAGGCGTGCAGGTCCGCCGGCCCGCCCTGGGTAACACCCAGATGGCGAACGCCAAACCGGCCGCTGTCCTGTAACAGGGCCAGTGGTCCGGCCCGAGTAACCCGAAATCCGCTGATTGCGCGGGTGCTCATGAGGTGACCTCCGCTGATGGCGCTTCGGCCGGTGCGGTATCGCCGCCCTCGCGTTCGAACGTCTGTTGGTCCACAGCGACAAAGCGGACGCGATCACCGACCTTCAGCAGGCTGAACCCCTCACGGTTGCGATCAAACAGGCGGGCACTGGTGCGCCCGACCAGGTTCCAGCCACCGGGGGTAACCGCCGGATAGGCGGCAGTCTGCTGGCCGGCCATGGCAACGCTGCCGGCGGGCACTTTCTGGCGCGGCGTGTCCAGGCGCGGGCAGTGCAAACGGCTGTCCAGCAGGCCCATGAACGCGAATCCCGGCGAAAAGCCCAGGGCGAACACGCGGTAGTCCCGTCGGCTGTGGGCATCGATAACTTCATCGACCGTCATCGCCGAGCGCTCCGCGACGCGGGCCAGGTCCGGGCCGACACCGGGGTCGTACCAGGTGGGCAGCTCATGGAGTTCACCCTCGTCCGCCCCGGCCTCATCCGGTGTCAGTTTCGCCAGCACCTCAACCAGCGACTGGCGCGCCTGCCAGGTGCTGATCTGAAGCGGATCAAAGACCACCAGCAACGTGGTGTAGGAGGGCACCAGATCAATCAGCGCCTGACCAAAGGCCGCTTCGCAATCGCGGGTCAGCGCGGTCAGCCAGAGCAGGTTGTCTTCCTCGATGGACTCGAACAGTCGTACCATCCAGCCATCAATACCGGCCGGTTCCAGTCTCGGCAACTGGAGAGAAACACTCATGAGGCGGTGTCCAGTGTGTTGAGCATGTCCCGGATGCGACGCACGGCGGCAATCGATTCTTCGTTGTCACCGTGGACGCACAGGGTGTCCGCAGTCAGCACCAGTTCACTGCCGTCAACGGTCGTCAGCGGTTGACCGGTGGCAATTCGACGTGCCTGATCGATGATGATCTCGGGATCGTGATGAACCGCGCCGGGTTTCGATCGCGCAACCAGCCGGCCCTCGCTGTCGTAGGCGCGGTCGGCAAAGGCCTCGAACCAGAGCTCGATACCGTGACGCTGACCCAGTTCCCGCACCGTTGCGGTGTCCCGTGTGGCCAGGGTCATCAGCGGCAGATCCGGTGCGAAGGCGGTGACCGCCCGGGCGACGGCGGCAAAGATGTCGGCGTCCCGGGCCATGTCGTTGTACAGGGCGCCATGGGGCTTCACATACCGCACGTGAGTGCCTTCGGCGCGGCACAGGCCGTGCAGGGCGCCCAACTGGTAAAGCACCATGTTTTCGATTTCACTGGCAGAGCAGGCCATCGAGCGCCGGCCAAAGCCGACCAGGTCGGGATAGGCCGGATGTGCGCCAATGCCGACTCCGTGCTTTCGTGCCAGGCGAACCGTGCGGCGCATGACGTCAGGGTCCGAGGCGTGAAAACCGCAGGCAATGTTGGCCAGGTCGACCCAGGGCATGACCTCGTGATCCAGCCCCATGACCCAGGGGCCGAAACTCTCGCCCATATCGGCGTTCAGCTTCAAAGGTGTCATTGTAACCTCGCTGTCACTGTGTGACGTGTCCGTGATGATCTGGAAAAATCGTTGGCGTTGCAGCTTCCGGATTTGACACTGCGACGCGGCTGCTGTTCCCACTACCTGTACAGTTTATCAGCTCAGTCCTAAAGCGTAGCGGCAACCTGCGGGTTGACCGGGAGCTGATCACCATGGTGGCTCCATGAGGGCCTCGACAGCGGCTGCCTGGCTCAGTAGTGATCGGTCATGCCCATTCCGCCCGACCAGCATAAGGCCGCTGGGCAGCTCATCGTGGGCATGGTTGGGCATTGATATCGCGCACAGATCCAGCAGGTTGGCCACGCTCGGGTTGCGCAGCGCCAGCATGTTGAGCCGGCCATAATCCTCGTCTGCCGCAACCTCCTCCAGGCGCGGTGGTACGATCGGCACGGTCGGTGCCAGCAGGCCGTCGAACTCCCGGAGCCATTGATCAGCCTGCTGCTTCTGGTCGGTCCGGCGCCGGCACAGTTCGATATAGTCGGCGGCACTCAACGCCGCACCGCGCTCGATACGGGCGCGGACCCGGGGATCGTAGCGGTCACCGTGGCTCGCCAGCGTGTGGCGATGAATGTGATAGCTTTCGGCGGCGGTCAATCCGCCGCCTTCCAGCAGCGCCGACAGGCTCTTCAGCAGCGGGGCGGGGGCCTCCACGATGATCGCACCGGCGGCCCGCAACCGCCGGAGGCTGCGATCGAACGCACGGGCGACGGTGCGGTCCATGTCGTCCAGCAGGTAGTCCGTGGATACCAGGAAGCGCCTGCCCTTAAGGTCGATGGGCGCCAGTGCTGCGGCGGTCTGGCCGGACAGTACCGCATCCAGCCGCGCGCAGCACGCAACACTGCGAGCGATGGGGCCGATGGAATCGAGGCTGTCGGACAGCGCAAACGTACCGTCTCGTGGAATACGACGTTGTGAGGGCTTGAAACCGACCAGGCCACAGAAGGCCGCGGGGATCCGCACCGAGCCTCCGGTGTCGGTGCCAATGGCGGCGGCAGCCATACCCCGGGCAACGGCCACCGCGGCACCGGAGGACGAACCGCCGGGAATGTGGCCGGGCGCCAGGGGATTATCCGGCGTGCCGTAATGGGGGTTCAGGCCCAGACCTGAATAGGCGAATTCAGTCATGTTGGTATGACCGGTGATCACCGCGCCTGCCCGTCTCAGCCGTGACACGATCACCGCATCCTGTTGCGCCGGAGCCTGCCAGCCCTGCGATCCGGCATGGGTGATTTCACCGGACACATCGAACAGGGCCTTGAGCGCAATGGGCAGTCCCGCGAGTTCACCAAGGGGTACGCCGGCCGCTCTGAGGCTGTCCGAGGCGACTGCTTCGGCACGGGCGGTCTGATCGAAGCAGCGGGTGTACACCCGGGCCGCAGGATTATCCCCGTTTCTGATGCGGGTGAGGCAGTCCTCAAGCAGTCCGGTGGCTTGCCAGCGGCCATCATCGAGGCCGGCCAGCAGTGTCTGCAGGGTGAGTGCTGTGGACGTCATAGGACCACCGGCAGGGACTGGATGCTGTAGTGGTGTTGCAGGCTGCGATCATTCAGGGGATCGGTCAGTCTCATCCGGAAGGCCTCGGCGGGACGGACGCCCCCGGTGACCGGCAGGGTGCCGCACAGCATGGCCTGCCCGGGTTTGAGTGCGGGGGTGTGCAGGCCGAAACGGCGCAGTAGCTCGGCCGGGTGCAGCAGGCCCGTGACAGGCCCCTGCTGATAAAGCATTTCACGGCCGTCGATGGTGGCCCAGGAGGTCATCTGCAACCGGTCCCAGTGATCAATCACGTCCCCCAACCACCAGACCGTGTCTGCCACCGGTTTGGCGCAGACCTGTTTGGCGTGCGCCACGGACCAGGCTTCCGCCTCCCGGTCCGTGTGGTCCGAACCGATGCCGACCAGAGTGCCCTCCGGCGTGCCAATGAGCACAACTTCAACCTCGCCGCTGGACTGGCTGCCCAGGACCTGAATAGCCTGGGCCGTTGTCAACTGGTCGGCGGCTACCCGGTAGAACAGCGGCGTTGTGGATGGAGGGGTGACGCCAATCGCTTTGAGCTCTGCAATGTGTTCATCGATGCCGGCCTGTTCGCGTCCGGCCCAGCCAGCAATCACCAGTTCCTCAATCCGGATGTCGAGGGTGTCCCCGGTGTCGGCGAGACGAAATGTAGTCATGTGTCAGCTCCGCTCAATGATTGTTTGTGTTCAGTTCATCAGTCCGGGCAGGAACAGCGCCACCGACGGAAACAGGATCAGTATCAGCGCCATCAGCATCATCATACCGACGTAAGGCATGGCCCCTGTCATCACATCACTGAACGGGCCGCCCTGTCTAACCCCCTGGACCACGTACAGGTTCAATCCCACGGGCGGCGTAATCAGCGCCATTTCGATCAGCAGGATCAGCAGGATGCCGAGCCAGACCGGATCAAAGCCCATACCGATAACGATGGGGGCGACAATGGGAATGGTGATCACCATCAGTGACAGGGTTTCGATGAAGAAACCAAGCACAATGTAGATCAGGATCGTCAGCATCAGGGTGGAATAGGGCCCCAGGCCTGCCGATGCCAGGAAGCTGGTCAGTTCCCGGGTCACCCCCGCCGACGCCAGCACGAAATTGAGAAAGTACGACGCCATGATGATCAGCATGATCATCCCGGTGGTTTTCATCGTGCCGTCCAGAGCTTCCAGGATCACCGCCACCGACAGTTTGCCCATGGCCAGGGCAATCGCCATGGCCCCCAGAACGCCCAGGGAGGCGGCTTCGGTGGGCGTGGCCAGGCCGGTATAGATGGAGCCTACCACGATGGCGAACAGGATCAGCACCGGGACCAGGTTGCGCAGGCCGGAGATACGCTCTGCCCAGGTGTGGCTGACGCTGGGTCCGCCCAGGGACGGCTTCCACAGACAGATCAGTGCGGTGCCGGTGATAAACAGCGTAGCCAGCAGCAGTCCCGGCAGCAGCCCGGCGGCAAACAGTCTGGGAATCGATGTTTCAGTCAGGAAGCCGTAGACAATCAGGTTGATGGACGGGGGGATCATGATGCCCAGCGTGCCGCCAGCGGCGATGGAGCCGGTGAACAGTTTCGGATCGTAGTTCATCTCCTTGCCTTGGGGGATGGCGACCGTACCGATGGTGGCGGCTGTGGCCACGCTGGACCCGGAGGTGGCGGAAAAGAGCGTGGCGGTGCCGATGTTGGCATGCAGCAGGCCGCCCGGCAGCCAGGACAGCCAACTTTCCAGAGAGCGATAGGTGCCTTTGGCGATGCCGGTCCTGACCAGAATTTCCCCGAGCAGAATAAACAGCGGAATGGCAATCAGCAGGAAGCTGTCGGATGCTGTCCAGAGTACGTCGCCCATGGCCCGGAACAGCGGGAACGGCGAGAACAATTCATCCAGCAGCAGCGCCAGGACGATCAGGGTGGCTGCCACGGGTACGCTGAGTATCAACAGGGCAATCAGTATGAGCAGGGCAGTCAGAATCATGGTTGAGTCTCCCGGGTTTCGCCCTGAATCTGCTCATCCAGCGACGGGCTGCCGGCCAATGCCTGAGCACGATCAATGTCTCCCTGGCACAACGCCAGAATGACCCGCAGTGTGAGCAGGCAGACCGCGATGCCGAACCAGGTCAGCCCCGCCAGCCAGAGCATCTGCGGAATCCACAGTGGGGTGCCCAGCGGGGTGTTGGCCGTCGCGCCATTGGCGAAGGAGGCATGTGCCACATCAAACACGGCACCGACGATCAGCACACAGAACAGCGCCAGTGCCAGCATCGCCAGCAGGTCGAGGGCGGCCCGCACGCGCTGGGGGAAGTTCAGGTAGAGCGCGTCGATGCGGATATGGGCCTTGCACATCAGCGTATAGGCAAAGGACCAGCTGGCGCTGACGGCCATGATATAGCCGGTGATTTCGGTGGCATGAACTGCAGATCGCCCCAGTAGCTGACGGGTTATGACCTCAATGGTGACAATGATCACCGTCAGCAGAATCAGTACACCACCAGCCCGGGCCAGCCAGAGAGAGCCGGTCTGGACCCCGGCCAGCAGCCGGTCGAGAATGACGTTAACCTGTTGAAACATAGCAGTCTCCAGGGCGGCCGGGCGAGGTCCGGCCGCCAGTCTCGGATCCGGTGGTTACTTGGACGCTTTCAGCCCGGTAACCGCGCCCACGGTCTGGTTCCAGCGGTCGACCCATTCCTGGTCGACACGACCGGCCCAGTTGGGCAGAACGGTTTGTTCAAGCGCGCGGCGGGCCTCGGCAAAATCAGCCCTGGTGGCTTTCACCAGCACCATATGGCCGGCTTTGCCGCGGGAGCAGTCACCCTGACCGGTCAGGCAGGCAATGCCTTCTTTGGTTTCGTCCACCGCAGAGGCCCAGACCGGATTTTCGTAGTGGGTCTTGATCTGGTCGGTCAGCCATTGCTGAGTACCGGTGGAGAGGGCGTTCCACTTCTTGCCATTCATCGCGGTGACCACGTGGTCCCAGCCACCAACGGGCAGCGGGTACAGGTGGGTGGAGACTTCGTGCCAGCCGGAACTGTAGCCGGACAGGGAGCCGGTGACCGCACAATCGATTACCCCGCGTTGCAGTGCGCCGGGTACTTCGCTGAAGTTCAGGGTGATGCCCTCGGCACCGATGGCCTCGAGAAATTCAGCGGTGGTCCGGCCGCTGGCCCGGATCTTTTTGCCTTTCAGGTCCGCCAGCCCGCTGATCTCGGTGTTGCAGAACACCATCTGTGACGGGTAGGGCACGACTGCCAGCAGCCTGGCACCATCAAAACGCTTGGCAAAGGCATCCGCCAGGACCGGCCGGTAGGCGTCGGCTACCTTGCGGGCCGTGTCCACATCGGGCGCGATCATCGGCATGTCCAGACCTTCCAGTTCCGGGGCGTCGGAGACAGCGTAGTCGGCAACGGTGGAGGTGACGTCAATCACGCCCCTGGCCAGCAGACGAAACACTTCGCCACCGCCCAGCCCCATCTGGTCAAAGGTGGTGACCTGGGTGGATATGTTGCCGTCGGACGCCTCAGGGATGTGGTCGGCCCAGAATGGTTTTTCAAAATTCTGGTACAGCGACAGGCTGCTCCAGCTACCGACGTAGGAAATGCTGGTCTTGTCGATATCCTGGGCATGGGCGTTGGCACCTGCCAGGGACAAGGCGACAACGGTAGCGAGGGTGAGGGAGCTTTTTGTGATCATGGTTATATCCTCAGTTTTTGGGGTCACGCCGGGTTTGAAACAGGGTTTGAAACAGGGTTTAAAACAGGGCCAGGGTGCGGTCCGGAATATCGGTAACCAGCATGTGGCCGGGGCTGTGGGTGATGGCAAACGGTACACCCGAGTCAATCAATACCTGCTGCGGTGTTACGCCGCAGGCCCAGAACACCGGAATCTCGTGGTCTGCAACGGTGACCGGATCACCATAGTCGGGCGCGTGCAGCTCTGCTATGCCGATCAGGCCGGGGTTGCCCAGGTGTACCGGTGCACCGTGCACCTGGGGGTAACGCGTGGTGATCTGAATCGCACGGATAGCGTCCGCCCCAGAAAAGGGGCGCATGGAGACCACCAGATTGCCGACAAAGCCGCCCGCCGGCGTCAGTGGTATCGAGGTCTGGTACATCGGAACATTCCGGCCCTGGTCGATGTGGCGGATGCTGAGGCCGGACTGTATCAGCGCATGTTCGAAGGTGAACGAGCACCCGAGGGCAAACGTCACCAGGTCGTCCCGCCACTCGTCGGCAACCTCGACCACTGTTTCAGTGGCAACACCATTGCGGTATATCCGGTAGGCGGGAACATCCCGGGCAATATCCAGATCTCCGGCCATGAGGTCGCAGGTGCGAGCCCCGGGCTCGCTGACGGCCAGCACCGGGCAGGGCTTCGGGTTGGCCTAGCAGAAACGCAGAAAACCGGCAGCCTGAGCTTCCGGCAGGATCACCAGGTTGACCTGCACAAAGCCGCTCGCCAGGCCCGAGGTCGGACCGTTCAGCAATCCATCCCGGGCTGCCTGGCGAACTGCTTGCGGGGTGGACTGCGCATTCAGGGTCGGTGTCACGGTCATGGCGCTGCCTTAAAAATGAACGATTATTACATTTAAGGCAGATGTAACGATTAATACAATTCGAAAGATAGGATCAGTTCTGATCGAAAAACCTGATCAGACAATGTTATTGCTGACTTACGCCGGTTTTTCCAGGGAAGGTGCTCGTTGTTCGGCCGTCGACAATGCCAGATCGGCGATACCATCGACCACGTTACCGCCGGGCCCGGCCCGATAGGCGGCGACGAATGCCAGGTCGGGAACCGTTGCATCGACCTCAAACTGACGCAGGGCGCCGCTGCTCAGTTCATTTTGGAGAATCTCCCGGGGCAGGGCGCTGACACCGAGGCCGTCGACCGTCATACGAATGATGGTCGACAGTGACGAGCTGGAATGAATCCGGGTGGAATGATTCATCGGGTCCACCAGAGAGCGAATAGCCATGTAAGGCTCGCTCTTGCGCGGGTAGGTCACGATGGGCCAGGTGGACAGGTCAGACAGCGACATGGGCCCGGCCGGAATATTCAAGCTCGGGCTGGCGACCCAGATCAGCGAGTACCGACAGAGCGCTCGGTTAATGATGCCGGGCTGATTGACGCCGCCCATCAGAAAGGCCATGTCGATGTCGTGATTGACCAGCTTCTCGGCCAGATTGACGGAAATGTCCACATCCAGCTCCAGATTGATCGCCGGGTAGGCTTCGCTGACCCGTTCAATCAGCTGTGGCAACCAGGTGTGGGCAATGGTCTCCGACACCGCCAGACGTATGGTGCCCTGGATTGATTCCGGTCTGGCCACGGCCTGCATCATCTCGCCGTGCAGGCTCAGCAATTTCTCGGCGTAAATCAGAAACTCACGGCCTTTGGCGGTCAGCGTTACCTTGCGCGCCGACCGATTGAATAGCTCGACGCCGAGCTGATCTTCCAGGCCGGCTATGCGAGCCGACACGGACGGTTGCGATGCGTAAACACGATTCGCCGCCGCCCGGAAACTGCCCAGTCTGGCAATCCAGACAAACGTTTCCAGTGTACGGATGTTCATGGGGTCACCGAATGGCCGCTGGTGTCTGAATCATAGGTCACCGGAGGCGGCGCTCGCAAAGCAGCGGTCCGATGCCTGACCGTTGGCGGCGGGCGGATTTCCCGGGAGCGTTCAGATCCCGGCATCGCGCACGCTCTCCATCACCACAAACGTGCTGGTCTGCTGCACGTGGGGCAGGGCCGAGAGCTGTTCTCCCAGAACCCGGCGGTATTCGGTCATGTTCCGGGTGCGCACTTTCAGAAGGTAGTCGAAGTTACCGGCGATCATGTGGCACTGCTCGACGGCCGCAATGTTCTTGACCGCCGCGTTGAAGGCCGCCAGTGCGACGCTGCTGGTGTCTTTCAGGGTCAGTTGCACAAAGGCGATATGGCTCTGGCCCAGCTTGGCCTGGTTGACCTGAGCGGTGTAGCCGGTGATATATCCCTGCTCTTCGAGTCGGCGCATCCTGACCTGGCAGGGGGTTTTCGAAAGCCCGACCCGGGAGGCCAGGTCAGTGATGGTCAGGCGCGCGTGTTTCTGCAACTCGCGGATGATCGCGAGATCAATCCGGTCCAGGTCGAGCATTGTCTTGTCCTGTCTGGTCATTTACTGACGAGTGTACGCCGGGCCTGATCTTCGTACCCGGTAGCGACGTAGTCATTAAGCAGAGCCAATATCGCGCATCTTGGGCAAGTCGTTGCCAGTAACGCTATGATGAATGAAGTGAGCTGCTCTGATCGCAATAGCTCGCAGGTCACCCGGAAAGAGTAGTCTAAGGTGTTTTTCCCAAAAAATTAACGTTTAACGGGGTATCGTAAAACGAAACGACGTTAATTCAGGCGAAAATGCGTCCTTATACTGTTCGTAAAGTGAAAGTGACTTTGTTATTCCCAGTAAAATGAGGGCACGACAAACAACACAGAGGGCACCACCATGAGACCGCAGCCGTCAGAAACTCCCGAGCTGGTCGATAGTCGTCAGGCGCTTCGTCATTATTACCTTGTCGATGAATACACGGTTATCAGTGAGATGATTGCCAGCGCTCAGTTGACCGAGGCAGAACGCAAGGCGATATCCGCTCGGGCGGCCGATCTGGTACGCAGCGTACGCAAGAACGCAAAGTCCACCATTATGGAAAAGTTTCTGGCGGAGTATGGCCTCACCACCAAAGAAGGTGTTGCCCTGATGTGCCTGGCTGAAGCATTGCTGCGCGTGCCCGACAACACCACGATTCACGAACTGATTGAAGACAAGATTACGTCAGGCGCCTGGGGCACTCACGTGGGGCGGGCGTCCTCGTCTCTGATCAACACCGCTACCGTCGCCCTGCTGATGACCAGTAACCTGCTGAAAGATTCACAGCGCAACAGCGTTGGCGAGACTCTGCGCAAGCTGCTCAAGCGCTTTGGCGAGCCGGTTATCCGTACGGTGGCCGGTCAGGCGATGAAAGAAATGGGCCGCCAGTTTGTGCTGGGGCGCAACATCGACGAAGCCCAGGACGAAGCCAAAGACTATATGGCCAAAGGCTATACCTACTCGTACGACATGCTTGGTGAAGCGGCCCGGACCGACGACGATGCCAAACGCTATTATGACTCCTATTCGAACGCGATCGACAGTATCGCCAAGTCCTGCAAGGGCGACGTACGCAAAAATCCGGGCATTTCGGTCAAGCTCTCCGCCCTGCTGGCCCGCTATGAATACGGCAACCGTGAGCGGGTGATGAATGAATTGCTGCCCCGCGCCAGATCGTTGGTGAAAAAAGCGGCTGCGGCGAACATGGGCTTCAATATTGATGCTGAGGAACAGGACCGTCTGGACCTGTCGCTGGATGTGATCGAGGCGCTGGTGTCGGACCCCGAACTGGCCGGCTGGGACGGGTTCGGTGTGGTGGTGCAGGCGTACGGCAAGCGTTCCTCGTTTGCTCTTGACTGGCTGTACGGACTGGCCGAGAAATACGACCGGCGGTTCATGGTCCGGCTGGTGAAAGGCGCCTACTGGGATGCCGAGATCAAGCGTGCCCAGGTGATGGGCCTGGACGGATTCCCGGTATTCACTCGTAAGGCGTGCAGTGATGTATCGTTCATCACCTGCGCGACCAAACTGATCAATATG
Organism: Marinobacter sp.; assembly: GCA_030149475.1. Lineage (GTDB taxonomy): Bacteria > Pseudomonadota > Gammaproteobacteria > Pseudomonadales > Oleiphilaceae > Marinobacter. The sequence goes on from JASBRL010000086.1 coordinate 29,438, forward strand.
ACCGACCGGATCTACCCGCAGTTTGCCACCCATAACGCCCATTCGGTCTCGGCTATTCTTGAACTGGCGAAAATTAAAGGGGTGGACAACTATGAGTTCCAGCGCCTGCATGGCATGGGCGAATCCCTGCACAGTGAGGTGTTGCGAGTCAGCGGAGTGCCTTGCCGGATTTACGCTCCCGTCGGCCCTCATAAAGACCTGCTGGCGTATCTCGTGCGGCGATTGCTGGAGAATGGCGCGAACAGCTCGTTCGTCAACCAGATCGTTGACACCCGGATTACGCCGGAAGACATCGCCAGGGACCCGATTGATTCGGTCCGGGAGATGGGGCAGAACATATCCAGTAAAGCGATTGTTCATCCGAAAAAGATCTTCGGCGAACAGCGCCGGAACTCCAAAGGCTGGGATATTACCGACCCGGTGACCGTCGCGGAGATTGATCGCGGCCGGGATGCCTTCCGGGATCATCGCTGGAAAGGTGGGCCGATCATCGCGGGTGACGTGGCCGGCGCTGAAGTGCAGGTGGTGCGTAACCCGGCAAATCCGGACGATACCGTCGGCAATGTGACCCAGGCGTCGGAAACCGACGTCGACACTGCGGTCAAAGCGGCGCTTGAAGGTTTCAAGAGCTGGTCCGCACGCCCCGCAGAAGAGCGCGCCGAGTGCGTGCGCCGGGTTGGGGACCTGTACGAAGAGAATGCCCATGAGCTTTTCGCCCTGGCGATCAGGGAAGCCGGCAAGTCCATGCCCGACGCGATCGCGGAAATCCGCGAAGCGGTGGATTTTTCACAGTATTACGCCGGCGAAGCGGTCCGTTACAAAGACAGCGGCGACGCCCGGGGCGTGATCGTTTGTATCTCTCCGTGGAATTTCCCGCTGGCCATCTTTACCGGCCAGATTATGGCGAACCTGGCCGCCGGCAACGTGGTGCTGGCAAAGCCGGCCGAGCAGACGTCGCTGCTTGCTGCGCGTGCGGTCGAGCTCATGCACGAAGCCGGTATTCCCGGGGATGCTATCCAGTTGTTACCCGGGGCGGGGTCGGTCGTGGGTGGCGCTCTGACCTCCGACTCCCGCGTTTCCGGTGTCTGCTTTACCGGTTCGACAGCAACGGCCCAGCGTATTGACAAGGCGATGGCCGAACACATGGCGCCGGACGCTGTGCTGGTGGCGGAAACCGGTGGCCTGAACGCGATGATCGTGGACTCCACCGCGCTGCCCGAGCAGGTGGTTCGGGATGTGCTGGCGTCGTCCTTCCAGAGCGCAGGGCAGCGATGTTCGGCCCTGCGTATGCTGTATGTCCAGAAGGACATCGCCGGGCATCTGCTGGAGATGCTTTACGGGGCCATGGAGGAGCTCGGCATCGGCGACCCCTGGTTGCTGTCGACGGATGTGGGCCCGGTTATTGATGAGGCCGCCCGCAAGAAAATTGCTGATCACTGCGACCGGTTCGAGAAAAAGGGACGCCTGTTGAAGAAACTCAACGTGCCCGGGAAAGGCACGTTTGTGTCGCCGGCGGTCATCAGCCTGGGAGGCATCGAAGAAATGCCGGAAGAGATCTTCGGGCCGGTGCTGCATGTGGCGACCTTTGAGGCAAAAAATCTCGACAAGGTGGTGGATGACGTGAACGCCATGGGCTACGGCCTGACGTTCGGCGTCCATAGCCGGGTAGATCGCCGGGTTGAACGAATTGCCAGCCGGATCAAGGTAGGTAACACCTACGTCAACCGTAACCAGATTGGCGCGATTGTCGGCTCCCAACCGTTCGGCGGCGAGGGGCTGTCGGGGACCGGACCCAAAGCAGGCGGCCCACAGTATGTCCGTCGCTTCCTCAAGGGCGACACTGTACAGCGTCCGGCCGAGTCCGGCGGCAAGGCGGTGGACGCCAAAAAGCTGGAAAGCCTGATTGCCAAACTGGCCGATCCCAAAGCCCGGCCGCTGTCGCCAACAGCCCGTGTTGACGCGATGAAACCGGTCTTCAGCACGGTGCCTGAGCCATTGGACGCCCACATCGAGGATATGCCCGGGCCGACCGGAGAGCAGAACCGGCTCTCCAATCACCCCCGCGGGGTCGTGTTGTGCCTGGGCCCGGACAAGGAGACCGCGCTGGAGCAGGCGGCAATGGCCTTATCCCAGGGCAACAAGGTGGTTGTCATCGCGCCAGACGTCAACGGTATGGTGGAGAAAGCGGTTAACGCGGGCCTGCCGATTGTCGGTCTTGAGGGGCACCTGGAGCCGGACGCCCTGGCGACAGCAAGCGGGTTTGCCGCCGTCGTCAGTTGTGCCGGGACGGATCAGCTCCGGGCATTCCGCCAGGCGCTGGCAAAGCGCGACGGCGCGTTGCTGCCGCTGATTACTGAGCACCGTCTGGATCAGCGTTATGTCATTGAACGGCACTTGTGCGTGGACACCACGGCGGCTGGCGGCAATGCCAGTCTGATTGCGGCGTCCGAGTAACCGCTCAGGAGCATCGAGCGTAGCGTTGGCGGGCGTCTTCCGGGATGCCCGCCAGGCGCTGATCGCCTGTGTTGAACACGTCGGCCGCGGTCGCCGCTCGCCTGTGACCTGATTTCTTTGTTGACTCAAAGCCTGGAGTATTCGGCACTTCGGGCTTTTTTGCGTAGCTGAACACCGAGTCGTTTCCAGGAGCCCGGTCCCGCATTCAGCCGTCCAGCCCCGGATTTTGTCGTATAGTCTTGCCATTGACCCGGCAGGCGATCAGTCTGTCTGCCTTTCCCTGACGCGATCAGTTTCAGAGACCCCGCTATGGACATCCGGCAGTTACAATTCCTTATTGCGCTTGATGAGCTTCGTCACTTCGGTGAGGCGGCCAGCCGCTGCCATGTGACCCAGCCCGCGCTTTCCATGCGGTTACGTCAACTGGAGGACGAACTGGGGCTGACGCTGGTCCGTCGCGGGCACCGGTTTGTCGGCTTTACCGAGGAGGGCCAGCGCATCCTGGGCTGGGCACGGGCGGTGCTGGCAGCGCACGACGGGTTGCATGCCGAAGCCTCGGTCTGCCGGGGGCAACTGGTGGGTACGCTGCGGATCGGGATGGTGCCCCTGGCCGGGTTTGAACCCATGCCACTGCTTCAGCGTTTCGCAGCGCAGCATGCCGACGTGCGGTTTGAGCTCAAATCCCTCAGCAGTGAGCAGATTCTGGCAGGGCTTGATACCAATCGGCTCGACGCCGGCTTTGCCTATGCCGACAGCAACCATGCCCGCAAGTATCAGTGGCTGGAAGTCGCCGAAACCCGCATGGGGCTGCTATTCAACCGGCATCGCTGGACATTCGGTGATCCGGAACTCGACTGGGCCGCACTGGAAAATCTGCCTCTGGGCGTGCTGAGCAAGGGCATGCATTTCCGTCAGTCGCTGGATCACGGGTTACAGACGGCGGGTGTGGAATTGATCCCCCTTATCGAGACGGACTCGGTCGAACGTCTGATTCAGTCGGTGACAGCGGGCCTGTGTTGTGCAGTGATGCCGCTCGGCGGCGGGCTGGAACAGCGGGACGACGCACTGGAGCTCCTGCCGATTGCCGACAGTCACACTCTTGCGCCTCTGGGTCTGGCGATGCGCCGCGGATCTCCCGTCTCGGCCTTGGCGGAGGCCCTGTTCCAGTTTGTTGAGGCGAGTTTGCCGAATCGGTGACCCTGTAAGCGAGGAGCCCGGCCGGTCAATAAGCAGCACTGATTGATTCATCTTGAATTCTGATTAGACGGTTATCATTGGCCGCCGTACCCTGATGCCTATTTAACCTCAGGACCTGGCCATGACCGTCGATACACAGCCCACACCCACACCGGCACCGCAGTATCAGCCGTACAACGGCCCCGCCGCGGGCTGGGGTGCGCTGAAAAGCGTCGCTGCTTTCTGGCTGGACAGTAAGCAGCCCATCAAGAACATCCGTGCGCTGCTGAAAACCAACCAGCACGGCGGCTTTGACTGTCCGGGTTGCGCCTGGGGGGATGATCCCAGGGGCGGCCGCGTACAATTCTGTGAAAACGGGGCCAAAGCGGTTAACTGGGAGGCCACCAGACGCCGGGTGGACCGGGACTTTTTTGCGAAGCACAGTGTGACCGAACTGGTCCAGCACAGCGACCACTGGCTGGAGTATCAGGGCCGGCTGACCGAACCCATGCGGTATGACCGGGCAAGTGACCGTTATCTGCCGATCAGCTGGGATGACGCCTTTGCGTTGATCGCCGACCACCTCCGGGGGCTTGACAGCCCGAATCAGGCCGAGTTCTATACCTCTGGCCGGGCCAGCAACGAGGCGGCCTTTCTCTACCAGCTTTTCGTGCGGACATTCGGCACCAACAATTTCCCTGACTGTTCCAACATGTGCCACGAGGCCAGTGGTATCGGGTTGTCCGGGACCATCGGTACCGGCAAGGGTACGGTGACCTTTGATGACTTTGCCGAGGCCGACGCCATTTTCATCTTTGGCCAGAATCCCGGTACCAATCATCCCCGTATGCTGGCACCGCTGAGTGAAGCGGTCCGCCGCGGCGCGCAGGTGATCTGTTTCAATCCGTTGAAAGAACGCGGCCTGCAACGTTTTCAGGATCCCCAGGCCATTCACGACATGCTCAGGAACGGCTCCGAACCGCTGAATACGGCTTATTTCAGGCCGGCGCTGGGCGGCGACATGGCGGCAGTCCGCGGCATGGTGAAGTGCCTGCTTACCTGGGATGACGAAGCCCGGGCGCAGGGGCACGAAGCGGTTCTGGACGGGTCCTTCATTGAACAGCACACCCGCGGTCTTGAGGATTACATGGCGGTGGTCAAAGCCACGCCCTGGTCGCAGATCGAAGCCCAGAGCGGCCTGTCGCGGGCGGATATCGAGGTGGCCGCAGACAGCTATCGGAAGTCCCGCAAGGTGATCCTGTGCTGGGCCATGGGCATCACCCAGCACCGCCATTCGGTGGCGACCGTGCAGGAGTTGATCAACCTCCAACTGCTGCGGGGCAATCTGGGCCGTGTGGGGGCCGGGGTCAGCCCGGTGCGTGGCCACAGCAATGTTCAGGGTGACCGGACCATGGGCATCGATGAAAAGCCGCCGGCCTGGCTGCTGGATGCCATCGACCGGGAGTTTGCCATCCAGGCGCCCCGGACACCGGGCCACAACACGGTCGAAGCCATTGCGGCCATGGCGTCCGGCAATGCCCGGGTGTTCATCGGTCTGGGCGGTAATTTCGCCCAGGCAACGCCGGATTCCGAGTTGACCCACGCGGCGCTGGCCCGGTGCGATCTGACCGTTCAGATCAGTACCAAGCTCAACCGGAGTCACCTGATCACCGGCCGGGACGCGCTGATCCTGCCCTGTCTGGGCCGCACCGATATCGACCAGCAGGCGAGCGGGCCGCAGGCGGTCACAGTGGAAGATTCATTCAGCATGATTCACGCGTCCTACGGTCAGTTGCCGCCGCAATCCAGCCAGATGAAGTCCGAGCCTGCGATTGTTGCCGGCATTGCCCGGGCGACCCTCGGTAATAACCCCATCAACTGGGCCGAGGCGATCGCCGACTACGACGTGATTCGGGCGATGATTGCGCGCACCATTCCCGGATTCGAGAACTTCAACGAGCGGCTCAGGCAGAAGGGCGGGTTCTATCTGGGCAATCCGGTCCGGGAGCGGCAGTGGCAGACCGCAAGTGGCAAGGCGATGTTCTCGGCCAATCCACTGCCGGTCGATCTGCTGCATGATCGCGTGAAGGCCTCGGGACAGACACCGGACCTGATTCTGCAGACCCTGCGTTCCCACGATCAGTACAACACCACGATCTACGGCCTGAATGATCGCTACCGGGGTGTCCGCGGCCAGCGCCGGGTGCTGTTTCTGAACGGTGATGAGATCCGGCGTCTGGGCTTCGAGGACGGTGAGCGCGTTGATATTACGTCCCTGTGGGAAGACGGTCGAACACGTCGGGTATCCGGCTTCAAACTGTTGGCCTACGACGTTCCCGCCGGCCAGGCAGCGGCCTACTACCCGGAAACCAATCCGCTGGTGCCGCTGGAAAGTCGCGGCGAGGGGAGTAACACGCCCACGTCGAAGTTCATTGCCATCAAACTGTCCAGAAGCAAGGCCCAGGGCGACGAAATGATTCTTGCTGCCGGGTAGACCCGGACGGATACCGGGGCGGCTCCTGCCCGGGGCGAGGAGCCGTTATCGGCAGGCAACGATTGCTCTCGCCACCGGCTTGCGGGCATGGTATATCACCCCGGTGTTTCGTTGGGTCTGGAGTTTCAAGCAATGCCAAGAGCAAGTGAGATCAAGAAAAATACGGCGGTTGAGTACAACAACCGTGTCTATATCGTGCGGGATATCGAGCGCTCCGTGCCCCAGGGGCGTGCCGGTGGCAGCCTGTATCGCATGCGTCTGTATGATGTGGTGACCAACGCCAAGGTGGATGAGACCTTCAAGGACTCCGACATGCTCAACCTGGCGGACCTGGTCAAACGCCCGGTCACCTTCTCCTACGCCGACGGCGACGAGTTCGTGTTCATGGACGCCGAGGATTACACGCCCTATAGCCTGAATCGGGAGTCGATTGCGGATGACCTGCTGTTCATTGGCGAAGACACCCAGGGCCTGATTGCCATTCTGGTCAGTGATGCCCCGGTTGCGCTGGAGCTGCCACCCACGGTGGATCTCGAGATTGTCGAGACCGACCCGTCAATCAAGGGAGGCTCCGCCACCGCCCGCACCAAACCGGCCAAACTGACCACCGGACTGGTGATACAGGTGCCCGAGCATATCTCTACCGGAGACCGGGTGCGTGTGAACGTCGATGAACGTCGTTTTCTGGGGCGTGCCTGATGTTGAACAGGCGAGTATCGGCGATGGCCGATACTCGCCCAGGACCTCAGTTGGTCAGGTGGAAAATAGCGACTGCATCGCCGTACGGGAAACCCAGCTGGAAATTACCCCCCGCCGCAACCGCAATGTACTGCTCGCCATCGACCCGGTAGCTGATCGGCGGAGCGTTGACGCCGGCGCCCAGATTGAAGCGCCACAGCCGCGCTCCGGAGTCCGCATCAAAGGCATCGAACCAGCCATTGCCTTCACCGGTAAAGACCAGATTGCCGGCGGTGGCCAGGGCGCCGCCAACCATGGGTTGCGGCGCTTTGTATTGCCAGGAGATCTTGCCCGTATTCACGTTGATAGCGGTGAAGATCCCATCCTGGATACCTTCGTCCTCGACATTGGCAAACGTACTGCCAAGCCGGATCTGCCCCGGCAGTGTCATGGGCTCACCGTCGGTGGTGAATTTCATCAGCTGATCCATACCGAGAATATAAACCAGTTTGTTTTTCGGTGAGTAGGCGGGCGGTGACCATTCGGCGCCACCATTGGCTCCCGGTAGCATGACCACGCCTTCCTTGGTAGGCGTGGTGAACATGTTGTCAGACTGCATGACAAAGGGTTCTGACTTTCGAATCAGTTTGCCGTCGCGGCGGTCAACGATGTAGAACCAACCGGTCTTGCCCGCTTCACCGGCCGCCGGAATGGTCTTGCCATCCTTCTCGACATCGAAAAGCACCACATTGCTGACGGCGTCATAATCCCATACGTCATGCTTGACCTCCTGGTAGTGCCAGGCAAGCTTGCCTGTATCGGTATGCAGCGCGACAATGGAGTCGGTGTAAAGGTTGTCGCCCTTGCGGGATTCGCCGTAGAGGTCCGGGTTCGGATTGCCGGTGGAGAAAATGACCAGCTTGCGTTCTGTATCGATGGCGGGCGTGGTCCAGACCATGCCGCCGCCCTGTTTCCAGGAGTCGCCCGAAAAGGTCTCCGGGTCGGTCGCATCCCAGTTCCAGACCTTGTCGCCCGATTTTGCGTCGTAGGCCGCGACGAAACCACGAATAGGCCATTCCCCGCCGGAACTTCCGACGATGACCTTGCCATCATAGATTTGTGGCGCCATGGTTTCCGAGTAGCCTGCTCTGGGGTCTGCGACCTGCTTCTGCCACTGCACCTTGCCTGTACTGGCACTCAGCGCCACCAGTTGATCATCCAGGGTGACCACGTAAAGATATCCGTAACCGGCCGCTACCCCGCGGTTGACCGGACCGCAGCATATTTTGTAGGTGCCGAGCTTGTAGGTGGTGGTCCAGATCCGCTCGCCGGTGGCGGCGTTCAGGGCCATGATTTTCATTTCATTGTCGACCACAGGCGTGGTCAGGTACATCACACCCTGGATGACCAGGGGGGTTGTCTCGAAGCTACCTACCATACCTGTCTGGACGACGGCTGCCGGCACAAGCTTGTCAATGTTGTCCCGATTGATCTGATCGAGGGGCGAAAAACGCTGGTTCTTGTAGTCTCGTCCGTGCAGGAGCCAGTCTCCGCTGTGGGCGTCCGGATTGGACATCATCTGGTCCGTCACCCGAACCAGGCTGGCATCCGGCAGCGCGCCGCTGACCATGCTGCTGGCACTGTCGGTTTTTACTTCCGTGCTCGTTTCGGCATTGGTCTGTGCGACAAACATCACACTGAGCAGCAGTGCAATAGCACTGCACTTTAACCCCGCTTTGTTTCGCATTGTCATGGTGGTTCTCCAATCATTGTAATTGTTGACGTCATCATGCCCGTTTGTCTGTTCTCCGGACGAGACAACGGAAAGCCATCCTTGACGGCGTGCTGTCCATTATTCAGGGAACGGGAGCAGCGAAATCTGGCTCAGCGACTTCTTCGTCAACGGCTGTTTCCCGGCCGGAAAACCGTTTTTGTCGAGAATATAAGCCACGATCTGCTGATACTGCGTTTCAGTCAGGGACCCGGGTTTATCGTAGGGCATCTGACTGCTGATAAACTGATACAACTGTTTGCCGGACATTTTCGAATATTCAATGGAACTGCGGAAATCGGGACCTGCCAGGGCTGGCCCGGTCTTGCCCTGCAATTGACTGCCGTGGCAGACCGAACACTGACTGGCGTATACGGATGCGCCGGCCTTGCTTTGTTCTGCGGAGTAATAATGTCTGCTCTCGCCGGCGGCGGCCGGTGAGCCGACCACGGTCAGTAGCAGCAACGCGGCGATTCCGCGTGGTACTGCAAAGGCTGCTTTTTTCATGGAATGTCGACCCTCTCCTTCGCATCGTGAAGTTGTTTACCCGGCCGGGTATGGCGCCAGGACCGGAATCCCACAACCTGGCGTGTCGCCCCCGTACGCGGAAGTTTTATCAGGCACT
>JASBRL010000122.1 GCA_030149475.1 Marinobacter sp.
CCCGCAGGGGCTCTCCCTGAAAACCGGACTCCGCGTTGAGCCTTCTTGAAAGGCAACCAGCCTTCCTGCGAAGCCTCGCCTTGATTCCGGCTTTCAGGGAGAGCCAGAATTGCCAATAGACTTAATCAGAGGTTCCTTAGCCCAACACGTCATCGTTGTCGGCACCGAGCGCGCGGCCGATGTAGCGGCTCTCACACGGCGTCATACTGAATTTGATCGGGTGGCCAATCTGTCGCTGGCTGGAGCCGTCTCCCCGCGGCACGTCAATGACCATGCCACGGGCCTGAAGTTGCGGATGTTCCGCCGCCTCGGGCAGGGTCAGAACCGGTTCCACGCAGGCGTCCTGGTCCGCAAAGACGTCCACCCACTCCGCCAGGGTTCGTTCGCGGATACGCTGCTGAAGTCGTTGCTTCAGATCGGCCTGCTGTTGCTCGTCCTGGCTGAGCGCCTGTGACTTGAGTTCGCCGCAGCCAAGTATGTCCAGTAACCGCGCTGAAAACTGGGGTTCGAGACTGCCAACGGATAGCCAGCGCTCATCCGCGGTTTCGTAGTAGTCATAGAAACTGCCGCCATTAAGCAGCGAACTCTCGGGAGCGGGTATCTGGGCGCCGGCCAGGGTCGCCGCGCCGACCATGCCGTTAAGCGCAAACGAAGCATCGGTCATGCTGATATCGATAAACTGACCCTCGCCAGTGTGATGGCGGTGAATCACTGCCGCCAGAATGCCCATCACCGCGTGATGAGAACCGCCCGCAACATCCGCCACCTGAATCCCCAGCGGTGGTGGACCACTGGTTTTGCGACCGCTGTGGCTGCTCACGCCGGCGAGTGCAAGATAATTGATATCGTGTCCGGCGCGATCCCGGTAAGGACCGGTCTGGCCATAGCCGGTGATGGCGCAGTAAATCAACCGGGGATTGACGGCACTTAGTGCTCGATAGCCGAGACCGAGGCGGTCCATCACCCCGGGCCGGAACTGCTCGATAACAACATCGTACTCACTGACCAGGTTGAGGATGGTTTCCCGGCTGCCTTCCGCCTTCAAATCGAGGCCCAGCGAACGCTTGCCCCGGTTGAGAAAGGTGTGAGCCGTGCTTTCGCCACGATCATGAGGTGGCATTACGCGGGTCAGATCAAGGCGCCCCGGGGCTTCAACCCGCAATACATCCGCGCCCATATCCGCCAGCATCATGGTGGCGTAAGGACCGGGCAGTAGCGTGGTAAAATCCAGAACTTTGAGTGAACTGAGAGGGCCAGACATGGAATCTCCCTGAGCGGATGGCGCGAACAGGCGCGCGGTGGTCAGACGGTATACAACCGCTTTATTCTCGCGCGCTCAGCCGCTCCGGCCAACCACCGCTTCCATCAAATCCACTGGCTATTTCTGCCACGCCCCGCCACCGTCACTGACCAGAGGTTGCAATGCGCCGATGGCCACTTATGATGTTTCTCGTCTTTTATTTCAGGATAGAGCGAATGGCAGACCTGACAGTATCCCGACATTTCGTGCAGGCGGCGCTGGGCGGCGCTGAACGGCTCGACATGGATGTCCGGGCCATGCTGCAGGAGGCCGGCATTCCGCCGGAGTTACTGAAAATCGAGAAGGCGCGGGTTAACAGTGACCAGTACAGCCGGCTAATGCAGGTTATCTGGAACCGGATGAACGATGAGTTCATGGGGCTGGGGCCGAGACGGTGCCTGCCGGGGACGTTCGCCACCATGTGCGCCCTGATCATCGACAGCCCGACACTGAAAAGTGTCTATCAGCGCGCGTACCAGTTTTCGCGGTTATTTGAGCCAGCTGCCTGCCTGAAGCTCGAACAGAACGGCGAGAGGGCCGCGCTGGTGATGGTCATGGAAGGCATGCCCGACGATCCGGTGCACTTTCTTCAGGAAAGTCTGCTGGTCATCTGGCACCGTCTGGGCAGTTGGCTGATCGGTCAGCCTATCGAGCTGGCCAACGCTTCATTCAACTACACCCGCCCGTCCCACGGCGATGAGTACCGTCACATTTTCCACTGTCCGCTGACGTTCAATGCAACGGACACCCGGCTCGAATTCGACCCACGCTTTCTGGACGCTCCCGTTATCCGCGACAAACCCGAAATGCGTCGTTTTCTTCAGACGTCACCGGCTGACCTGCTATCACGCCCGGACGCAGGCAACACCTTCACGGGGCGCATCCGAACGCTGATTGGTAAAGACTTTTCCCGTCCTCTGCCGGACTTCGAGTGGGTGGCCGCTGAGTTGCATACCAGCCCCCAGACATTACGTCGACGGCTCAAACAGGAAAATACATCGTTCCAGGAGATCAAGGACCTGCTGCGCCGGGACCTTGCCATCTACTTCCTCGCGCGCCCTGACCTGTCGATCAATGACATCGCCCACCGGGTGGGATTCACGGAACCGTCTACCTTTCACCGGGCGTTTAAAAAATGGACCGGCGTAACGCCCGGCGCCTACCGGGAAGGTGACCGGTCACTTGGTGGATGAGGGCGGTGCTTGCAGCGCCTTGATCAAACGCCCGAGAGTCCGGGCCACTTCCGCTGCACGATCCGGCGCCGGCGCCAGTCGCATCAGTCGCGAGTCGTCTCGTGGGTCGTAAATCCAGCACGCCTGATCACCGGCAACGCAGTTCCAGTCCACCTCCGGGTTGACCCCGTAAACCTTGATGGCCTGAGTCGTCAGCCGGAACTGGTCGGCCCCCTCGAGATCGCGTCGGGATTGCTGGAGATTGATCACGCCGGGCTCCGTGGACACCTGGTAGCCAATGTCCGGTTTTGAGCCGGCCACAATAACCCTGGGATTTTTCCGCCAGCCGTCCAGGTCCAACAGGCTGTTCAGATGAAGGGTCAGAGCCTTGACCGGCGAGTCCACCAGATAAAGCTCTTCAAGACGCTGGACCGGCTTTTTACCGGCCGGCTCGATGACCGCGACCGGCTTGCCGGACCCGGACGCGTCCGGATGGTCCGCCTGCTGACGCCTGGTCTGTTCAATGCGGGTGATCAGTTCCAGTGACTTCTTGTAGTACTGTCCCTCAGACCCGGATCGCTTGACATAGGCCTCCAGGGCAGCGCGGGCTTCATTGAGCAACCCTGATTCAAACATCACCCGCCCCCGGTAATACTGGTAAGCGTCCGGTTTTTCGACATCCATCTTCTGCAGTTGATTGAGGTACTTCCCGGCCTCACTCCAGTTCGCATCTTTGACTGCCTGCTCCGTTGCCAGCATCAGTCGACGACTTTCATGCTCCGGGGCCAGTGCGTGGGCGCTGGTGGTGAAGATCATCGCCGCCAGCAAGGTTGTGCAGGCACCTGCGCGGCCTGGCCGCCCGACTCTCTCTGTTTTGAACACGCTACCTTATCCTGTGTCTGTGCCGCCGGAGGAAGCCTCTGCGGCATCCGGGCAGGCTGCTGAAGGTCATTCCTGACCCGACGTGCCTGAAGACGGTCCGGTGTTATCGCCGGCCGGCTCCGGAGCGTCCGGGCCTGCAACGGGGTCATCATCGGCATCCACTTCAGCCTGTTCCACAACCGCTTTGGGCAATTCTTTTTTAACACGGACGCCCAACTCTACAAAACGGTTCGCTTGAGAGATCAGATTACCACGGCCGCGTGTCAACGTGTTCATTGCGCTGTCAAAGGTTCCCTGTACCGTTTGCAGTTGTCCACCCATGCGCTCCATGGCCTCCACAAACACCCGCAGCTTGTCATAAATGGCGCCGGCCCGGTCGGCAATCAGTCGGGCATTCTGGCTCTGGCGCTCATAGCGCCAGATGTTCTCGATTGTTTTCAGGGTAGCCAGCAGGGTGGTCGGCGTCACAACAATGATCTTTCGCTCGAACGCCTCGGCAAACAGATTTTCATCCTGCTGAAAGGCGGCGACAAAGGCAGGCTCAACAGGCATGAACAGAAACACGAAATCCGGCGAATGAAGACCGCTGAGCTGGCTGTAGTCCTTTTCGCTCAGGCTGCGGATATGCGAACGTACCGCGTCCACATGCTCGCGCAATGCGTTCGCCCGCTGGCTTTCATCGTCCAGGGACACCCATCGCTGATACGCCACCAGCGATACTTTTGAATCCACCACCAGGTGCCGTCGATCCGGCAGATACACCACCACATCCGGCCGCAGCATCTGGCCATCACTATCGCGAAAGGTTCCCTGGGTGTCGTACTCAACACCCTTGCGCAGGCCTGAACGTTCCAATACCCGCTCCAGTATGACCTCACCCCAGTTCCCCTGGATTTTTTTATCGCCTTTCAGTGCCCGCGTAAGATTGGAAGCCTCTTCCGTTATCTGCTGATTGAGGGCCTGCAGCGACTTGATCTCACTGCGAAGTGCCTGACGATCCTTCGTTTCAGTGGTGTACACGTCCTCAACCCGCTTGCGGAAATCCTGAAGCTGGTCGCGGAATGGATTCAGCAGGGTATCAAGGCTGGTCCTGGTCTGCTGACTGAAGCGTTCGCTTTTCTGCTCGAAAATCCGGTTGGCCAGGTTTTCGAATTCCTGTTTGAGCGCGTCGCGATTTCGCTCCAACAATGCCAGCTTCTCACTGGTGGCCCGACGCTCTTCTTCCAGTGTCACCTCAAATTCACGCAGGGCGATCCGGGCTTCGTTCAACTCCTGCCCCAGAACCTCCGCCCGGCGCTGGTGATCGACCCGTTCTTGCTCAATCTGATGAATTCGCTGTTGCCGGGAATCGCTCTCTGAACTGAGTGTTGCCACCCGGTTCTCCAGGCTCGCGGTCTGCTGGCGCCAATGTTCGAGTCGCTCCGACTGATCACGGTTTTGGGTGCTTAACTCCTGCACCTGGCGCCTCATATAATCCGACTCCTGATCTCTCAGCGCCACGGTCCGGGACAACGACTGCAGTTCCGCACGCAGTTGCTCCAGCTCGGCCAGACGCTGGTCGGCCAGAGACCGGGACGTCCGGCTCAGTCGCCGCTGACGCCACAACAGCGCTGCAAGCATGACGCTGACCGTGCCCGAGACAGTAAGAAGCACCAGAAAAACAGACGCTGGCGTTAACCCCGCCACAACCGACTCAGACACGACTTCCCTCCAAACGCCGAAACCATTCCAGATTGCCTCACCAACTCATCAGCAAGCGCAACGGGTACTCAAAAAAGAAAAAATGTACGACCCTGTCACCTCAGCCGTACATCTCCCTATGGACTCTGTGCGTACTATAGGTTAAACAATGAATAATCATTCGGAATTTTCCGACCGGTTGCCGATCAGAATACCGCATACGACAGGACATGATGATGTTGAAAGCTCTCTGGAAGAAAACACTCGGTATACCGGGAGGAGAGTCTGGCGGTGGTTTCAGGCAAGGCAATACCGTCAGCCTGTCCTCTCATATGACCCACACCGGCGAATTTCACCTTGAGCGCCTGACCAACCTGCTCAGTCAGCGCTACGGCCAAACGTTCGGCACTGCGGACGACGAAACCATCAGGCAGCTGATACGTTACGCCTGCCGTATTCAGGACCAGGACATTCAACGCGAATTACTGCTGTTCTACCTCAATTGCTCGCCACTGATTCAGGACTATCTCCGGGACGATGGCGTGCTGGGCATGGACCTGTTCAGGTCATCCGGCTCGTCGAAGGACTGAAGCACCAGGCAAACACTGCCCGGACCCGCTGATTCATTCGTCCACGGTTACCCAACCTCCCTGTCGGCGCGTGCAGTGATACTTTTTATCGATTGAAAACTTATCGAGCAAAAACAAAACGGGGCCGAAGCCCCATTCTGGCATGATCAGATTCCGCTCAACCGGGGGCCAGCTTACCCTCCTGGATGAGCAGGGCACGTTCATGGTTGAGCCCCTTGAAGAGACTGTAACACATCACCAGCAAGACAAACGTGAACGGCAGCCCGACACTGACCGCGCCAGCCTGGAGCGCGCCCAGGGCATCGCTGCCACCACCGAAGATCAACGCGGCCGCGATGCAGCCTTCCATCACTGCCCAGAACACACGCTGAGCTGTGGGCGCGTCAGTCTTGCCACCGGCAGTGATGCTGTCGATCACCAGTGACCCGGAATCAGAGGAGGTGATAAAGAACACCAGCACCAGAATGATCGCGATGAACGAACTGATCTGGGTCAGCGGAACATTGGCCAGCATCTGGAACATCGCCAGGGACACTTCCGAGATACCGTTGTTTGCCGCCAACTCGCCAATATTATTCTGGATCTGATCCAGAGCGGTGCCCCCGAACGTGCTCATCCAGACAATGGTGATCACCGTCGGAATAATCAGTACCGCAGTCACGAACTCGCGCACCGTGCGCCCTTTGGAAACACGGGCAATGAACATACCGACAAACGGCGACCAGGAAATCCACCAGGACCAATAGAAAACAGTCCAGCCATGAAACCAGGTGGTATCGTCGCGGCCAAACGGATTGCTCAGCGCGCCGATATTGCCGATATACGACGACGTGGTGGTCCACATTGAACTCAGTATTTGCGCAGTCGGACCGGCGAAAATCACGAAGAACAGAAGCAGCCCGGCAACGCCCATGTTGATATTGCTCAGTACCTTGACACCCCCGTCAAGGCCCCGCAGCACGGACATCAGCGCGACAAACGTGACGCCAGCGATGATCGCCATCTGCGTACCAATGGTGTTTGCGACCGGGAACAGATACGCGAGACCGGAGCCCGCCTGTTGCGCCCCGAAGCCCAGCGATGTAGCCAGACCAAAGATGGTCGCCAGCACGGCAACAATGTCGATCAAGTGCCCCGGCCATCCCCAGATCCGGTCACCCAGCAGCGGGAAAAACGCCGAACGGACCGTCAACGGCAAGCCTTTGTTATAGGCAAAAAATGACAGGGACAGACCAACAACGGCATAGATTGCCCATGGGTGAAGCCCCCAGTGATACATGGTTGCGCCAAGCGCCAGTTTCGCGCCTTCAGGTGAATTGGCCGCTACGTTCAAGGGGGTGCCATACCAGTCCGTGTAGTAGGCAACCGGTTCAGCCACCGCCCAGAACATCAGGCCGATACCCATACCAGCAGCAAACAGCATCGCAAACCAGGACATTGTGGAAAATTCCGGCTTGGCATCCATGCCACCGATGCGGATTTTACCCACCGGCATAAAAATCAGGGCTATACAGAAAACCACGAAAATATTGGCACTGACCAGGAAGAGCCAGTCAAAATGGTCAATCGCACCATTCTTGGCGCCATCGAGAAGTTCTTTAGCCCCCGAAGGAAACATCAGGGTTCCAACGACAAAAGCGATGATCAGGAGTGCAGTAACGGGGAACACCACGTTATGCATATCAAAGCCGAACTTTGCGACGTTATCCTGTCCCGCCACATAGTCAGTCTGGTATTCGTCTTTTAGCGCTTCGCCCACGGTGGAGCCTCCGTTTTGAAGTAGCTGGGTTCAATCTGTCGGAAATTGGTCATCCCTCATTACAGGCTTGTTAGTTTATTGTTTTGAGGTCGAAAGATCAAAACTCCCTGCCGCACCACCAATTAGGGTAGCGCTTGCACCCGAGCCAGTTCACTCCTTACGCTAGGGCGTTGACACGCGGTGCTCTGCCAACTGAAGACCTTCAACAAAGCCGGAGCGTCATCCCTCAATTTGCACAGGAGCTTCCGATTCATGCCCAAACTCCGTCCGGTTTCGCGGCGCTATATCGTTTACATTGTCTGTGTTATCGGTTTCCTTGCGATGCTACCTCTTGTCTCCACAAGCCCCGGCCTGTTGACGATCACACTGATCCTGGGCGCACTCTCGGCGCTCGGCACCTACGACCTGTTGCAGAAGAAGCACACCGTCAGCCGCCTGTATCCGATTCTCGCCCACTTTCGTTATTTCTTCGAATCCATTGGGCCGGAAATCCGCCAGTACTTCATTATGTCCGACACGGAAGAGCGGCCCTTTTCACGCGAGCAGCGCAGTATTGTCTATCAGCGGGCCAAGAACGTGCTGGATAAACGTCCGTTCGGGTCACTGCAGGAGATGTACAACGAGGGTTTCGAATGGATCAATCATTCGCTGAATCCAGTGGATGTGAAGGCGGAGGAATTCCGGATACAGGTGGGTGAGAACTGCCGGCAACCGTACGATTGCAGTGTGTTCAACATCTCAGCGATGAGCTTCGGATCGCTGTCGGGCAACGCCATTATGTCGCTCAACGCTGGCGCAAGAAAAGGCAGGTTCTACCACGACACAGGTGAAGGCTCGATTTCCCGGTATCACCGCATGGACCGTGGCGACCTGGTCTGGGAAATTGGCTCAGGCTATTTCGGTTGCCGTAAAAAGGATGGTTCCTTTGATGAGGAAACATTTACCAGGAATGCCACCCTGGATCAGGTAAAAATGATAGAAATCAAACTGTCCCAGGGGGCCAAACCGGGGCATGGCGGCATTCTGCCAGGCGCCAAGGTGACCGAGGAAATCGCCGAAGCCCGGGGGGTTTCCGTGGGCGAAGATTGTGTGTCACCCGCGAGTCATTCCGCATTCAGCAACCCAAGGGAACTGCTGCACTTCATTGAGAAACTCCGGGACCTGTCCGGCGGCAAGCCCGTAGGCTTTAAACTGGCCATCGGGCATTCGTGGGAATGGTTCGGCATTGTCAAGGCCATACTGGAAACCGGCAAAAAACCGGACTTTATTGTGGTCGATGGCGGCGAAGGAGGCACTGGCGCGGCGCCGCTGGAATTCATCAACCGGATTGGAACGCCGCTGACCGAAGCCCTGCTGCTGGTCCACAATACCCTGGTCGGTGCCAATCTGCGGGAGTCGATCCGGATCGGCGCCGCGGGCAAGATCACCTCCGCCTTTGACATCGCCCGCGCCCTCGCCCTCGGAGCAGACTGGTGCAATGCGGCAAGGGGGTATATGTTCTCTCTGGGCTGCATTCAATCGCTGAATTGTCACACTGGCCGCTGCCCCTCCGGCGTTGCCACCCAGGATCCCAGGCGGAGCCAGAAACTGGATGTCGCGGACAAAAGTGAACGGGTCTACCATTTCCACCAGAACACCATTCGTTCCCTGTCCAGTCTCATTGGAGCAGCCGGGCTTACCCATCCGTCAGAGTTGGGTCCTGAACATATCATCAGCCGCATATCGAAAACGGAAGTGAAATCCTACCGGGAGCTTTTTCATTTTCTTGAACCCGGTGCCCTGCTGGATGGTTCGGACACTGGCCACCCGGTCTTCGAGCAGTACTGGAAGGATGCCCGGTCGGACAATTTTGACCCGCCCGGCTTTCTGATCAAACTGCGGGAAACCAAACTGCAATAGTCAGAGGCTCATTATCTATCAACTCTGTTATCAGGCCGTTATGACCACTGAACGGCCATCGCGGCCTGCCACGGGCGTATTTCCTGAAGCATCTGTTTTACCTGATTTTTGCCAACTTCGTAGTATTTTGCAAAAAGATCGGAGCTTTTTGTTAGACCTTCGCAGCCGCAAGTCCTAAAGTTTTGTAATAGTTTGTTAATCGACTTACCAGCTATGAACGTAAGGACTCGATAACAGATTGCGTCATCGATTCACGCGGTGTGTTCACCTGCCCCCACTCAGTCATTACAGACTGCCAGGGCCACCCACAAACGGCACGCAGACTCAAGAAACGGGCAGCCTTCAAGAAACGGGCAGCCTTCAAGAAACGTAGAGTCAGGCGCGGTCGGCATTCGTAACACTGCGGGCCTGTTATTTCCTGACCACTCGAAAACAGCAACAAGACCGGAGAACAGCCATGTTAAAACAGAAGATTCTGATCGCGGTGACCGCGCTCACACTGGGCGCGGCGGCCACTACCGCGGCCGCCGAATCAGTCACCTTTGGCGTGCAGGCACCCATCACCGGCCAATACGCCAACGAAGGCCAGGGCATTGAGAAAGCAGTGAGGTTGTTGGCCAGGCAACTCAATGAAAAAGGCGGTTTGCTGGGCAAAGACGTCAAAGTGGTTGCCTGCGATGATGAAGGCAAGGCTACTCAGGCAGCGCTCTGCGGGCGCGACCTGTCAAACCAGGATGTATTTGCGGTGATCGGCAGCTACACCTCCGGCGCCACCGCCGCTTCCCAACCAATTTTTGCACGCGCCAACATTCTCCAGACCAGTGACGGCACCGCCGAACAGTTGACCCAGCATGGCTACAAGCTGTTCTTCCGTAATGCGCCGCCAAACAGTGCCGAAGCGGCGTTTACTGGCGAGTATCTGGTCAAGGCAAAACAGTACAAACGGATTGCCATCATTGCGGATCACTCCAGTTTTGCCAAAGGGCTCGGTGAAGCGGTGACCGCCTCGGTCAAGAAAGAAGGCGGCAACATCGTTTACAACGGCTTTATCACGGCCGGTTCCCAGGACTATCGGTCGGTTCTGACGACAATCAAGTCCAAGAACCCGGATGTTATCTACTTTTCCGGCTACTACTCCGACGGTGGTCTGATCCGCTCGCAGGAAAAAGCGCTGGGTATTGATGCCGACTTCGTTGGCGGCGATGCCAACCAGAACGTGAAATTCGGGGAACTGGCGGGTAAAGCAGCCATGGGCTCAGTGATTATTAACGTTCCGGCCCCGGAGAATCTGCCCTACCCCGAGGCGAAGAGTTTCCTCAATGATTACAACGCCGCTTACGGTGAAAACCCGCCGAGTATCTTCACACTGACCAACGCCGACGGCATGCGAGCGATCGTCAAAGCGGTTCAGGAAACCAACAGCTTTGATCCATCAGACGTTGCCACCTACCTGCATAGCCTTCGTGACTTCCCTGGTTTCACCGGGCCGCTGGGCTTCGATGATAAAGGTGAGCGACTGGGCAGCGCATTCCAGGCGTTCGAAATCCAGGGTGACGGGTCCTACAAAACCGTTTACCCGGCCAACTAAGCCTGGTGTCCCGTCTGGTTATTTCGCTGACCGGCTAAGCCCCTGACGGCGCGTCGCAGAAGGCTCAGGACTTGCGTGGCCAGTCCTTGACAGGGAACCCGCCTGCCTGCGGACCGACGCCCTGGCCAGAACCGTCAACGGCGCGTATTAAGTCAGCCAATTAGCCAGACCGGACACAAGTACGACGACTCAAGGGGTAATACATCAATGGAAACCTTCCTGCAGCAGCTTGTCAACGGGCTGACCGTGGGAAGTATCTATGCCCTGATCGCACTGGGTTACACCATGGTCTACGGCATCCTGAAACTGATCAACTTCGCCCACGGCGATCTGGCGGTTCTGGGTGCCTTTATAGGCCTGACGGTGATGACCGGTATGGCTGGCAGCGGCGCCGCTCCTGCCAACTGGATTGTGATTGTGGCGTTTGTTCTGGCTGTCCTGGTGGTAGCCATTGCAGGGGTACTTCTCGAATTTACGGCTTACCGGCCACTCCGGCATGCCCACCGGCTTTCAGCGGTGGTGTCTGCTCTGGGTGCCTCCATGTTTATCGAAAACGGCATCATGCTGATCTGGAGTCCGCAGACGCTGACCTTCCCGGAAGGTATCATGCCCGATACCACGTTCCACTATGGTTCGGTGGTGATCAGCGCCACCCAGATCTCCATCGTGGCCATTTCCTTCGTGCTGATGCTGGCCCTGTATCTGTACGTCAACAAGACCCGGTTTGGCACCGCCATCCGTGCGTCGGCGATTGATCAGGACGCGGCGCGACTGATGGGCATTAACGTCAACAAGGTGATCGTCAGCGTCTTCATCCTGGGGCCCGCCCTGGGCGCCATCGGCGGACTGTTCATCGGCGTCTACTACCGACAAGCGGTCTTCGATATGGGCTGGATCTACGGTCTGAACGCGTTTATCGCAGCTATCATCGGTGGTATCGGGAACATTCCCGGCGCCATGATCGGCGGTCTCCTGCTGGGACTGTTCAGCTCTCTTGCAGGTGGCTATATCTCCAGCACCTGGCAACAGGCCATTGTGTTCGGGCTGCTGATTCTTATTCTGCTGGTGCGTCCAACCGGTATCCTTGGCGAACGCGTGGCGGAGAAAGTATGACTATCCAAACCATGCGCCGCGTCGGAGGCATGATCTGGGTTATTGGTCTGGTGTTGCCCCTCATCGCCAGCAATAACTGGATCAGTATCCTGTCTATTTTTGCCATTTATGCAGTGGTGGCGCTGAGCCAGGACGTGGTTCTAGGCCGGGCCGGTATGTACGACATGGGCCACGCGGTCTATTTTGGCATCGGTGCCTACACCACCGCTATTCTCAACACCCAGTACGGCGTGCCCATTCTCTGGACGATGCCGATCGCTGTGGTGGTCTCTGCACTGTTCGGGGTCATTCTGTCGGCTCCTATCGTCAAACTCCGTGGGGATTACCTGCTGGTTGCCACCATCGGTTTCAACGAAATATTCCGCATGGCCATGGTTAATAATGTCGCAGGAATAACCGGAGGGCCGGACGGGATCTTCGGCATCGGCGTTCCCAGCCTGTTCGGCTATCCGATTATGAGCCAGGGTGGCCTTTACCTGATCAACTGGGTATTGCTGGGGGTCGTGCTGGTGCTGATGAACAATCTCGAGAAAAGTCGACTGGGACGGGTGTTCCGCTATCTCAAGGAAGACGAACTCGCCGCCACCACCCTCGGCGTCAACGCTCGATACTACAAGGTACTGGCCTTTGCACTCGGCGCCGGCATTGCGGGAGCGGCCGGGACACTGTTCGCCAGCCAACTCGCGACCGTCAGCCCAAGCGCTTTCATTTTTATGGAATCCGTAACCCTGTTCGCCATCGTTATCGTAGGCGGTCAGGCGTCCATTCCCGGCGTGCTTCTGGGCACCGTGTTGATGTTTGTGGTTCCGCAGGTATTCCGTGACCTGGCCGAATACCGTTACCTGGTATTCGGCTTTGCGATGATTGTCGTGATGGTTCTTCGACCACAGGGTATCTGGCCGAGAAGGAGTCGCCCCGAATGAGTATTAACGGCACAGATCTGCTCACACTGGACAACATCGGCATCAGTTTCGGTGGTCTGCGGGCAGTCGACGCACTTGATCTTACCGTCAGCAAAGGCCAGATCGTCGGGCTGATCGGCCCCAATGGCGCCGGCAAGACCACCGTGTTCAATATGATCACCGGTGTCTACAAGCCAACCGATGGCGTTGTGCGCTGGAAAGGCGAGGTCATCAGCGGACTGCCCCCTTACAAGGTGGCCCAG
>JASBRL010000090.1 GCA_030149475.1 Marinobacter sp.
CCCCATTGTCCAATATTCCCCACTGCTGCCTCCCGTAGGAGTTCGGGCCGTGTCTCAGTCCCGATGTGGCTGATCATCCTCTCAGACCAGCTACGGATCGTCGCCTTGGTAGGCCTTTACCCCACCAACTAGCTAATCCGACATAGGCACATCCAATAGCGCAAGGTCCGAAGATCCCCTGCTTTCCCCCGAAGGGCGTACGCGGTATTAATCCGGGTTTCCCCGGGCTATCCCCCACTACTGGGCAGTTTCCTATGCATTACTCACCCGTCCGCCGCTCGTCAGCGGGGTGCAAGCACCCCCTGTTACCGCTCGACTTGCATGTGTTAAGCCTGCCGCCAGCGTTCAATCTGAGCCATGATCAAACTCTTCAGTTTAAATCATACAGAGACCCTAAAGTCTCAATTCTTGCTCAAGACAAAACTCAATTTCGACGAGTCGCTGCCTTGATATCTCTTGCCGAAACATCACAGCCAGCGCCCACACGAATTACTTGATCAACTTTTTAAAGAGCCGGGCGTTCGCCCAATCGAGGTGCGCATTTTACAGCGTTTACCACCTCTGTCAACCGCTATTTTCAACCGTTTACGCTCGATTCAAAACAGCCTCTAACTGTCTTCCGACGCCAGCCCCGAGGCTTCAGCATCCGAGTGGCGCGCATTCTACCGCAACACCAGTGCTTGTCAACACTTTGTTTTAGCCGATAAACGCAGTAAAAACAAAGTATTAAAAGCTCACTTGAGCAACGCTTTTGAGGCGGTGACGTCAAGCGAGGTGCGCATTCTACAGACCACCGCAGAAGAGTCAACGATCATTTCGCGTTTTAGCAAAAATTCGCCCAACGCCAGGCTATTAAACCACCTTGACGCGGGCAATCTTCTTTTTACCGGCCTGGATGACTACATCATCCCCTTTCCGGAACAGGCGCTCATGTTTCAACTGATCGCCGTCTACATAGACGGCCCCCCGGGCAAAGACATCTTTGGCGGCCTTGCCATTCTGGGCGAGGCCGGCTTCCTTCAATAGCGATACGATGTGGACATCGTCACGACCGGCCAGTGATACCTCGACTTCGGGCACATTGTCAGGAATGGCACCAAGCGCGACCTGATTTCCGGCCGACTTGTGCGCAGTCTTTGCCGCCTCCTCGCTGTGGAAGCGGGTGATAATCTCTTCTGCAAGCACCTTTTTATAGCCCTGAGGATTCGCCCCGCCCTCAACCGCTGACCGGTACTCTTGAACCTCAGCGAGCGGTCGCAAACTCAGCAGCTCGAAATAACGCCACAACAACTGATCCGGTACGGCCAGCAGCTTGGTATACATCTCACCGGGCGAGTCGTTTACCCCGATGTAGTTACCAAGAGACTTCGACATTTTCTGGACACCGTCCAGCCCCTCCAGAATCGGCATCGTCAAAATCGCCTGCGCCGGCTGCCCGTAATGCTTCTGGAGTATGCGCCCCATCAACAGATTGAATTTCTGATCGGTACCACCCAGTTCGACATCGGCCTTCATGGCGACGGAGTCGTAGCCCTGAACCAGCGGATAAAGAAATTCATGAATGGCGATCGGCTGCTCTGCCCGGTAGCGCTTGGTGAAGTCATCCCGCTCGAGCATTCGGGCAACAGTATATTGGCCCGCCAGACGTATCATGTCGGCAGCCGACATGTCTCCCATCCAGTCAGAATTGAACATGACCTCGGTTTTGTCCGGATCGAGAATTTTAAAGACCTGCTCTTTATAGGTTGCAGCATTCGCTGCAATCTGTTCATCCGTTAAAGGAGGGCGTGTCGCACTTTTGCCGGTGGGATCACCAATTTTACCCGTAAAGTCACCAATCAGAAACAGTACCTCATGCCCCAGATCCTGGAACTGACGCAACTTGTTGATCAGGACCGTATGTCCCAGGTGCAGGTCTGGCGCGGTGGGGTCAAAGCCGGCCTTGATTCTCAGGGGACGCCCCTGCTTGAGCTTCTCGATCAACTCCTCTTCCGGGAGCAACTCATCCACACCACGCTTGATGATGGCGAGCGCCTCTTCGATTGATGCCATGGACAGTCATCCCCTGATAACAGTTGCCGAATAGTTTTTACACAGCCCAACAAATCAACGCTGAGCGTTACTGCCGAGCCTGCTATAGTCCACTGAGCTTGAATGACCAGCACCGCAGTGGACAGGCGCCGCATTATAGCAAGCGCGGCAAAAAAATCTTCGCCTGTTTCAAACACAACCTTGCGGTGCGCCGGATTGAATACTTTTTATACGAATCTGGTTGCTCTATACTTCAAAGCTGACTTTAAATAGGTTGCACAACGTACCGAAGCCACATAAAAAACAGGTTAAGACCGTGTTCAAGACGTTTCCGAAAGCACACCTGGCCATTGCCGTCGTCGTCAGCACTCTGGTCGGCGCAGGCCTGATGCTCAGTCCAAGCACCGATGTCGAAGCCGGGCGGATGTCGGTGTCTCTGGATCTTGACACGGTGAACAGCACGCCCAGCAACGACACACCGACCAAAGCCTCGGGCAAAACCCTTGCCGCTGCACCTACAGAAACAACCCTGGCCACAGCACCGTCTCGTACCCCCGCTCCGGAATTGCACTGGTCACGTTACGACATCAAACGGGGGGATACGCTTTCCGGACTGTTCAAGCAAGCCGGATTCAATGACGGTCTGATGCTGAGCGTCCTCCACGGATCGGGCGATGCCAACAAACTGGAGCGGCTCTACGCCGGTGAAACAATCTCCTTTGCCACCAATGCCAAAAATGAACTCGAGGCCGTCAAATTGCAACGCTCGCGCCTGAGATCCCTTCGCATAGACCGCGAAGATGATGGATTCGTTGGCAAAAAAGTCGTGCGCGAACCTGAGGCCCGGACCACCTATGCTCAAGCCACCATCACCAACTCGCTGTTCGGCGCTGGCCAGCAGGCCGGACTGACTGACAAACTGACCATGGAGTTGGCCGGTATCTTTGGCTGGGACATTGATTTTGCGCTGGATATCCGCAAGGGTGACCGTTTCAGCCTCGCTTACGAAGAGCTATACCTGGACGGCGAGAAAATCGACAACGGCAAGATTCTCGCCGCCACTTTTAACAATCAGGGCCAGAACTATGTGGCGGTGCTGTATACCGACAAAGACGGTAACAGTGATTATTACACGCCCGAAGGACGAAGCATGCGCAAGGCATTCCTGCGCACGCCGGTGGATTTTACCCGCATTTCGTCAAGCTTTAACCTTCACCGTAAACATCCGGTACTCAACACCATTCGAGCCCACAAAGGAACAGACTATGCGGCGTCCACCGGAACACCCATCCAGGCCGCCGGTGAAGGAAAAATCATCTACGCGGGCCGTAAAGGCGGTTACGGCAACGCAATCGTGATCCAGCATGGCTACAACATCACCACGCTCTACGGCCACATGAACGGGTTTGCGCGAGGCATCCGTTCCGGCAAGCACGTCAAGCAGGGGCAGGTGATCGGGTATGTCGGACAGACGGGCCTGGCCACCGGACCCCACCTGCACTATGAATTCCGTGTCAACGGCGCACCCCGTAACCCGGTCACCGTCAAGCTGCCGGATGCAGCACCCATAGCAAAGTCAGAACTGGCACGCTTCAAGGCCAGGACTGACGTGACCCTGGCAACGCTTGAGACATACCAGAAAGCCGGCCAGCTAACTCTGGCAAAAGGCGAGTAGTCATGGCAGGGGCGCCTCCATCGGCGTACATCGGCCTCATGTCGGGAACCAGCATGGATGGCATTGATGCTGTGCTGGTGAACTTCAATAACGGACAAGCAGAGTTGCTTCAGCGCCAGTCCATTGCCTACCCGGATAACGTTCGCAACCGCCTGGAGCGTGTCAGTCAGAACGAGGGCACACCGGATGACCTTGGTGAACTCGACCATATTCTCGGCAAACTGTTTGGCCGCGCTGCCCTTGAGGTGATCCGTTCCAGCCCCTTGTCAGCCAGCGACGTTGCGGCCATCGGAAGTCACGGTCAGACCATCCGTCACAAACCCGAAGGTCAGTCCCCGTTTACTCTGCAGATTGGCGATCCCAACCTGATCGCTGAAATGACCGGTGTAACCACCGTCGGCGATTTCCGGCGCAGGGACATGGCAGCCGGAGGCCAGGGAGCGCCGCTTGTGCCCGCCTTTCACCAGGCAATGTTCGGTGATGACAGCGAGAACCGGTGCATCATTAATATCGGGGGCATTGCCAATATCAGCTGGCTGCCTGCCGATAAACGCCAGTCCACAACCGGTTTCGACACCGGACCGGGCAACGCCCTGATGGATGCCTGGTGCCTGAACCAGACTGGACGGCACTTTGATGAAGACGGGCACTGGGCCGCGGAAGGCAGAACTGATCAGGCCTTGCTGAGCGACATGCTCACTGACGCTTACTTTGGCCAACCAGCTCCCAAAAGTACCGGTAAAGAAAAGTTCAACCTGGCATGGATTCAGACAATCCTGCATAGACATCCGGACGTTTTGCCCTCGGATGTGCAGCGGACATTGCTCGAACTGACCGTTATCACCATCGTACGTCAATTACCTTCCGCATCCGGTCAGAGGATTTTCATCTGCGGAGGCGGCGCAAAAAACCCCCTTTTGATGAAGACGTTGAGTCTTGCATGCAACCCGATGCCAGTGCATGCAACCAGTGAATTGGGAGTCGATCCGCAATGGGTTGAAGCAACCGCCTTTGCCTGGCTTGCCCGGCAGACTCTCGCCAGGCAATCCGGCAACCTGCCTGCGGTAACCGGCGCCCACGGAGCGCGTATTCTGGGGGCAGTTTACTGGCCGTGAAGGATTACCTGTGACGGCAAACCGTCAGATGGAGAAGGATGAGCCACACCCACACGTGGAGCTGGCATTGGGGTTATTCACAATGAATTGTGAGCCCTGTAAGCCCTCGGTGTATTCAATCGTTGCGCCGACCAGATACTGATAGCTCATCGGGTCCACCAACAGTGTGGCGCCATCTTTTTCGATGGCTGTGTCGTCTTCGTCCTGACTGTCGTCAAACGAAAAGCCGTACTGAAACCCCGAGCACCCGCCGCCCGTTACATAAACCCTCAGTTTGAGATTCGGGTTCTCTTCCTCTTCAACCAGCTCACGCACCTTGGCGGTCGCACTATCGCTGAAAAAAAGCGGGGTTGGCATTTGTTGCTGGACAACACTCAATGGAGCCTCCGGTATTCAACATACATTATCAGGTCGATTATCGTATTCCCGACTAAAACAATCAACTATTCTGCCTTCTCACCGTCAATATCCGGGCCGGTTACTGCCTCACTACGCGGAGCCGAATCTGCCTGAACGCTGGCCTGCTGCCCCAATAACCCGACCGGCTCGCTCTGGTGCACCAGGTTGCCATTCACCTGCGCGCCCATCGCCATCTCGATCAGGGTATAGTAAACGTTACCATGAATGGAGGCTTTTGCGGCCAACTCAAGGTGGGCCGACGCATAAACGTCGCCGTGCACCGTCCCATTTATGATCACATGGGGAGCGACAATGTCACCTTCGATCTCCCCGATTTCCGACAGACGCAACACCGCTTCACTGCCCTCCTCAGCCACAACCCGGCCGCGGATACAGCCATCCACATGCAGGCCACCGGAGAAATGCACATCACCCGCCACTGTGGTCTTGCGGGAAATCAGGGTATCGAAGTGCCCTACTTGGCGCCGGGGCTTCTGCGCTTTCTTGCCAAACATGCTATTTCTCCGTCAATGAGGACCAATCAAACGTGCGCTCTACCTTGGTCGCTTTCGAGCCTTTGGCCTGAGCGACAACTTGTATTTCAACAGGCTTGAAGTCGTCCGGCAGGACCAGTTCGCCCTCTACATCCTGGAAGTAGCGAAAGCGGAACTTTACGCCCAGATTCTCGATGTCCTCGGACAAGTCCCGCAGGGCAATCACCTGCTTTTCGCCGTCCTGGTCACCTATTACATTGACCGCGACCAGCCCGGTTATGTAGCTGCTGTTATCACCCACCTGGGTAAGGACAAGCTTGAAGTCAAAATGCCGCTTGCCCCGAGACGGCTGCAGACTCAGGCGATCTACCTGCAAGCCTTCGGTAGTTTCTGAAGGCGCCATAATGTTCTTGTAAAAGGTCAGATCCGCCTCAAGCTCGGAATTACGGGTTTCCAGGGACGTAATCGCCTGACGGGCCTGTTTCAGAGCCTGCTGGTCAATGGATTGCCCACGCTCCAGATTGATGAGCTTCTGTCGCGCAGTGGCACTGGCGGCCCGCAATGCGCTCAATTCCTGCTTCAGGTTATTCCGGGTCTCAACCACGTTACTGAAACGGAATCCATCTCTGGCCATCCCCGCCATGTACCCGCCCACTGCCGAGACGACCGAAAACACCAGCAGAATTAGCGTCCGTCGTATACGGCGACCCGGTTTGTGCCGGATGACAACGTACTCACCCGGTTTGCGGTCGTCTGGCATCAGGACACCCTCAGGGTAGCAGAGCCGGTATTTTCAGACCGCTAGTCTCATCGAGACCGAACATAATGTTCATGTTCTGGACCGCCTGGCCAGCCGCGCCCTTGACCAGGTTATCGATGACCGACGAGACAATCACCACGGAGCTGTCGGGCTGACGGTGAAGCGCCATCCGGCAACTGTTTTCACCTCGCACACTGCGGGTTTCCGGATGACTGCCAAATGGCATGACATCCACAAACGGCTCCTGCGCATAGCGGGATTCAAACACGGCCTGCAGCCGCTGGAAATCGTCAGGGTTTTTCAACTCGGCGTAAAGTGTCGCCTCAATGCCACGAATCATCGGCACCAGATGGGGCACAAAGGTAATGCCCAGCTCAGGGTCGCCGGATGCCGCCACGAGTCTTTCCCGAATCTCGGGCAGGTGTCTGTGGCCAGACGCTCCGTAGGCCTTGAAACTCTCACCGATTTCGCCGTGCAAGGTGCCGACACTGGCTTGGCGGCCTGCGCCGCTGGCACCGGATTTGGCGTCGGCAATAAGCCGGCGGCCATCTACCAGTCCGGATTCCAGTAACGGCAGAAAGCCCAGTTGAACCGCTGTCGGGTAACAGCCCGGATTTGCGACCAGTTGCGCGTCACGGATCGCATTGCGCGCCATTTCCGGTAATCCGTAGACTGCCCGTTCTGCCCACGCCGGGCTTTCATGTGGCATGCCATACCAGCTTGCCCAAACCTGCAGATCTTTCAGGCGGAAGTCCGCCGACAGGTCCACCACCCGAACGCCACGATCAAGCAGGTCAGGCACCAGACGCATGGCAACACCGTGGGGCGTGGCAAAAAAAACCAGATCACACTGCGCCAGTGTAGCAGGATCGGGATCGGAAAATACCAGCTCGTAATAGCCGCGCAGATTTGGGTACAGGTCCGCCACCGCCAGTCCGGCCTCGGAGCGGGACGTAATGCAAATCACTTCAACACCCGGGTGGATCGCCAAAATCCGCAACAATTCGACACCGGTGTAACCGGTTCCGCCAACGATACCTACTTTTATCACTGCACACTCCATCCGGTGATTGCAGACGGCCTTCCCCTGCACTGAAACAAGGGACGGGGCCTGGTCCGAAAACTGTTTATCAAGGACGATAGTCTATCATGATAAATCACGGGCTGATTGCAGCCTGCCCGGCAATCGTTAAGATACGGTAAGTTTGAACAATCCCTGAAATCGGACCACTTCCATAGACGTCGGGCGGTGTCCCGCCTGGTTAATTCGCTGACTACCGAGCCCCTGGAGCACGGGAGAGCGCAGTGGTGAAGGTCTGGCGGTCCCGGATCGAGTCGCCGCAACGCGGCTATCCGGTGCTTCAGGGGCTCCCGAAGGGCGCGCAGTACGGCAACATTAACCAGACGGGGCACCAGCATGCGCTCGATCCGACAAGTGATGACCCAATCGCTGTTTCCGATGTTCAGGCGTCGCCTGTCCGATGTGGATGCATTGCCCCAACTGGCGCTTCTGGGCCTGCTGTCAGGTCTGGTCACCGGCAGCATCATTCTGCTCTTCCGTCAGGCAATCGAATGGCCGTTGCATTATTTCCTGCCGGGCCACGGTTCTGAGTCATTTGAAGGCCTTGACCTGACCGTCCGTGCGCTCCTGCCCCTTGGCGGAGCCATGGCACTCGGGCTGCTGCTGAGCCGTCTCGGCACACATGATCGCAAAGTCGGTGTGGTGCACGTTATGGAACGCCTGAATTATCATCAGGGCTACATCCCTTTTCGCAGTGCCGTGGTGCAGTTTGTGGTCGGCGTAAGCACCGTCGTCACCGGTCAGTCTGCCGGTCGTGAAGGGCCGGCTGTTCATCTGGGCGCGGCTTTTTCCAGCCTGATGGGGCAGTGGATGAAGCTGCCGAACAACAGCATCCGCACCCTGGTTGCCTGTGGCTGCGCCGGTGCTATTTCCGCCTCTTTCAATACGCCCATCGCCGGGGTCATTTTCGCGATGGAAGTGGTGATGATGGAATACACCATTGCCGGCTTCACCCCCATCATCCTTGCGTCGGTAAGCGCAGCGGTCATCAACCAGGCGGTGTATGGCGCCGAGCCCGCTTTCACGGTGCCCGGTCTGACCATGAATTCACTGCTGGAGATCCCGTGGATTCTGGTCATTGCGATCATTATCGGCATCGCCGCCGCCGGGTTTATCCGGATGCTGGATTTCTTCAGCCGCTTCAACGAGCATCCGGCCTCCATCCGGCTCACCGTCGCGGGGCTGATCATGGTGCCCTTTGCCATACTGGTTCCTGAAGTCATGGGCATTGGCTATGACACCGTCGGTCAAACCATCAGCAATGAGCTTCCGTTCTGGCTGCTCCTGGGCGTCGCCCTGGCCAAACTGTTCATCACGGCCATAACCATCGGCCTGGGCATGCCGAGCGGGCTAATTGGCCCGACTATTTTTATCGGTGCTACGCTGGGCGGGGCTATGGGGCTGATTGGCGCCAGTGTTGCGCCGGACACGGCCTCGTCAGTGGGCTTTTATGCCATGCTGGGCATGGGTGCGATGATGGGCGCGGTGCTGCAGGCGCCGCTGGCGGCCCTGATGGCCCTGCTGGAACTGACTCGCAACCCCAACATCATTCTCCCCGGGATGTTGATCATCACCACCGCGAGCCTGGTCACCAGCGAGGTCTTCGGGCAGAAATCCGTGTTCCTGACCATTCTTCGCAGCCAGGGGCTGAACTACCAGAGCTCACCCGTCATCCAGGCGCTGCGCCGGGTGTCCGTTGGCGCCATTATGGACCGCAGCATTCTTCGCTCCGAACGCCGGCTAACCTACGAACAGGCCCGAGACGCGCTCAAGTCCGAGCCCAAATGGCTGCTCGTGGAGGGCTCAAGCGGACCCACTGCACTGATGCCGTCTGTCGACCTGGCCCGCTTTCTGGAATCTGGCGAAGAGCCGCCGGAGGCAGCACCCGGACGCGGAGACGAGTCTGACCCGGATCAGCCGACCATCGACCTGATGGACATTCCGGCCAATCGGCGGGATATCGGCCCCATCGCCTATCAGTCGACGCTGGAAGAAGCGCTTAACGCATTTGACAAATCCCAGGCGGAAGCGCTGTATGTGGAGCGCCAGATCGCCCCCACGATCAAACGCATCTACGGCATACTGCTGAAATCGGATATTGAAAATTACTACCAGTACCGTCAGAAACAGGGATAAATGGATGATAATAAAACACGCCAGCCGAGGGTCCCTGCCATGCTGTGGGTGAAAGCTTTTCATGTCATTGCAATGGTGTGCTGGTTCGCTGGCCTGTTCTATCTGCCGCGGCTGTTCGTGTATCACGCTGCGTGCACCGACCAACCCGGCCGCGAGCGCTTCAAAATCATGGAGCGCAAGCTTTATCGGGGCATCACCACACCCTCAATGGTGGCGACTGTGGCCCTTGGTCTGTGGCTGATCGGGTATAACCCGGACTATTACCTCAGTCAGGGCTGGATGCACGCCAAACTGACGCTGGTGGTGGCGCTTCTGGCCTATCATTTCTATTGCGGTCATCTGGTCCGGGTTTTTCGTGATGACCGGAACCAGCGGAGCCACGTATTCTTTCGCTGGTTCAATGAACTACCGGTGTTGGTGCTGGTCGCCGTCGTGATACTGGTGATCGTCAAACCGTTCTGAATCCATGCTCACTCAGGAGGACTCACCATTACACTCAAACATCGCCCTCAGGTTTTAGTGCTGTCGGGTCTTGACCCGTCAGGCGGTGCCGGCATTCAGGCGGATATTCAGGCCATCACCGCATTGGGTTGCCACCCCCTACCGGTACTGACCTGCCTGACCGTGCAGGACACCCGCAATGTCTACAACAGCGCGCCGGTGGATGCCGAGCTCATTCGCGAACAGTTGGCCTGCCTCGAAGAGGACACGCCCATTCACGCAATCAAGACCGGCGCTCTGGGCAACGCTGATGTGGTCGCGGTGGTGATGGGGTTTCTTGCCCGTCATCCGGATATTCCACTGATCGTCGACCCTGTTATCAAGGCAGCGGGCGGCGGCGATCTTGCGGACCAGGCCCTGGTCGACCGCATGCGGGACGGTCTGTTCGCCTATGCCGAAGTCATCACCCCGAACGGTGAAGAGTTGCAACTGCTGGGCGAGGCAGATACTGCGGGCCAGTCTGCGAAAACGTTACTGACCGGCGGCTGCCGGACGGTGCTGGCAACCGGTGGCCATGGCCAGGGTGAGCAGATCATCAATACCCTTTACTACAGCGACGGCAGTAAACGTAACTGGGAAATCCCTCGCCAGGGCGGCGAGTACCATGGCACAGGCTGCACCCTGGCAGCCTCTATTGCTGCCGGCCGTGCGGCCGGACTCGACCTGGAGTCCGCCATCGCCCAGGCTCAGACCTTTGTCTCCGGGGCCATTGCCCAGGCCCTGTCGGTCGGTCAGGGCCAGCCTGTGCCTGACCGACGCACCGGAGGCCCGGCTTGATGCACTTACGCCATCCGGCGATCAAACCTGGTCTGTACGCTATTACCGACAGTGATCTGCTGCCCGGGGGCATGCTCGTTCCTGCCGTGGAAGCCGCAGTTCGGGGTGGTGCCGTGATGGTGCAATACCGTGACAAAGACGGCTCGTCGGCCCTGCGCCTGAACCAGGCCCGCGCACTTCAGTCGGTTTGCGCCAACGCCGGTATCCCGTTGATCATCAACGATGATGGCGAGCTCGCCCGCCGGGTTGGTGCGGCGGGGGTTCATCTTGGCCAGACCGACGGTTCTCCGGAGGCTGCCCGCCGCCTGCTTGGCGATGACGCAATCATCGGCGTAACCTGCCACGCCGACCTTGAGCTGGCCCGACAGGCGGCGGCATCCGGCGCCAATTACCTGGCCTTCGGCCGCTTCTTTCCATCTGTCACCAAGCCCGACGCGCCCCCGGCATCAACCGATGTCCTGGCCGACGCCCGGCAGTTTGACCGGCCGGTGGTTGCGATTGGCGGCGTAAGCCTCGAAAATGGCGGTCTTCTGATAGACGCTGGCGCAGATTTGCTGGCCGTTGTTGGCGGACTGTTCGCCACCAGTGAGATTGAAACCCGGGCCCGGACCTTTAGCCAGCTATTCGAACGAGCGCGTTTCGAGTCTGAGAGCCACCGCCAGTCCGGCTTTACCCCTTGATCACGGAGCCCTGATCCATGACGCAATCCGAAACCCTCTTTGAACAGGCACAGCAATACATCCCTGGCGGCGTCAACTCGCCGGTGCGGGCCTTCCGTGGGGTCGGCGGAACACCGCTGTTCTTCAAACAGGCCAAAGGCGCTTACCTGTACGACGAAGACGACCGTCGCTACATCGACTACATCGGCTCCTGGGGGCCAATGATCCTGGGCCATGGCGACCAGCGGATCATTGATGCGTTGCACGCCCAGATTGATCGCGGTCTTGGCTACGGCGCACCCACCGCCATCGAGACCGAGATGGCAAAAAAGGTGTGTGAGCTGGTGCCGTCGATGGACCTGGTGCGCATGGTCAATTCCGGCACCGAAGCCACCATGAGCACAATTCGCCTGGCCCGCGGTTACACCGGGCGGGACAAAATCGTGAAATTTGAGGGCTGCTATCACGGCCACGTCGATTCACTGCTGGTGAAGGCCGGCTCCGGCGCCCTGACACTCGGCGTACCCAACTCACCCGGTGTTCCCGCGAGTCTTGCCGAACACACGCTGACACTCACCTTCAATGACATTGACAGCGTCCGCCAGACCTTTGCCGAGATAGGTGACGAGATCGCGGCCATCATCGTCGAGCCCATTGCCGGCAACATGAACTGCATCCCGCCTGTGCCCGGCTTTCTTGAAGGCTTGCGGGAGGTCTGTGATCAATTCGGGACGGTATTGATTTTTGATGAAGTGATGACCGGCTTCCGGGTGGATCTGGGCGGAGCCCAGGCCCATTACGGCGTCAAACCTGACCTGACTGCGCTCGGCAAGGTGATCGGCGGTGGCCTGCCCGTCGGCGCCTTCGGCGGCAAGCGCAAAATCATGGAGCATATTGCACCGCTGGGGCCGGTTTATCAGGCCGGCACCCTTTCGGGCAACCCTCTGGCCATGTGTGCCGGGTTGACCACGCTGAATGCCATTTCCGAACCGGGCTTCCATGATCGCCTTGCAGAAAAGACACTGGCCGTGCGGAATGGTTTGAAAGCGGCCGCCGACCGGGCCGGTGTTGCTATGGCCGTGCAGGGCGTCGGCGGCATGTTCGGCTTCTTTTTTACGGACGCCCCCAGCGTCACCCGCTTTGATCAGGTGACCGCCTGCAATCTTGAGCATTTCAAGAAATTCTTTCAGGGCATGCTCAAGGAAGGTATCTACCTGGCGCCCTCGGCCTTTGAGGCAGGGTTTGCCTGTGCGGTGCTTTCCGATGACGATATTGAACACACCATCGCAGCCGCCGAACGGGTGATGAAAGCGTTCTGACAAGAGTTCCTGGCAGGCCATGCTTTATCCGTGGTCTGTCAGTGAGTCCTCTCAGAACTGTCCGCTAATACCAACCGTAACAACCTGACCGGAGTAATCATAACGGGACAGGCTGCTCTGATTGTACTGTGCGTCCCATTCACCGGTCGCTGTCCACCGGGATGTCAGACGATACTCCAGCATCACCGCTCCCTGGCGCCGATGATCAACCCGCCGTTCCACAAGCGGACCGGTCTGGGTGATCAATCGATGTTTTTTACGATAGCGGCTGAACAGATACTCGATCCGGGCGCCAAAATTCAGCGCACGAGTCAATGAATGCCAGCCTGTGACGACCAGTTCATGGTGCACCGGGGATTCGCTGTAAAACTCCGTAGGCGTCCGCAGGTCATGGCGCCGATTGAAGTCATAACGATAGCGACTGCCCAGTTGCCAGCCCTGCCAGTCACTATCCAGCTCAAATGTCGCGCCGAAGCGCTGGCCTCCGTACTCTTCAAAGCCCCGGCCACCCTCCACCCGGGCGGAAGAGAGGCTCGCCTCACAAGTGACGGACGACGACCCAATGGCACACCCACCGAGTCGGTAGGACGCTGTCAGCGCAAATTCCCGCGTCAGCGCATCACTAGCCAGCCAGGATTGGGATGCACTCACGCGAGCCTTGGCCAGGCCCTGACCCAATACCAGAGATCGGCTCAATCCCATGGCCACGTAGTCCGTATCATATCCACCGCTGGACCTGTACTGTCGGCTGTACAACAGGGCATCAACCCGCAAACCGTTCCGCCGGCCGCCCTCAAGCTGCGCGGCACCCGTCGCCAGGCTCTCCAGGAAGGACGCCCCCTCAAAACTCGGCTCACTGTTGGCAACCCGGGACAGGTTACTGTCGTAGCCGGCGTTCAGGTCGAGCGAGGCCGACCAGATGGTCGAGAAGCCCGAGGGCCCGGACGCTTTCAGTCGGTCAAGCTGTCGGCTGGCAAGCGTGCGGAGTTTGATCGCGTCCGAGTGATTGTAGACATACAGAAAGTTGGCTTGCGCCATGTCCATCTGGCGGGCCTTCAAGGCAACCAGGCCCAGGTTGTACCGTGCCAGGTCACGATTGGCGCCCCGCAGCAAACGGGAAAATGCCAGCTCAGCCTGTCGTAGCTGCCCCTGACGATAATAGGCGACCCCGAGGTTGTACCAGAGCGCGTCACTGGCCAGCCCCTGTGATTGCGCCGCCTCAAACTCTTTGACCGCATCCTGGAAATGTCCGGCGTTAAACGCTTCAATCCCCCGGCCAAAGTACGCCTGCGCCGTCAGGTCGCCTGCCATGGCCGGAGCGGCCAACAGCCACTGGACCCACGCCAGCACAACCCATACTCTGAACAACACAGACAAGCAAAGCTCCTTTTGCGTAATCCGGCGGTGTAAATGGCTCGGCCATCCATGATGGAGGAGGTGCCGCGATCAACGTGCATCGATGGGCGCGAACACACAGCGCCAACGCAAGGATGCCATTGATCAACGATAGAAGGGAATTACAAAAAATGCATGACCCAGGGGAGCCCGGAGCAATTCGCTAAATGCCCATAGTGCA
The DNA here is from genome assembly GCA_030149475.1 of Marinobacter sp. GTDB lineage: Bacteria > Pseudomonadota > Gammaproteobacteria > Pseudomonadales > Oleiphilaceae > Marinobacter. Next base: position 14,524 of record JASBRL010000090.1, read on the forward strand.
GGCGGACCCGGAGAAGCCAAAAGCAGTTTCCGTTTTCACGCGGGTGACCGGTAAGCCATCACTGTGCCTTGGCCCTGGCTTTGTCTGGCTTGGGCGGTCGTTCGGGTTTATGCCGTTGCGGCTTGACCTCATCGCGGCGATACTCCCGGGCAGGATCAACGATCGACTCCCCGGGATAGCGCCCGCGATCGCCCGCGTTGTTTTTCCTGTGACTGTTGTCTCGCTTATCCGGTCCACGCAGCCTGTTCGGGGTTGCTGCACCCCTGGAGAGAGCACCATCGGAGCCCACTGCGCCAGGATCAGGCAACTGAATTTGCTGGACAACCGAATCAGACAGCGCATCGTCGGTCACCATGCGCATGGTGACGTCCAGATCCGGCTCCGCAAAGCTGACGCCAGGCCACAGCACAAAGCCTGAAACCATCAGGATCATCGCCACATTGCAACCCCGAATCAGCTTCATGATGACGGCCTCCCCACCGGGTCTGAGTCCGGCAGTCGGACCCTGAACGTTTTCTGTCGCACGCCATCGTCAAGATGCGCAACCAGTTCTCCGGAACCCGGGAACAAAACCCTGATGGGCAGCGCCAGCACATTGTCACCTGCTTTCAGGTCAACCTGCCAGCTCAATCGTTGCCGCCCGGGAAACCGGGCCAGCTCAACATTTTTGGGCAGATCCAGCGTCAGCGTGACATTGTCAAGCGCGTCGTGGCTGCTGAACGCCAGCTTGACTGTCCGGACTATCGAACCGGAGGCCGCCTCACGCCCACCCGACGCCGCCGGGTCAGACACCACCTCAGGCGCCCGGGAGTTACCGGAAAACAGACCTGCCCCCAATACCACGCCCAACACCAGTGCGGCAGCGACAGCCGCTCCAACCCACGGCGATACCGGCCTCCGTCGGCGCCGGCCCTGTGTTGCCGCCGCCAGCGTACGCTGTTCAAACCCGGCTGACGGCCCCGGCACAGGCGCTATCTGTCGCAACGCCTGCTGGATCGCACGCTCGCCTGAAAGCCGGGCACGACATCGCCCACAACCATCCAGGTGCTGCATGACGTCGGCCCGTTCCCCGGGGCTCAGCGTTTCGTTCAGGTACGCAATTAACTGCGGCTGGCATTCATGGCATAACATAGCTACCACCTCACTGATCCAGACGGTCTGGCAACAAAAAAGGTTCCTCAACTTCCTGTAACTTTTTGCGTAACGCAGCCCGGCACCGATGCAGCCGGGATTTAATGGTACCCACGGGTAAATCCAGCACTATCGCGATGTCTTCCTGCCGCCAGCCGTCCACATCGTGCAACAGCAACAACGTACGATGATCAGGCGGCAGATCATCCAGAACCCGCTTCAGAGCAGGTTTTAAACGCTCCAGATCAATCATGACATCCGGCGCGGCATCCTCGGCGATGACACTGTCGAGAAAGGAAGCCTGGCCCTCAGGTTCGACCATGTCGCTCAGGGGGCGGTCAGCCTGGCGGCCTTTTTTGCGGGTATTGTCGATAAACTGCCGGTACAGCACGCGGTTGAGCCACGAACGAAGCTGGTCCACGGCCTCGAGTTCGGACAGCCGGGGATACAGTTTGACCACCACGTCCTGCACCAGGTCCTCTGCGTCCGGGCCATGCCCGGTCAGGCGAAAGGCAAAACCGTGCATGGCCTGCAGATGAGGCTGCACGAGTTGCTCAAAACGTCGCGCCCGTGACGGGCGAAAAGGTAGCAGGGCCAAATCAATACTCGTTTCAGTTCAGACACAGCAGTCCGCCGGGGAGCCGCGTTTATACCAGACATTGCACTCCGGCACGAATCCGTCACCAAAGCATCACCTGAACTGCCTGTAATCTTGAGGCAGGGAACGCAATCGCCATCAGCAACGTGTGAACAGGGACGACAGGACAACTGCGTCCTCAGGATCTACTCATCAGCCAATGGAGATTGCCCATGATCCGCTCAGCAAAGTACCTCAGTGTTGCAGCCCTGACAACGGCCCTGGCGGCCTGCGGAGGCGGCGGTTCGGTCAGCGGAGACGGCACAACCGGCACCATGTCACTGGGTATCACGGACGCGCCGGCGCTCGATCTCAGCACCGTCACGATTGCTTTCACCAAGGTACGCCTCAAGCCCGAAGATGGCGACTGGATTGAGTTCCCGCTTAACGGCTTCGAAACGCAGAATCTGCTTGACCTTCAGGGCGGGGTCACCAGGCCGCTGGTGACCGACGAGAAAGTCCCGGCTGGCAACTACACGGAACTACGGCTCATCGTCGATACTGATCGCTCATTTGTTAAGCGCCAGTCCACCGGTGACAACGAATACACCCTCGCCGTGCCGTCCGGCGAGCAAAGTGGCCTGAAATTGAAGGGTCATTTTGTGGTAGCCGCAGACACCACCACGAACTTCACCCTTGACTTTGATGCGAGGAAGTCCATCGTCGACCCGCCGGGCAAAGCGCTGGCAGATTATATGCTCAAGCCCTCCTTGCGGCTGGTCAATAACCTGAACGTGGGCAGCATTCAGGGCACCGTGGACTACGCGCGGATCAGTTCAACGCGAGGGGCAAACGACAGCACGGGCGCCCTTGCCGACTGCGAGTACGAAGGCTCGGTTTACGTATTCTCAGGTGCCGATGCAACCTTGGCCGACCTCAATGTCAACAACGAAGACGGCAATCCATTGGCTGTTATTCCGGTAAAACTGGACACCGAGACAGGCCTGTATACCTATACCGCGGCATTCCTGCCCGAAGGGGACTACACAATCGCATATAGCTGCCAGCTCGATGACAACAATCAAACGGATAACAATGTCGAGTTTGACGGGAAGCAGAATGTCAACGTTGTCGCCGGTGATAAAACCATCGCCCAGGACATTCCGCTGGCTCCGTAAACCGCGCAAAACAGAAAACACGCCCGGGCACCGCCCGCCGGCGCCCTGCTTCAGTGCCAGACGGCCGCTGCCCAGCCCGGGCGTTTATGTGGGAAATCACTCAAAGGGCGGCAGCGCGTTCTTCCGCCCGACTGGCACCGGCGGTATTACCGCTGGCCCGCCGGATGTCCGCCAGCAGCATCCAGCCCGCCCGTTGCAGGCGGGCATTCTGCCCCGCCAGAGACAATCCTTTCAGCGTGAACTGCTCGGCGACGCTCAACTGCCCCAGGGCCACATAAGCCTGGGACAGCTTGTAATAGACTTCCACCGACCGGGGTGAAATCCGCTGGGCACGTTCCAGTTGACTCACTGCACCTTGCGTATTGCCCTGTGCCAACAGGGCGTCCGCCTTACGCAGCAGACTGGCCGCAGCCGGGGACAGACTATCAGCACTTTGCTGATGACTGGGCGTCACACCCGGTTCAGCTGCACCCTGTCTGGTGTCTTCCGGCTGTTCTGATTTGCGGATCGTACTGTTTTGAGGCGCGCTCTGTGGTGGTTCAGGCGCCGTGCCATAGTCCGGCGACGAGTTGGGCGGTACGTAAATGGAGCCGCCCGGTCCGCTGGCACAGCCCGCCAGGGCCAACGCACCCAGTACAACCAGAGTGGCTCCGATAGATTGACATTTCATTGAAATAATCCCTCAAACCAGCCTCGAATACGTCGGGTCAGCTCGCCGGAACAGCTGACCCGGTCTGTGGGCTCACTCCCGACGATAAACGGCATAAAGCGCGCGTTATCACACTGCTTATCGGTCAGCGCGCCGGTACGGGAGTCTACCCAGTCGTACTTTACGCCATCCGGCACCACTGGCGAAAATCCGTGTTGTGGAACCTGCGCCATAAACCGCGCCCACACTGGCAGCGCACCGGTGGCACCGGTCAGCGATGTGGGCGCGTTGTCGTCATGGCCAACCCAGGTTACCGCCAGCAAGTCACCGCTGAAGCCAGCGAACCAACTGTCACGGCCATCATCCGTGGTGCCAGTTTTGCCCGCCAGGGACAGCGATGACGGCAGGTATCGATAGGCGGACCGACCTGTTCCCTCCCGCATGGTTTCCTGCATCGCATACTGCACCAGATGCACGGCCGCCGGATCCGCGACCTGGTCGACGGCCAGGTTGTAGCGGGACAGCACCTCGCCCTGCGCCGTCGTCACCCCGCGAATCGTCCGCAAGGGGATGTTGAAACCGGAGGTCGCCAGCCCCTGGTACATGGACGCTACCGTGACGGGGCTCATGGACACTGCCCCGAGCAGCATGGATGGGTAATCTGAAACCGGACCGGTCACGCCAAATTTACGCAACGTTTCTATGACCGCATCCACACCAATATCCAGGCCGGTGCGAACCGCCGCCAGATTGTAGGAATGCGCCAGCGCCGTGTGCAGTGGCACCATGCCATGCTCGTTACCTTCATAGTTTTTCGGCTCCCAGCGGCGACCATCGTCAAACACCAGTGCGAACCTGCGATCTTCAAGCGGCGTGATCAGGGTGTACCGATCAGGCTGCTCCAGCGCCGTCAGATAGGTGAAGGGTTTGATCAGGGAGCCAATCGGCCGCTGCGCATCAACCGCCCGGTTGAAGCCAGCGTAGTCCGGTTTGCGGCCACCGACCAGCGCCAGCACCTCGCCGTTATCACGGGACGTCACCACCATCGCCGACTCCAGGGGGGATGATTCATCCTGCCCTTCATTGAGCTGTTGCAAAGTCGTGCGTACCGACTGTTCGGCAGTTGACTGAAGGGTGGGATTGAGCGTGGTAAATATCCGCAAGCCCTGATTCTGCAAATCCTCCTGACGATAGTCCCGGGCCAGATGGCGCCGGACCAGGTCAATAAAGGCCGGATAGCGGTCCTCCGAATAGGACGGCTTGTCGGCAATGCCCAGCGGCTCTGCCTCTGCCCTCCGGGCCGTTTTCGAATCAATCGAGCCGTTTGCCAGCAGGGTTTCGATGACCAGATTCCGGCGCTCCCGGGCGCGCTCCGGGTGACGGCGAGGATCGTAATAGCTGGGCCCCTTTACCAGGCCGACCAGCAAGGCCACCTGATGCAGCTTGAGATCTTTGAGCGCCTCACCAAAGTAGAACTGGCTGCCCAGGCCAAACCCGTGAATGCTGCGTGGTCCGGCCTGCCCCAGGTAAACCTCATTCAGATAGGTTTCCAGAATGTCTTTTTTGTCGTAGTGCAACTCCAGCAGCAACGCCATGATCGCCTCGTTGCCCTTGCGGATCAGTGTCTGATCCCGACTCAGAAACAGGTTCTTGACCAACTGCTGGGTCAGTGTGCTGCCACCCTGCACGATATGCCCGGCCTGCAGGTTGACCCACAACGCCCGCACAATGGACAGTGGAGCAATACCGATATGGTCATAAAAATTGCGGTCCTCAACCGCCAGCAGGGCGGGTTCAAGCGTGGGCGGAAGATCCGCCAGCGTCACCAGTATCCGGTCTTCCTTGTGGGCCGGATAAATCCCCCCGATCTGCGCCGGTTCCAGCCGGGTAAGCGCCGCATCAGGACCGGACAGCACCCGAAATCCACTGACCTGGCCATTGGCGATGGTGACGCCCAACTGTCGCCGGGGCTCGGGGCCATCCGCAAACCGGAAGCCCCGGGTGTTGATCACGAACCGGCCCCCCGACTCCGTGTAGGTGCCCGCTCTCTGCGCACGAACCCGCTGATAGCCTGACAGGGACAGCTCCTGGCGCAGACCAGCCTCGGTGATCGTGGCGCCTTCATAAAGCTCCAGCGGGCGAGCGTACACCCGGGAGGGCACCTCAAAACGACGCCCTTCGAAACGGTCGGTCACCACCGCATCCAGGTAGACCGTCCAGCCGGCGAGCACAATAATGCCGACCAGAGCCAGACGTCCGGCCAGGCGCCAGAACCAGGTTTTGCGACGGCTTGAGGCTTTCGATGGCCGCCTGGGGCCGCGTTTTTTGGTATTGGCTGACTTTTTCATGGCCGCGATTATAACCAACTGGCCAGGCCCCCGCGCGACCCTTCTCTGTGTTATTTATGTAATGTGGCCGCTATGATGGTGCCCCAGTTATTGCCCCGAGCACATTACCCGTTCAAGGAGAGGCTTGTGAGTGAAGCAAACACCGGTGACCTGATTGCCGCGCTGCAGAATCCGGCGCTGTACGATCACCCTGTGACCGACTTTCAGGTTCATGAAACCCACATTTCCTGGGTCATCCTGACCGGCGAGTTCGCCTACAAGATCAAAAAGCCCATGGATTTTGGCTTCCTGGATTTTTCCACGCTGGAACGCCGGCGCCATTTCTGTGAGGAAGAGGTGCGACTGAACCGGCGCCTGGCCGAAAACCTCTATCTGGAGGTTGTTCCCATTACCGGCTCGGTGGATGAGCCGGCACTCGGCGGCACCGGCGAGGCCTTCGAATACGCGATCCGGATGCGCCAGTTCGAGCAGGCCGATCTGCTGGATGCGCGCCAGGCAAACAGCCGTCTGGACGATGAACTGCTGACTGACCTCGCCCATCAGGTCGCAGAATTTCACCAGCACATTCCGCCGATAGCCGACGACAAGCCACTGGGTACGCCGGAAGCCGTTTATGCCGGCATGCAGGAAAACTTTGACCAGATCCGGCCACTGATCGACGAACCGGAACTGCTCGCCCAGCTTGACCAGTTGGAAAGCTGGACCGAAAGCACGTTTGCCCGCCAGCGCGGGCTGATCGAACGCCGCCGGGCCGACGGGTTCGTGCGCGAATGCCACGGCGACCTGCATCTGGCCAATATCACGGTGTTCGAAGGCCGGGTCACGGTATTCGACTGCATCGAGTTCAGCGAGCCTTTCCGCTGGATTGACGTGATAAACGATCTGGCATTCCTGCTGATGGACCTGGAGTCCCGCCGAGAGAAACCACTGGCCTACCGGATCCTGAACACCTGGCTGGAATTCACCGGGGATTTCGACGGCGTCGCCCTGCTGCCCCTGTACAAAACCTACCGGGCACTGGTTCGGGCCAAAATTGCCCTGTTCACTCTGGGCAACCCCTCCCTGGGCGAGGCCGAGAAAACCGGGCTCAGGCAACGCTATCGCGATTACGCCAACCTGGCGGAAAGTTACAGCAGCATCCCCAGCCGCTATCTGTTGGCCACCACGGGGTTGTCAGGGAGTGGCAAGTCGGTTATCAGCAGCGCGCTTGCACAGAACCTCGGGCTTATCCGACTGCGCTCGGATGTAGAGCGTAAGCGCCTGTTCGGACTGGGCCCGCTCGACAACAGCCGTTCAGGCCTCAAGGACACTATTTACACCGATCAGGCGACCCGGGACACCTACAACACCCTGGCATCACGCGGCACGGAGTTGCTTGCTGCCGGATGCCCGGTCATCGTTGACGCCGCCAACCTCAAACAGGCGGAGCGCGAGCAGCTTGAACAGGTCGCCGAAAATCAGGGTGTGCCCTTTGCACTGATCGACTGCCAGGCCCCGGAGGCATTACGACGGCAATGGATACGGGCCCGTGCCAACGATGCGTCGGAAGCCAGGGAAGATCTGCTCGAACAACAGCAGACCTGGCTGGAACCGCTGACCGCCCGGGAAAAAAGCCACACCGTCCATGTCCATACCGAGCAGGACTTCGTGGCGTCGGCACTTGCAGACCGGATTCGTCAACATTTCGGTCTGGTCACCGGCTGATCGTCGACCGGACTATACTGATATCGGAGTGGTAACGTTCGCCGGCACAAAGTCAGGTTCTGAGCCGCCCCCACAGTACGCAATCACCAAACGCTGAGACTCTGGCATGGAAGACATTCGCATTCTGCAAGACCCACTCTACAAAACGCTTCGAAATGAGAATATTGAGGCATTCAATACCGCCAAGGGTCGCATAACCGACCTGCCCAGTTTCACCCACGGTGATTTCCGGGGCCTGGACCTGCGGGGGATGGATGCAGACGGCCTGGACCTGAGTCACGCCTACTTCCGGGGCGCGGATTTGCGGGGCATCGATTTCAGCCTGGCCAACCTTGAAGGCTCGAGCATCGCCGGCGCCAAAATCTCCGGCTGTCTGTTTCCGATCGAACTGCACGCGGATGAAATCGTGATGTCGCTCAACCACGGTACCCGCATGCGTTACAACGTCGGCAAATAGAGCGCCGGATGACTGAACGATTCCAGCCTTCAACCGGGCCAGTCTGGCACCGCGTCTGCGATGGCCCGGAATTGACCGGCAGCCAGTGCCGGGAGTTTGTGATCGCCGACACTCCCGGATTTGCCTTTCGTCATCAGGGACAGGTGTACGCCTTTATCAACCGCTGCCCTCACCTGGGCATCGAACTTAACTGGCTGCCGGATCGCTTTTTCGACCGCGAGCAGACCTTTATCCAGTGCTCGACCCACGGGGCCCTGTTTCTGCCACAGACTGGCCATTGCGTTGCCGGCCCCTGTGCAGGGGAACATCTCACCGCGCTGCCGGTCAGGGAGCAGAACGGCGTGGTGGAAGTTCAGGTCAGTCCAGACTGACCGGCAACGTACGGACCAGCGACAATGATCCGGATGGCTCGCCCTGATGGACCAGACCGGCCTGCAAGGCCACTAGCTCCACACCGCACGCTACCGCTTCGCGCAGCAGGCGACCGTAGTCCGCATCAATGTGGTCCGCCGGCCTCACCCGTTCAATACCGGTATGATTCACGCAGAAGACCAGCATCCCACGGTCACCGGCCTGCACCTGAGCCATCAATTCGCGAAGGTGCTTTTGCCCACGGGTTGTCACAGCATCCGGAAAATAGCCGACGCCCTGCTCACACAAGGTGACATTTTTCACCTCTACCCAGGCATCGGGTTGATCATCGTGGCCACTGAGCAACCAATCGATCCGGCTTTTTTCGTCACCGTAGCGGACTTCCGGGCGACAGCGGGCATACCCGGCCAGCGCCGGTATCCATTGCTGTTCGACGGCGGCCTTTACCTGGGCGTTGGGTCGTGCAGTATTGATGCAGGCGATAACACCGGGCGAGGTTTCGACCAGCTCCCAGGTATAGCGCAGCTTTCGCTTCGGGTTGTCGCTGACGCTGAGCCAGACCCGACCGCCGTCCGGCTGGCAGCCGAGCATCGACCCGGTGTTCGGGCAGTGCGCTGTGACCTCCATGCCATCCGGCAATCGGACATCGGCAAGAAACCGCTTATAACGCCGAATCAGGCGTCCTTCAACTAGCTCCGGCATGTGCATGGCCGACTCCATCTGGCGGTGGCTGGCAAGCTCGCCATCATACGCAAACCGATGACCGGCTCCAATCCGCAAACCCGGCATCACAACGCTGGCGCCTGTCGGGCTTATCTGGTATTTTCCGCAAATTCCGGGGATTCCCGCTGTTGTTCGATGATGACAGCCCAGCCAGCAACGACGTTGCTCAAACCTGTTAAGATGCAGGGAACCCCCCGACAAGCGTCAGACGCATCAGCGCAAACAGCCACCGGTAGAACGCTGATTGTTGTTTCGGAAGAGCGCACCGGCCGATCACAGGTCCTGCGTTCTGTTGAAGTATAAGGGAAGAGGCCGTTTTCAATGGCAAAAGCTGAACAGAAACCACGCGAGAGCTTTACCAACTTCACCCCGTACGAGCTGAAAAAGGGTGAAGAATACATGAGCACGGACATGCTCGATCACTTCCGTAACCTGCTGCTGAGCTGGAAGCAGGAACTGATGGAAGAAGTTGACCGCACTATGCACCACATGCAGGAAGATGCGGCCAACTACGCTGACCCCAGTGACCGTGCCACCCAGGAAGAAGAATTCAGTCTTGAGCTCAGAACCCGGGATCGCGAGCGCAAGCTGATCAAGAAAATTGACCAGACCATTGATCGGATCGACAAGGACGACTATGGCTTCTGCGACCAGTGCGGTGTCGAAATTGGTACTCGCCGACTGGAAGCACGGCCCACCGCGACTCTGTGCATCGACTGCAAGACACTGGCGGAGATTCGCGAGCGCCAGACGGGTATCTGACCGACAACTGACCTGAGGCCGGACCATCCATGCTCCGGCCGCAGGATCGACGAGCCTGCGCATGACAGAACCGGTCTATCGTGGTCGCTTCGCCCCCTCCCCCACTGGCCCACTGCACTTTGGTTCGCTGGTTACTGCCCTGGCCAGCTACCTGGAAGCCCGCCACCATGGTGGTCAGTGGCTGGTGCGCATTGAAGATCTCGACCCCTTGCGGGATTCCCGACGTGCCGCCACCCTGATTTGCGATAGCCTGCGGGCTCACGGGCTGATGTCCGATGAACCCATCCGGTTTCAGTCGCAGCGCCACCACACGTATGAAACAGCCATCGCGCACCTCTTTGAGGCACGCAGGGCCTATCGCTGCCATTGCTCGCGCAAGCAACTCGAGGAGAACGGCGGCCATCACCCCCAACTCTGCCGCGAGCGGTCATTACCAGCGGATGGCCGCCCCCATGCCATCCGTTTCGCCCTGCAGGAGCAGACCGCACGCTGGCACGACGATCTGCTGGGAGCCCAGGTTCAGCGGCTGAGGGCCGAGCTGGACGATCCGGTGATCCGCCGCAAGGAAGGCTTCTACGCTTATCAACTGGCGGTCGTGGTGGACGACATCGACCAGCGTATCACCCACGTGGTCAGGGGGTCCGACCTGCTCCCGGTGACCGCCCATCAGCAGCAGATCTGCCTGGCACTGGGCCATACCCCACCGAACTGGTTGCACATCCCGGTGATCCGCAACCGGCAGGGGCAGAAACTCAGCAAACAGACCCACGCGCCAGCGCTGGACGACGCCCGCCCTGAGCGGAACCTCTGGCAGGCGCTGGCAGCTCTGAACCAGTCGCCACCGGCCAGCCTGCAAACTGCGAGCGCGGCCCGGATCCTGGCCTGGGCTGGCGATCACTGGCGCCGCAACCGGGTTCATCCTGAGCCCGGGACTCACCAACTGCGCTGACACGGCGGTGATCCTCGTGGTATAAACGCAGCACACAATGACCATCAGGATGTCGTGTCCGATGTATATTTATCGCCTGGTCTTTCTGCTGGTACTGGCCATCTATATCTTCTCACCCAACATTCTCGACTGGTGGGTGACACTCGGCAACGCCTGGTATTCACCCTACCTGATCTGGGCCGGTCTGATTGCCATGGGTTTCTGGCTTGAATGGCGGCGGGACCCCAATGAGTTTTAGCCTGCCCTCGCTTTTGCTGGTCAGCCTGCTCTATCTGTCATTCCTGTTCGCCCTGGCCCACATGACCGATCGCGGAATGATCCCACACCAGTGGGTCCGGAGCCCGCTCGTCTATGTTCTCAGCCTTGGTGTTTACGCCGGCATATGGGCCATTTACGGGGCCGTCGGGATGGCCGCCGACTCCGGCTTCGGGTTCCTCGCTTACTACCTCGGCATCAGCGGCGCTTTTCTGCTGGCCCCGGTGTTGCTCAACCCGATCATGCGTATCGGACGCGCCTATCAGTTGACCTCACTGGCCGATGTGTTCGCCTTCCGTTACCGCAGTCAGTGGGCGGGCACTCTGGTAACCCTGTGCTCGGGGGCGGCTATCCTGTCGTTGCTGAGCATGCAGATCAAGGCCGTTTCAACGTCAGTCACCCTGCTGTCACCGGGCGCATCCCCGCAACTGGCCAGCGTGCTGTTCAGCCTGACCGTCGTGCTGTTTGCCGTTCTGTTCGGCGCCCGCCGCGACCAGGGTTCGGACAGCCACCATGGTCTGGTGCTGGCCGTGGCCTTCGACTCCTTGATCAAGCTGGGCGCCATTCTGTTGCTTGGCGCCATCACTCTGATCAGCGTCTTCGGCGGCCTGGATGGTCTGGACGCCTGGCTGAAGGGTTACTCCGGCCAGATCGGTGCGCTGGAGGCGAGGATCAATGATGGAAGCTGGCGGGCACTGATGCTGATGTCGTTCGCCGGCGCGCTGGTACTGCCTCACATGTACCACATGACGTTCAGCGAAAACCCCAGCCCCCGTGCGATGGCTCGGGCCAGTTGGGGGCTGCCCCTGTATCTGCTGCTGCTGGCCCTGCCGGTCCCGGTCATTCTCTGGGGCGGTATCCGGCTTGCGGTGGACATGCCACCCAACTTTTTTGCCCTCGGCGTTGCCATGGCTCTGGACAGGCCCGCCCTCACCCTGCTGATGTACATCGCCGGTATGTCCGCCGCCAGCGGCCTGATGATCGTCAGCACCCTGGCCCTGGCGGGAATGGTGCTCAACCACGTGGTGCTGCCCCTGCGCACACCCCGGGATCAGGACGACATCTACCGCTGGTTGCGCTGGGTCAAACGGGTGCTCATCGCGATCATCATTTTCGCCGCTCTGCTGTTTCACGAGGTCATCGGCAAACACCTGGACCTGTCGATTCTCGGCGCCCTGTCCCTCACCGGCCTGCTGCAACTACTCCCTGGCGCCCTGGGTATCATCTACTGGCCCGAAGGCAACCGGCGGGGACTGATTGCCGGGCTTGTCACCGGCACCCTGACCTGGACCCTGACGCTGGTATTACCTTTCTCCCACGCCGGCCATCTGCCAGTATGGCTGCAATTACCGCTCGCCCCCGACAACGCCAACTGGTACATCTTTACGTTTGTCAGTCTGGCGCTGAATGTGGTTGTTTTTACCGTCGTGTCCGTGGTGAGCGTCACCACTAAAGATGAAAGCAGTGCCGCCCAGGCCTGCTCCATGGGTGCCTTGTCTCGCCCCCAGCGCAGGGAACTGCTGGCGACGTCTTCCGACGACTTTATCAAACAGTTGGCCGAGCCACTGGGCAAAAACGTCAGCCACCGGGAGATCGAGCGCGCCCGGAACCAGCTCAAGCTGCCCGCGGTAGAATACCGACCCTATCAGCTCAGACGCCTGCGGGATCAGGTAGAAATCAATCTGTCCGGCCTGCTCGGCCCCTCAGTCGCCCGGGACATGGTCAAACGCCATCTGGGCTACAAACCCATGGCCGGCAGTGGCACCGCCCAGGACATCCAGTATGTGGAACGGGCACTCGGTGACTACCAGAATCAACTCACTGGCCTGGCCGGAGAGCTGGACAATCTCCGTCGCCATTATCGCCAGACGCTTCAGAACCTGCCAATCCCGGCCTGCTCCGTGGGCGATGACGGCGAAATCCTGATGTGGAATCACGCCATGGAAGATCTCACCCGCATTGCCGCGGAGGATGTGGTCGGCGCCCGCCTGCTGGCACTGCCCGAGCACTGGCACCTCCTGCTGGACGACTTTGTCAACGGCCCGGACCTGCACCGCTACAAACACCGCCTGGATCTTGGCGGGCGCCCCCACTGGCTCAACCTGCACAAGTCCACGCTCAGCGGGCCGGAACATTCGGAAGGTGGCAGTATTATCCTGGTGGAGGATCAGACTGAAACCCGCCTGCTGGAAGATGAGCTGATGCACAGTGAACGTCTGGCCTCTGTGGGCCGACTGGCTGCCGGAGTGGCCCATGAAGTAGGCAATCCCGTTACCGGTATCTCGTCGCTGGCCCAGAATCTCAAGCTGGAAACCGATGACGTCAACATTCTCGATACCGCCAATCAGATCCAGCAGCAGACCCGTCGCATTTCCACCATTCTGCAATCACTGATGAATTTTGCCCGGACCGGTAACCACGCCCAGGCCAATCGCTATGAGCCGGTCATCATCCGGCGGTGCGTGGATGAATCAATCAACCTGCTGTCACTGAGCGACAAGGGGCGGAATATTCTCTATCAGAACGAGTGCCCGGAAAGTCTGACCGTCCTGGGCGATGAACAGCGACTGGTGCAGGTCTTCGTCAATTTACTGGCAAACGCCCGGGACGCCTCACCGGATGGCGGGCGTATCGTGATCGGTGGAAACCGGGAAGGGTACTCCGCTATTATCGAGGTTCTCGATGCGGGCGGCGGAATACCGGAAGATCAACTGGACCATATTTTCGAGCCGTTCTACACCACCAAGGAAGCCAATCAGGGCACCGGCCTCGGGTTGTCACTGGTCTACAGCATCATTGAAGAACATTACGGAAATATCCAGGTCGAGAGCCCGGCCGGCCCTCAGTCAGAACAGGGAACCTGCGTACGCCTGAGACTTCCGGCCTACGAAGCCGACACCGAGATGGCCGGCGTCAACCCGAACCAAAGGTTTTAACATCACGATGCGTCGCATACTTATTGTAGAAGACGAGGAAATCATTCGCTCTGCCCTGCGCAAATTACTGCAGCATGCCGGCTATGACGTGTCTGATGCGGGAGCTGTGGATGCCGCGGAGCGCCAGTTCGATCTACAACAGTTTGACCTGATCATCTCTGACCTGCGGCTACCGGGGGCACCCGGCACCGAACTGATCAGCCGGGCACCCGGAACGCCTGTGCTGATCATGACCAGCTACGCCAGTCTGCGCTCCGCCGTTGACTCGATGAAACTTGGCGCCGTCGAATACATCGCCAAACCATTCGACCATGATGAAATGCTCGCAGCGGTGGAAACCATCCTGACCCGGAATATGGTCCAGGACGACAACCTCACTGCCGACAGCAGCCAGGCCGCCGACCAGTCCGGTGATCCGGCCAGGATCATGTTTGGCCAGTGTGATGCCATGCAGCAAGTGTTCACCCTTATCCGCAAAGTCGCCCCCACAGAAACCACGGTGCTGGTGCAGGGAGAGTCAGGCACCGGCAAGGAACTGGCCGCCCGCGCGCTTCACCTGATGAGCCCGCGCGCGCGCAATCCCTTGATTTCGGTCAACTGCGCGGCCATTCCGGAAAGCCTGATCGAATCGGAACTGTTCGGACATGAAAAAGGCTCGTTCACCGGCGCGGTCTCTGCCCGAACCGGGCTGATCGAGGCGGCCGATGGCGGCAGTCTGTTTCTTGACGAAATCGGTGAGTTGCCGGCTGAGGCCCAGGCAAGGTTGCTAAGAGTCCTGCAGGAAGGCGAAATCCGCAAGGTGGGCTCCACGCAGAGCCGCAAGGTGAATGTCCGGATGATTGCCGCCACCCACCGGAACCTCAAGGCAATGACCCGCACCGGCGAGTTCCGGGAAGACCTCTACTATCGCCTCAACGTCATGCAGATTCGCATCCCTCCACTGCGGGAACGGGATACGGACATTCTGGGACTGGCCCGGCGATTCCTGGAACGCCAGAGTAAAAACATGGGCAAACCGGGGCTGAAACTAAGCCCGGAATCCATGCAGGCGCTTAAGCGCCACCGCTGGCCCGGGAACGTAAGGGAGCTCGAAAACGCCATCGAACGGGCGACCATCCTCGCAGACGACGACGTCATTTCCCCCGGCCTGCTTGACCTGGACAGCAACGGAGGTGACTTCAGCATCCCGGAAGGCCTGGTGGAAGGCGGCAACCAACCTACCCAGATGCACGATAACGAGACCGGCAGCGACCTTTCCCTGGAAGACTACTTCCAGCATTTCGTGCTGGAAAATCAGGACCGTATGAGTGAAACGGAACTGGCCCAGAAGCTCGGTATCAGTCGAAAGTCTCTGTGGGAACGGCGACAGCGGCTGGGCATTCCACGCAAGAAAAGCTCGGGCACATAAGGAAACAATGAACCCCACATCAACTGTTACCCAGTGTTACCTCAAGGAACACGCTCCACATATTTACTGAGACCTGGGTAACACTTTGAACTTAAAAGCACTTCTCGATTCAGGTTAACTTTAATTAAGCGACTGTTAATAAACACTTTTTAAAACCTGGCACAGGCAGTGCACTCTTAAGGGCGCACAACAACAAAAACAATGTGGCAATGCAGCGACAAAACAAAAACAAAAAGCTGCGGGAAAACGTTCAGAAACAAAAACAACAATTGAACGAGAGCGAACTGAGTGTTTTGGGTGCTGAGCTTTTTAGGGGTGCCTTGGCGAGTGCAAGTTGTAGATGTAGAGAAGAATCGTCTTCCAGACGCCGCTATATTTACTCGATCTTGTGCTTGTTGATTACCACTCTCTGTATTCAAAGCGTTCCGCTTGCGTGATTCACCTCGTGAAGAGGTACAAAAGGGCATGGACCCTGGTAATAACAAAAACAACGCAGATCGTGTACTATTCCCGGGCGGGTTCGTGAAAGCGAATCCGCCTTTTGATTTTCTGCCTCATTGCCCTTCAAGGAAGCGCTGAATAATTCGGTCGCCCTTCTGACACCCACCGCCAGACCGGCTGAATATTCCCGGCATGGGCAAATCGCCTGCAAACCGTTAAACTCTCTCCTTTTCCCATCTCAGATACGGATTCATGCTGAAAAAACTGATGTCATTCATGCCCGGTCGTGGCAAGAAAACAGCCCCCGTCTACACCCGAGAGATCATTCCTCGCGATCAGCACACAGTCTCTCGCTCCATTATCAGCGAGCCGGCAAAAAAGGTGTTGAACCGCCTCAACCATGCAGGCTTCGAGGCATATCTGGTCGGCGGTGGCGTGCGGGACATCCTCATTGGCGAACGTCCGAAGGACTTTGACATCGCCACCAATGCCACCCCCGAGGAGGTGCACGACCTGTTTCGCAACTCGCGCCTGATCGGGCGGCGGTTCCGCATTGTTCATGTGCTGTTTGGCCGGGAGGTCATCGAGGTCACCACCTTCCGGGGCAACGCGGCCAATACCGATGATGACGACGATGACCGCCGGACCAGCGAACACGGATTGCTGCTGCGGGATAACGTGTACGGCTCGATGGAAGAGGATGCCCTGCGCCGTGATTTTACAGTCAATGCGCTCTACTACTGCATCCGCGATTTCACGGTGATTGATTTCGCCCGCGGCATCGAAGATCTGCACAATCGCCAGTTGCGACTGATCGGTGACCCGGAAACCCGCTACCGGGAAGACCCGGTGAGAATGTTGCGTGCGATTCGCTTTGCCGCCAAGCTGGACTTCGACATCGCACCGGACACCGAGGCCCCTATCGTCGAGCTTGCGCCCCTGCTTACGCACATCCCCCCGGCCCGACTGTTCGAAGAAATACTGAAGCTGTTTTCAGCCGGTTACGGCGAAGCAACATACGACCGGTTGCGACGCTACGACCTGCTCGCCCCGCTGTTTCCGGAAACCGCCCGCGCTCTGGACTCCGGCGAACCGGACCAGTTGATTCGGCAGGCACTGCAGAACACGGACCGGCGTATCCAGCAGGGCAAATCCGTAACCCCCTATTTCCTCTACGCCGCCATGCTGTGGCCGGCCCTGCAGGCTGAGTGGCGCAAACGTCAGGACAATGGCGAGCCAATCCAGCCCGCGCTGCACCAGGCCATTGCAAAAGTCATCGGCCGGCAGGTTCAGGCCACCGCCATCCCCAAGCGATTCTCCGGGCCGATGAAGGAAATCTGGGAGTTGCAGATGCGGCTGCCGCGACGCAACGGCAAACGAGCCTTTCAGACCATGGATCACCCCCGTTTTCGCGCGGCCTATGATTTCCTGCTGGTCCGGGAACTGGCTGGCGAGGTCGAGCCAGGGCTGGGGCAGTGGTGGACAGAGTTTCAGGAGGCAGATGAACGGGATCGCGAAAAAATGCTCAGCCAGCTGGGCAGTGATGGTCCGCGCAAACGCCGGCGCCGCCGCAAGCCCGCCAACCGCGAGTAAACCATGACCCGGGTGAGGGCTTACGTCGGACTCGGCAGCAACCTGGCAGATCCGTTGAATCAGCTTGCCAGCGCAATCGTTGAACTGGCCCGCATGCCCGCGACGACACTGATCGCACAGTCGCCATTTTACCGCAGCCTACCCGTCGGGCCACCGGACCAGCCAGACTTCATTAACGGCGCTGTCTGCCTGCAGACCGGACTGGACGCCCACAGGCTACTGGACCAGTTACAGGCGATTGAACGGCTACACCAGCGGCGCAGAGACAGTCGGTGGGGCCCACGCACCCTGGACCTGGACCTCTTGCTGTTCGGAGACCAGACAATCAGTGACGCCAGACTGACGGTACCCCACCGGGAGCTGGTTAACCGCGACTTCGTGCTTCAGCCGTTGCTGGATCTTGAACCATCGCTGGTATTGCCCGACAGTCGCGCTCTGGCCGAACTGCGACGGTGCTGCCCGGACAATCAACTGCAACGGCTGAGCTAAGGAAGCGCTGAGCAGCGACTGCGTGCACCGGCCTTGCCTCCGGGGTAGGGCCGAATTAACCTAGGGAAGCACTGAGCAGTTCCCCGGGGACGTGTTCGCTACCAACATCCGGATAATTCTGACTCATACACTGAAAAGGCACGGATTCTATGGCGGTTACCATCAACACCCTGCGTGACTACAAACGGAATGGTGAAGCGTTTTCTGTCCTGACCGCCTACGATGCCACGTTTGCTCAGGCGGTCAGTGAGGCGGGCGTTGACGCCATTCTGGTGGGGGATTCCCTGGGCATGGTACTGCAAGGCAACGACAGCACCCTCCCCGTCACCATGGACGACATGTGTTATCACACCCGTGCGGTTGCCCGCGGCAATAAAGGCGCGCTGATCATGGCTGATATGCCGTTCATGAGCTACGGGACCCTACCCGACGCCCTCAGCAATGCCGCCGCCCTCATGCGCGCTGGCGCTCATATGATCAAACTTGAAGGCACCGACTGGATGGAAGGCACCATTCATGCCCTCAGTGAGCGCGGCATTCCGGTCTGCGCCCATCTTGGTCTGACGCCACAATTCGTCAACAAATTTGGCGGTTACAAAGTTCAGGGCCGTGACGAAAAGCACGCCGAACTGATGCTTGAGCATGCCTGTCAGCTTGAGGCCGCCGGAGCCGATGTGATCCTGCTGGAATGCGTTCCGGCGGAGCTCGCCGCGCGTATTACCCGGACCGTTCGCGCACCGGTGATCGGCATTGGCGCTGGCGCCGCCACAGACGGGCAGGTTCTGGTGATGCACGACATGCTCGGCATCACGCCAGGCCGCCGCCCCCGATTCGTCAAGGACTTCCTCAAGGAGACCGGTACCATCCAGACAGCATTTGCGGCCTACGCCGAAGCCGTCCGCACCCGTCAATTCCCCGGCGAGGAGCATACGTTCAAAGCATGAGAACCATCCATACACTCAAAGAATTGCGAGCCGTCCTCCAAGGGTATCGCCAGCAGGAAAAACGCATTGGCCTGGTGCCCACGATGGGCAACCTCCATGAGGGACATCTGGCACTGGTGGGGTATGCCAGACAGGCGGCGGATGTGGTGGTCACCAGCATCTTTGTAAACCCCATGCAGTTCGGCGCCAATGAGGACCTGGACAGCTACCCGCGCACCCTCCAGGAAGACCAGGACAAGCTCCAGGCGGCTGGCAATACGCTGATCTTTGCACCCGCTCCGGACGACGTCTATCCGGACGGCCTGGCCAACCAGACCCAGGTTGTGGTGCCGGACGTGAGCGACGGCTACTGTGGTGCCAGCCGCCCCGGCCACTTTGAAGGCGTGGCGACCGTGGTCACCATGCTGTTCAACATGATCCAGCCCGACCTGGCTGTCTTTGGCGAGAAAGACTTTCAACAGTTGGCGGTGATCCGCAAACTGACGCGGGACCTGTTTATACCCGTGGAGATCATTGGCGCGCCGACGGTTCGCGACGACGATGGCCTGGCCAAAAGCTCCCGCAACGGTTATCTGTCCAGTGACGAACGGAGTCGGGCCCCGGTCATTCACCAGACCCTGCAACGCACCGCAGAAGCACTGATGGAAGGCGCGACCGACTATGCAGAGCTGGAACAGCAGGCGCTGGCCGCACTCACCCGGGCTGGCCTGCGTCCCGATTACTTCAACATCGCCAACAGCCTGACCCTGAAGCCGGCCCGTGCCGAGGATACGCAACTGACCATTCTGGCGGCTGCGTTCCTGGGCACGACCCGGCTGATTGATAACGTATCGATTCAACGCTAACCCAACCAGAAAGGATTCCAACGTGACCGAGGCCGCTGCACCACTGACCCGTACCACCGAATGGCAGGCTCTGGCAGACCACCAGCAGACCATGAAAGCCGTGCACATGCGGGACCTCTTTGATCGGGATCCGCAGCGGTTTGAACGGTACTTTGCAGAAGCGGCCGGGTTATCGCTGGACTACTCCAAGAACCTGATTACAGACGACACCCTGTCCCACCTGATGGCCCTTGCCCGTCGCTGTGGACTGCCTGCAAAAATCGAAGCCATGTTCCGGGGCGACCCAATCAACAACAGCGAAAACCGCCCTGCCCTGCACACCGCTCTACGTAATCTGTCGGCTGAAGCGATTGAGGTGGATGGTCGCGATATCATGCCCGAGGTACGCAGCACGCTTGCCCGCATGGAGGAATTTGTCTGGCGGGTCCGCAGCACCCAGTGGCGCGGCTTTACCAACAAGCCGTTCACGGATGTGGTCAGCATCGGCATTGGCGGGTCGTTCCTCGGCCCGAAGCTGGTCTCTGCCTCGCTGAAGCCCTACTGGCACGGCCGCCTGAACTGTCATTATGTGGCCAACATTGACGGCAGCCACATCACGGAAGTACTTCGCCATATTAACCCCGAAACCACGCTATTCCTGATCCAGTCAAAGTCATTCCGGACCCAGGAAACCCTGGAAAACACCCGGGTCGCACGCGAATGGTTTCTCCACAACGGGGGCTCCGAGGAGCGCATCGGCAAGCACTTTGTAGCGGTTACCGCGAATACACCGGAGGCGGTCCGTTTCGGCATCGCCGAGGAAAATATCTTTCCCATGTGGGACTGGGTGGGTGGGCGCTACTCACTCTGGTCGGCGATCGGGCTACCCACCGCGCTGACCATCGGCATGGACAATTTCCGCGCCCTGCTGTCCGGCGCCCACGCCATGGACAAACACTTCAGGACCGCTCCACTGGAGCAGAACCTGCCGGTACTGATGGCTTTGCTGGGCGTGTGGTACGGCAACTTCTGGGGCGCCGATGCCCACGCCATCCTGCCCTACGATCATTACCTGAGAGGGCTGCCAGCGCACCTGCAACAACTGGATATGGAAAGTAATGGCAAGTGCGTTACCCGGGACGGCACCCCGGTGGATTATGAAACCGGTCCAATCATATGGGGCGGCGCCGGAGCCAATGGTCAGCACGCCTATCATCAGCTCCTGCACCAGGGCACCAGGCTGTCACCAGCGGACTTTATTATTCCCCTGCACACCCATAACCCGGTCGCCGACCATCATGCGATCCTGTTTGCCAACTGCCTGAGCCAGACCCAGGCGCTGATGCGCGGCAAGACCGAAGCAGAAGCCGTGCGCGAACTGGAAGCCGAGGGGCTTGACCAGGCGGCCATCAAACAGCTCGCGCCTCACAAAGTGATCCCCGGCAACAAGCCGAGTAATACCCTGTTGTTTGAGCGCGCCACACCGCGCACCGTGGGTGCGCTGATCGCCCTGTATGAGCATAAAACCTATGCCCAGGGGGTCATCTGGGATGTGGACTCGTTTGATCAATGGGGGGTGGAACTGGGCAAGCAGCTCGGCAAGGACATTCTCACCCGGCTGCTGGATAGCAATTCTGCAGAAGTCAGCACCGACAGCTCAACCGACGGTCTTATTCAGCTGTTCCGTAACCATCACCTGAATGGATTCTAGTGCCCCTTAGCACTAGCGCGGGGGCCGCGGGGAAATGACCCGGCCCTGCCAGCTAAAGGGCACCGGCCAGAGCTTCTGCTGCCGATCATAGTGCTGCCAGAGCTCAGCGTAGGTCTTACCGGCCAGCGGATGAACGGCCGTCGGGGCAATCTCGGCCAGCGGCAGCAGCACAAAGGCGTTTTTCAGGATCTCACCCCGTGGCAACTCAATACCCTCAACATCGCCGGTGCGATCGTCGTAGGTCAGAATATCCAGGTCCAGAGTCCGCGCACTGAACCTGGGCAGGTCACGGCGACGACCGTTATCCGCTTCCAGGCGCTTGAAGAACCGGGACAGCTCCGCGACGGGCACCCCGGTGGTTACCGCAACCACCAGATTCAGGAAATTATCCCCGTCAAACCCCACCGCTTCGCTTTCATACACCGATGAAATATCGAGGGCTCCAAAGTGTTCCGCCAGAGCATCCAGCGCAGCGGTGATATGGCGCTCACGCTCGACATTGCTTCCAATACTGATGTAAACCGTCGCCCGATCACTCATGGTCGCTGCCCTCGTTCAATGCAAACGCCCACCGCCCGGGCCTGCGGAACGGCACCGGGTTTTCGAATCACCAGCCGCAGCCAGCTGATGCCGAACTGATGCCGCAGTTGCGTTGACAGCCCTTCGGCGGCGGCTTCCAGCAGTTGAGGCTGATTGTGGGCAAAAAACTCGGCCACGGCCTCACTGACGCGGGCATAGTCCAGGGCATTGCCGACGTCGTCCGATTGCCCGGGGGCCCGGTTGTCCCAGGCCATCTCCAGGTCAATCAACAGCGTTTGTGAAATCTCACGTTCCCAGTCGTAGACACCAATGACAGCGTCTACCGTCAGCCCTTCGATCAGTACACTGTCCATCACCGCTGATGCCTCCGCTCCCAACCACAGGGAACCTGCTTGTTGATTGTCTGCTTTACGTCAACCCGTTACCGTGCTGAACTGCACTCCGTTATCGTAGCGCCGGGCGATTTTCGCATACATTGCCCACGCAAGTCTCTGCCCGGGGAAACCATGAACGACGCCCTGCTGCTGGTTTTACTCTGTGTGCTGGCTTATCTGGCCGGCTCGGTCCTGTTTGCGATTCCAGTCTGTCGCCTGTTGCACCTGCCCGATCCCCGCGGGCTGGGGTCAGGCAACCCGGGCACAACCAACGTCTATCGCACCGGCGGCTGGCTGGCTGCGATCTTAACCCTGGCCCTGGACGCCGCCAAAGGTGGACTGCCAACCTGGTTTGCGAACGCGCTCGGGATGAGCCTCTTTGCCCAGGTGATGGTCGCCCTGTGCGCTGTTACCGGCCATATGATCCCGGTGTTCTATCGCTTCCAGGGCGGCAAGGGCGTGGCGACGGCGCTGGGTGCTGGTCTGGCGCTCGCACCTGTGACCACCCTGCTGCTCTGCCTCATCTGGGGGGGCGCCATGTGGCGATGGCGAATTGCGGCGATCGCCTCCCTCCTGGCGATTATCAGCGGGCCACCTATCAGCGCTCTGCTGGAACCGGAGGCGCTACCGCTGTTCGGCTTGCTGGCCCTGTTGATTGTGGTGCGCCACCGCAATAATCTGATCAGACTGATGCAGGGGCGGGAAATGCGGTTTTAGAAGAGCGCTCAATCAACCAGACCGGCCAATCTGGACTCACCGATGGCGGGTAATGTATCCATCGGCCAGCGAGGTACCGCAATGATCCGGTCACCATCCCGCTGCCCTGCCCTCAGCCGCTGGCAACCGGCGTAGGCGATCATCGCCCCGTTATCCGTGCAGAACTCCGGCCGGGCATAAAAGACCGAGGCCTGCTGTTTGCGGGCCATGGTCTCCAGGCCTGCCCGCAAACGCTTGTTGGCGCTGACCCCGCCGGCAATCACCAGTCGCGGGCATTGGGTCTGGACCAGGGCCCGCCGGCATTTGATCACCAGTGTATCCACCGCGGCGGACTCGAACGCCAACGCGATATCGGCACGGGTCTGATCACTGAGATCGTCCGTCGCCCGGGCCTCATTGACGGTATTGAGCGTGTAGGTCTTGAGCCCGCTGAAACTGAAATCCAGCCCCGGACGGTCCGTCATGGGTCGGGGAAACCGAAAACGCCCGGGGGTGCCCTTTTCGGCGAGTGCAGCAACCCGCGGCCCACCCGGATAATCCAGACCCAGCATCTTGGCCGTCTTGTCAAACGCTTCACCGGCGGCGTCATCCACCGACTCCCCCAACAGAACGTATTCGCCGATACCGGCCACTTCGACCAGTTGGGTATGCCCGCCGGATACCAGCAACGCCACGAAAGGGAACGCCGGAGGTTCAGGCTCCAGCATCGGCGCCAGCAAATGCCCTTCCATGTGATGAACACCAAGCACCGGGATATCCAGGGCGAAGGCCAGCGCATGAGCCACCGCCCCACCCACCATCAACGCGCCGATCAGGCCCGGACCGGCCGTGTAGGCGATGCCGTCGATATCATGGCGGGTCAGCCCCGCCTCGTTCAGCACCTGATCACACAGCGGCAATAACTTGCGAACATGATCCCGGGAGGCCAGTTCGGGGACAACGCCGCCGTAGTCGGCATGCATATCCACCTGGCTGAACAGTGCATCGGCCAGCAGCCCCTCCTCACTGTCGTACAGCGCGACTCCGGTTTCGTCACAGGAGGTTTCTATTCCTAAAATCAGCATAACAACACAGTCGCCCGGGCTCGGGCCCCGGCGTGCAATTAAAGGCCGGGGCGTGGTGACAAGGGTAGCGGTCGGCATTTTATCAGAATGCGGACGAATCCCCCCAGTTTAATCGGTAAGACATTGACCTTTTCCTATGTGAGGCGCTATCATTGCCGCCCTTAAATATGCACTGGCTGAGTTTTGATCAATCCGGTCAGGCATCGAGTCGAAGAGAACGCAGAACAAGGCTGGCGAGCAACAAGTCGCCGAGTGCCGGGAAACGACACAGGTAGACCTGTCTGCACTCTTCCGAAACTGGAACCGATTCTATCAGGTAGGTGATTTTCGAATGCCAGCTGTCAAAGTGAAAGAGAATGAACCGTTTGACGTAGCCCTGCGTCGCTTCAAGCGCTCCTGCGAGAAAGCCGGTGTGCTGTCAGAAGTACGTCGTCGTGAGCACTACGAAAAGCCGACGGCTGTTCGTAAGCGCAAGGCGGCCGCTGCCGTCAAGCGTCATCTCAAGAAGCTTCAGCGGGAACAGCGCAAGTTCGAGCGTCTGTACTAGGTCGCTATTGCGTCACGCGAGACGGATCGCGTCGCTTCTATGTGGAAGCCGACACGAGCCCAAAATGCCGCCGGGGCCTGGCTTCGGCGGCATTTTTGGCTATGGTGATTTTATCAGCCTGGCGCTGGTAACGGAGAATTCATGAGCGGACTGATCCCTCAACGGTTTGTTGAAGATCTGCTGGATCGGGTTGATCTGGCCGATCTGATCGGGTCCCGCATCACGCTCAAGAAGGCCGGCAGTAACTACAAGGCCCGTTGCCCATTTCACGACGAGAAAACACCGTCGTTCAATGTCCGGCCGGACAAGGGGTTTTATCACTGCTTTGGCTGCGGCGCTCATGGTGACGCCATCAGCTTTGTGCGGGAATTCGACGGCCTCGGTTTCACCGATGCCGTTGAGGAGCTGGCCCGCCGGGCCGGGCTGGAAGTGCCCTACGATCAGGTTGCACGCCAGGAAATGCAGCAGGCCCGCACCCTGACCGACGCGCTGGATTTTGCCAGTCGCTTCTATCAGTCGGCCCTCGGTCGTCCCGATGGCGCATTTGCCCGCGACTATCTGACACAACGCGGGCTGGACGCGAGCATCATCGAGCTTTATCAGCTCGGCTATGCGCCCGGAACCGGCACCGCCCTGGCCGAGGCGGTTAATCAGGAACTGCAGGCACCGTTGCTTGAGACGGGGACTATTTCCGATCGCTTCGGCCGGCTTCGGGACCTGTTTCGCAATCGGGTGATGTTTCCGATCCGCAACACCCGGGGCAAAACCGTCGCGTTTGGCGGTCGCACGCTGGGCGATGACAAGGCGAAGTACATCAATTCGCCGGAATCGGACGTGTTCCACAAAAGCCGGGAGATCTACGGGCTGTTTGAAGCCCGCCAGGCCACCCGACAACTGGATCGCCTGCTGGTGGTCGAGGGCTACATGGACGTGATTGCCCTGGCCCAGCACGGCATCCACTACGCGGTCGCCACCCTGGGCACAGCCACCAATCAGGACAGCCTGACAGCGCTGTTGCGCCAGGTCCGGCACCTGGTGTTCTGCTTTGATGGTGACAGCGCCGGTTACCGGGCAGCGGATCGCGCCATGGAGAACGCGCTGGAGCTATTGACCGATGGCCTGCATCTGCAGTTTCTGATGCTGCCGGACGGCGAAGACCCGGATACGCTGGTGCGCCAGGAAGGTGCAGAGGCATTTCGCAAGCGCATCGACGGGGCAAGACCCCTGTCGCGGTATCTTTTCGACCGTCAGAGCGAAGGCCTCGACCTGACACTGCCTGAGCACCGGGGTGAACTCAGGTCACGTGCCGAGCCACTGCTGAACAAGATGCCCCGCAGTACCCTGCGAGACGCCATGTGGCATGAAATGCTGCGCCTGTGTGGCAACCGGCGCGACTGGCAGGCGAATCGGGAACGCGCGGGCGGATACGGACGCTTTGGCAAAGGTCCGGAGCGCATCGCGGAAGCGCCGGTCAACGTAAAGCTCAGTAAAGACGTCATGCTGTGTCAGGCGCTCCTCGAAGCGCCGGAGATGGCGACCGAACTGCTGGCCCTGTGTCGCGAAGACCGTCAACTGCATCAGGCCCGGCAGTTTGCCGAATGGATCATCAGCCGGGACATCCCCGACAAACGTCGCCTGATGGCAGCCCTGGCCCAGGACAGCGAGGCTCACAGCCGGTTCTACCGGCTCTTTGATGGCCTGGAACATCTGCCCTCCCGGGACAATGCTCTGGCTGGCGCACGCCAGATGTTGACGCCAAACAGGGAGGCCACTCACAAACAGCGACTGGCCGCACTGCTGACAGAAAAACGCAGCATACGCGACCTGTCCGACGCCGAGCGCCAGGAATTACAGCGGCTCAGCCGCCAGGATCCGTCCTGAGCGGGACCTCAGCGTGGCGCTGTGCAATCCCGGACAAGTGCCGCAGCCGCGCGATAGCACTTGAAACTTGGCCGTCTGATCACCATCTAACCATTTGGTGGCGGACCGAATAGGCGACAGCTATAATGGCTGTTTAACTTTTTTCCGTCTAAAAGCGAGTTCACAGGGTGTCTATGTCAGGCAATTCGCAAAAATCACGTTTGAAAGACCTCATTGCCCGAGGCAAAGAACAAGGTTACCTGACTTACGCAGAGGTGAACGACCACCTCCCGGAAGACATAGCCGACCCGGACCAGGTTGAAGACATCATCCGGATGATCAACGACATGGGCATCCAGGTTTCTGAAGTCGCACCCGATGCCGACACGCTGTTGATGACAGACGGCGACTCCACCGCCGATGAAGCCGCTGCTGCCGAGGCCGCCGCCGCGCTGGCCGCTGTGGAATCCGACGCCGGCCGCACCACCGATCCGGTACGCATGTACATGCGTGAAATGGGTACCGTGGAGCTGCTGACCCGGGAAGGCGAAATCGTCATCGCCAAGCGCATCGAAGAAGGCATCCGTGACGTCATGGCCGCCGTGGCCCATTTCCCCGGCACCACCGGCACAGTTATTCAGGCTTACGAGCGGATCATCGAGAACGAAGGCCGCATCAGCGATATCGTCACCGGCTTTCTGGATCCGGACGACGCCGAACCATTCATGGGCGAAGACACCGCCGATACCTCGTCTGACGATTCAGACAGCAGCAGCGACGATGACGACGACGATTCCGAGGAAGAAACCGACAACGGGCCGGATCCGGAAGAAACCCGCCTGCGCTTCGAGTTGCTGAACGAGAAGCTCACCGCGGCCAACAAGGCTCTGGAAAGGCACGGCCGTGGTCACAAAACCACCCAGGCCGCACTGAATGAGCTGGGTCAGGTGTTTGCCCCGTTCAAGCTGGCCAACAAAGCGTTCGACGAACTGGTTAACGTGATTCGCTCTACCAACGAGCTGGTTCGTGAAAACGAGCGCGCCGTAATGCGCATCTGTGTTCGCGAAAGCAAGATGCCACGCAAGGATTTCATCAAGTCCTTCCCGGGCAACGAGACCAATCTGGACTGGGCCGCAAAGACGGCCCGCAGCAAGAAACCCTATGCCGCAGCCATCGGTGAGCGCATTGATGAAATCGTGCGCATGCAGAAGCGCATTGCCAATATCCAGACTGAGGTCGACCTGGATATTCCGGACATCAAGGAGATCAACCGCCGCGTATCCATCGGCGAAGCCAAGGCCCGGCGCGCCAAGAAGGAAATGGTCGAAGCCAACCTGCGCCTGGTGATTTCCATCGCCAAGAAGTACACCAACCGCGGCCTGCAGTTCCTGGACCTGATCCAGGAAGGCAACATCGGCCTGATGAAAGCGGTGGACAAGTTTGAATACCGGCGCGGCTACAAGTTCTCCACCTACGCCACCTGGTGGATCCGGCAGGCCATCACCCGCTCGATCGCAGACCAGGCCCGGACCATCCGGATTCCGGTTCACATGATCGAGACCATCAACAAACTGAACCGCATCTCCCGCCAGATGCTTCAGGAGATGGGCCGTGAGCCAACCCCGGAAGAACTGGGTGAGCGCATGGAAATGCCGGAGGACAAGATCCGCAAGGTCCTGAAAATCGCCAAGGAACCGATCTCCATGGAGACACCTATCGGCGATGATGAAGACTCTCACCTGGGGGACTTTATCGAGGACATCCAGGCGCTGTCGCCGGTGGACTCCGCCACCGCCGAAGGCCTGCGGGAAGCCACCCGGTCTGTGCTGGCCGGGCTGACCGCACGGGAGTCCAAGGTCCTGAGGATGCGCTTTGGTATCGAAATGAACACCGACCACACCCTTGAGGAAGTGGGCAAGCAGTTCGATGTCACCCGCGAGCGAATCCGGCAGATCGAGGCCAAGGCGTTGCGCAAACTGCGCCACCCTTCCCGCTCCGACCACCTGCGCGGCTTCATCGACGACCAGAACGGCTAACCAGCCGCCGCACCAGTAGCGGGCGCCTACCTGCATGGGTATAATGGCGCCCGCTGCGCATTGGCCGCAGCTACTTCTACGTTTTGGGCCTATAGCTCAGTTGGTTAGAGCAGGGGACTCATAATCCCTTGGTCGGTGGTTCGAGTCCACCTGGGCCCACCATTATTTTCAACTACTTAGCCTGCCCTGCGCGGGCTTTGTTGTTTCTGGAGCCCCGTTTTGTAAGCAATATGTAAGCAAATTCAGGCAAGACGAATAGACAGGCTCACCAAATCAATCTTTAGGACGGATCTAAATCAACACCGGTGTCCGAGTCGCCAGACTTCAAGGACTCAGAATCCAAGTTCAACTTCACAAACTTTGTAAGATAAGAAACGAAAGTGCGACTGTCTCGATCAGCGTAATTTTCGCTTACGTCATTAAAGCCAGAAGCTTCGCTAAGGCCTGCAGCCAAGCCCTCGATTAAATCCTGAATAGCGGAGAAAGTTTCATCGCCAACATCGTCGCGGAGCAGAGCAAAAATTTCAAAGTCGTAACAGTCGGCCTCTGCCAAAGAGTCAATCCAAACATACAAGGCTCTGATATAACTCTTACCTTCTTCACCCTCGATCCGGGAAACTTTATCAATTTCGGGAAGCGCCGGCCCAA
Organism: Marinobacter sp.; assembly: GCA_030149475.1. GTDB lineage: Bacteria > Pseudomonadota > Gammaproteobacteria > Pseudomonadales > Oleiphilaceae > Marinobacter. Next base: position 43,761 of record JASBRL010000090.1, read on the forward strand.
GAACATTGAAGAGTTGCTCATTGAATTTGTCTGGCAGCGCCGTCCGGGAATAACGGTTGGCTCGCCAACGCACAACGCATTGACGGTCAAATTCTGACAGCACAGACAAACGCACCCTTGGCGCCAATCTGCTGGTCGCCTCCCAGTGGGCCGCCGAGCATGCATACGATATCGTCCCTTTCCAAGTTCTCCCTCAGCAACCTGCCGGTGGTGCCGGAGGCATAAAGCCGCAGGGAGGCGAAGTGGGCCTGGTTTTCAGAGACCCAGTCCACCAGTTCTCTCTTCTTGTTGTCGTGGGCAACGAGGGCGACGGATTTAACAGCCATTTGCGGTAAAGTCTCCGGGTTAAGGTGGTGTCTGACATCGGGCTTTAGTGTTTCATATTCATCATAAACGCGGAACACGAAACATGTGTTATGGCGACAGATCAATCCATCGACTGGGCAAAGACACCGGCCGGCAGCAATGAGCGCTGGTCCGTAACACCGAACGCTTCCTCGCCGGTGAACCCTCCAATATCGCTCTGCTCTGGGGGGGGCATTTAAGAGTTTGTTCCTGCAAGCGCGGGTTTTGGGTCCCGGAGGCACGCCAATGGTTGGCCTTATGAGGCTCATCTTAAGTCTCGCTCTGTGACCATCAGCGCAGGCTTTAATCAGTGGTGCAACTGAAACAGGAGTGTTGACAATAGGGCTGGGCGCTGTTTGCCTATTGACTCACGGCTGGCTAGACTCTCGTGCCTGTGGCTTGCTTAAGTCGGCGCCAGAAATGGGGCGCATCCCTCCCTCGATATAAACGCGCCTGGACGGTAAAACGTGCTCGGTCTCGATCAGAAAATAGCCCAACGTATCGTCGAGCGCACCATGATCGCGATCGGTCATTCCATCAACGTGATGAGCCCGGATGGTGTGATCATCGCATCCGGCGAGCCCCAAAGGGTTGGCAGCCTGCATGAAGCGGCCCGGATGGTTGCGGAGCGGGGGCAGCCGTTAGTGATCGAGGCCTGCGACCTTGACCAATATCCGGGCGCCCAGCCGGGCGTGAATTTGCCTGTTACCGTGGGTGGGCATCTGGCTGCCGTGGTGGGAATTTCCGGCTCGCCTGCCGAAGTCTCACACTTTGCCGATCTTGTTTGCATAACCGCAGAGCTCATGCTTGAGCAAGTTGCTTTGCTGGAAGCAGGTCAACATCGCCGCCGGCAGATTGAGGAAACGGTACTGGCCGCTTGTGAGGGCAAACCGGTGCCGGATGTCTGGTTTGAGCAGTTGGGAATAGATCTTCACCGCCAAAGAGCCGCCCTGCTTCTGGAAGTCACAACCCAAGAGGCTGTAGAGCAAGTACTGGCGCCGCTATTGTCTTCAATTGAGCAGCGGCAAAAGACGGCGTTGGCTGTGCACCTCTCCCCGCGCCAGTTACTGCTTTTCCTGGAGGCTGATCAGGAGCAGCCTTGCCCCGATCGGTTTCGTCGATTGCTGTCCCTGCCCTCCCGGGACGATATCATCCTTGCTGTAGGCCAGGCCTTTACCAGGAATTTTCAGATGGGCTACCAGTCTGCCAAGGCAACTCTGGAGGTTGGTCGGCGCAAGGACCCCTTACAGAAGAGTTTCCGTTACGACGTCTTTCGCGTCCCGGTACTTTGGCATAGCCTGACACCAGGATGGCAGCATCAGGAGCTTCAGGCGCCAGTGGCGGATCTTCTCAAGCAGCGCCACGGGGAGCTCTATCTGAAAACGCTCGCACGTTTTATCGAGAGCGATGGGCAGATTCTGCGATGTGCCGAACTACTCCATGTTCACCCCAATACAGTGCGTTATCGCCTGCGTAAGGTTGAGTCAATGACGGGTCTTTCGCCATTTTCACTGCGGGAGCTTTTGATTCTGCAGCTGGCGCTGGATACTCGCTAAATTTTGTTTAAAACGACGAATTAATCCTTTTTATAGTTATATTTTTTGTTTTTTATAACAAAGACATTGCGCCAGTCAACTTCTACACTGCCAGTCTGGACTTCAACTCCATACCAATAACAATGCACTCCAAAGGAGATCATCGATGCATCTGGTCCTGATCCTGATAGCGCTGATCGTGTTTATTGTACTCGCGACCAGCAAGCTTAAACTTAACCCATTTATCACACTTCTCCTGGCCTCATTCCTGGCCGCGTTTGCATTTGGCCTACCGTTAGATTCAATTGAGCAAACCATCAGCACCGGGTTCGGGAATATTCTTGGCTACATCGGTCTGGTAATCGTGCTGGGCACGATTATCGGTGTCATCCTTGAGCGGACAGGCGCCGCGATTGTCATGGCGGAAAGTATTATCAAGCTGCTGGGCGATCGCTTCCCGAAGCTGACCATGTCGCTGGTTGGGTTCATTGTTTCCATACCGGTATTCTGCGATTCGGGTTTTGTTATCCTGAATAGCCTCAAACGCTCGATGGCCCGAACCCTCGCCGTATCGCCCGTGGCCATGACTGTGGCCCTGTCTACAGGGTTGTTTGCCACACATACGCTGGTGCCGCCGACACCGGGCCCGATTGCCGCCGCGGGCAATCTGGGTCTTGAAGACAGCTTGGGTTTGGTCATTGCCGTTGGTTTCGTATTTGCCGTCATCGCCGCTCTTGCGGGGTTGTTCTGGGCGCACCGCTGCCGGAACCTGGAAAGCAAGGAATTGGAACTGGCCGAGGAAGCTTTCGAGGAAGCCAAGGAACACTATGGTGAGCTGCCGACCGCGTGGGCAGCATTCGCTCCTATTTTCGTGCCGATTCTGCTTATATGCTTTGGGACCGTCGCAAATTATCCGACCGAACCTCTGGGTAGTGGCGCTCTCTATGAAACACTGAACTTCCTGGGCAAGCCGCTGAATGCCTTGATGATCGGCCTGGGGTTTGCCCTGATCCTGATGCAGGGTGATAAAAAGCTTGGGGATTTTGCCCGTCACACCCAAAAGGGGCTGGAGGTCTCAGCGCCCATTATCCTGATCACCGGTGCCGGCGGTGCCTTCGGTGCCGTCCTGGCTCAGACGCCTTTGGGCGACTACCTGGGTGACACTCTCTCTACGCTGGGGTTGAGTGTCATCATGCCTTTCCTTGTCGCTGCGGCTTTGAAATCAGCGCAAGGCTCTTCCACGGTTGCCCTAGTTACAACATCGGCTCTGGTTGCACCATTGATGCCTCAGCTTGGGCTGGACTCTGAACTGGGGCGTGTTCTGGCAGTGATGGCTATTGGTGCTGGCGCAATGACGGTGTCGCACGCCAACGACAGTTATTTCTGGGTTGTTTCCCAGTTCAGCAAGATGGACGTGGCGACCGCTTACAAATCCCACACCACTGCAACGCTGATCATGGGGCTGGTCACCATTGTGTGCGTCTGGCTGGCCTCAAAGGTAGTGATCTGACATGCGTGTCGTCGTTGCGCCGGATTCGTTCAAGGAATGCCTCACTGCGAAGGCCGTCGCTTCATCCATCACATACGGTTGGAAAAGGGGTGCTCCTGAAGACGACATCGTGCAGGTGCCACTTGCTGACGGCGGCGAGGGTACCACGGTCGCTCTGGTAGAATCGCAGGGAGGAAGCCTGCATGCGGCTAATGTGACCGGCCCCCTCGGAGCGACTGTCAGTGCACGTTATGGGTTGGTGGACGAAGGGCGTACCGCGATTGTCGAGGTCGCCGAGGCGAGCGGTCTTCACTTGGTGTCCGCCGGTTGCCGCGATGCACTGCATGCAACGAGCCGTGGTACTGGTGAGCTGATAGATGCGGTGCTCGCCCACGGGCCGAGCAAACTGATCCTGTGCCTGGGGGGCAGTGCAACTACTGACGGTGGCGCTGGTATCCTTCAGGCTCTTGGAGCACGTTTGCTGGATGCCCAAGGGAGGGATATTCCTCCCGGAGGCGTCGGGTTGGAGCAATTAACCCATTTGGACGTGACACCGGCGCAGGACCGGCTTGCCGGAATTCAACTCGTTGTGGCCTGTGATGTTACGAATCCACTGTTAGGGCCAGAAGGCGCCAGTGCGGTGTTCGGGCCGCAAAAAGGCGCAACGTCAGAGCAGGTTGAATCCCTGGATTGCGCCTTGTCCCGTTTCTCCACACTGGCGAGTCAGGCCGGGTTTGATATGCACTCGTTCGCGGGTAGCGGAGCAGCAGGGGGGATTGGCGGCATGCTGAGGGGCATTCTTGGCGCCGACCTGAAGTCGGGCATAGAACTGGTTATAGAAACCGTGGGCCTGGAACAGAAGATCCGGGGCGCTGATCTGGTCATTACCGCGGAGGGAGCTATCGACAGCCAGAGTGCCCAGGGCAAGACCCCAGCAGGTGTAGCCTCATTGGCCCGGAAATACGGTGTCCCTGTCATTGGCCTGGCAGGCCGTGTGGGCGACAAGCTTTCTCCCCTCTATGCAACAGGCGTCACTGCCGCTTTCTCGATTGTTCCTGGCCCCTCTACGCTTGCCGACGCTATAGGCGATGCAGAAAGAAATCTTGAGCAGGTATCCGAGCAGCTTGCGCGTATGGTGGTTGCTGTCGGAAGCGTCAAACGCATCTCAATCTGTGAGTAGATCGGATAAAGTTCGTTGAGTCTTCTACCTTGTAGTGCTTGGTCGCCTGCCAGCTTAGCGTGCAACCGCTGGACTGGGGGAAAGGCTCAGTCAGTATCAATACGCGTCACGCGGATGTCCTTTACGCCGCTTTGTGATTGGTTGCGCTCAGGCAGTGGGCCTTTGCTTAAAGAAAGCCGTAAACGGATGGTTCCGGAAATTTTGATGATGCAAACAAAACAGCTGCGAAAGCCTCTTAGCGTTGTCGCTACTCCGGTATGGACACCGTTACGCTGATGGATTCATACCAGGCCGCCAAGTCTGATATTTGTTGATCCGTAAGGTTTTTCGTCACAACCGACATCATTTCGTTCTCGCGTTTGCCGCTCCGGAAGGCTTTCAGCTGTTTTTCAAGGTAAATCTGGCTTTCGCCAGCAAGATTTGGAGCAATCGGAATTTTCGCGATTCCGTCAATGCCATGGCAGGTTTTGCATTGGGTAGCGAGTATGCGGCCCTCTGCCGGATCAGCAGCAAAGGTGTTTGCAGAAAAGCTGAGGTACACACTCATGATTAACGCGCCGCAGCGTACTTTGTTCAGTGCTGACATTTATTTTGATCTCGAATAAGTAGCCAGAGAGCCCCGGGGCTCTCTGGCGTAAGGGATTGGAGATTAGGTCTCAGGAACCGGATCCAGTGTAGGCAATCCGGTAGACGGCGCCAGCCAAGTCATCGGAGACCAGTAATGACCCATCTTTCAGTTGTGCCACATCCACTGGGCGGCCGAGATATTCGCCATTTTCGCTAAGCCATTGTCAATGGCCATTTATTTTGACCCACCTTTGGCCAATAAAATTGACCCACCTTTCATAGTCTATCTTGTGGCTTTTTGCTTCAGTCGATAGCTTTCTCCTCCCAGCATAAAAATGTGTGAATGGTGGATGACCCGGTCAATGATCGGCACCGCCACGTTGTCGTCGTGGAAGAACTCGCCCCAGCTGGTGAAGTCCTTGTTGGTGGTCAGGATGATGGACCGGTATTCGTACAGGCTGTTGATCAGCTGGAACAGGTTGTACCGGGCCTGCCGGGTCATGGGCAGGTAGCCCAGCTCATCGATGACCAGCAGGTCGTATTTGGCCAGGGCGCTGACCCGTTTTTTCAGCTCACCCTTCATTTCGGCCAGTTCCAGCTCTTCCACCAGATCCAGGGCGTTGCGGAACAGGACTCGGTAGCCAGCTTCCACGGCTTTGTAGCCAATGCCGATGGCCAGGTGGGTCTTGCCGACACCGGGCGGGCCGATGAACACCAGGTTGTTCCGCTCTTCGATGAACTGGAAGTCCAGCAAGGCATTTACCTGACGTTTGGTAATGGTGGTCTGGTGCCTGTAGTCGAAGCCCTCCAGTCGCTTCTCAGCAGGGAACGCGGCCATCTTCCGGTTCCGGCGGATGCGTTTGTCCTGGCGCTGAACCAGTTCGTGTTCAGCAAGCCGGTCCGCGAAGCTCAGGTAGGACATCTCGTTGGCTTCTGCCTCAGCCAACAGATTCGTTAATTCATCGGCGGCTGCG
>JASBRL010000117.1 GCA_030149475.1 Marinobacter sp.
CGATACTCTCTGATTAACCGAGGTTTTCCGTGCCGCCATTTTTACCAAGGAACGTCACTCATTCCCTGATCGCAGCGATCGTTTCAGCCACGCTGATGATGCCGGTCGCCCGGGCCGCAGACAGCAACCCGTCATTCCGGACCTGTGTCGATCAACTGCGTGACAAGGCCATTGATGCCGGTGTGTCCCGGCAGACGGCCACCCGGGTGCTGGCCAGCGCCGAACATCTGGACCGGGTGATTGAGCTCGATCGTCGCCAGCCCGAGTTCACCACCACCTTTGCTGACTACCTGAATCGTCGGGTAAACGACGACAAAGTGAAGGAAGGACGGGCTTTGCTCGCCGAACACCGCGCCCTGTTGCAGCGGGTCAAACGGGAAACCGGTGTACCGCCGGCGTACCTGGTGGCGTTTTGGGGCCTTGAAACCCATTTCGGTCGCTACTTTGGCAAGATGTCGGTCCCCAGTTCACTGGCGACGCTGGCCTGCGATGAGCGCCGTAGCGACTATTTTACCGGCGAGCTGATCTCTGCCCTGCGGATCATTGACGAAGGTGCGATTTCGGCCAGGGACATGGAGGGCTCCTGGGCCGGCGCCATGGGCCATGTCCAGTTCATGCCGTCGGTGTTTCTGCGCTATGCGGTGGATGCCGATCACGACGGTAAACGCGACCTGTGGCACAGCCTGCCGGACGCCATGATGTCCGCCGGCAACTTCCTCAGTCATCTGGGCTGGGACTCGGATTATCGTTGGGGCCGGGAAGTACTGTTGCCGGATGATTTCAATTACGCCCTGGCGGACGGCGAGAAAAAACCGCTCAAGGACTGGCGCAAAATGGGCATCACCGATGCGTTCGGCAACGAGTTGCCCCACGAGGACATCCAGGCCTCGCTGGTCATTCCCGCGGGACATCGTGGCCCGGCTTTCCTGGCCTACAAGAATTTCAACGTGATCATGGGCTGGAACCGGTCCGAATACTACGCCATCGCCGTGGGTTATCTGGCCGACCGGATTGCCGGCGCCGGCAAGCTGCAGAATCCGCCCCCGGAAGATGCCCCGACCCTCGCGCGGGACGACATCAAGGCGCTACAGGAGGCCTTGCAGGAGAAAGGCTTTGAAACCGGCAAGCCCGACGGCATTCTCGGACCTGATACCCGGTCCGCCATTCGCCATTATCAGTCTGCCAATCAGCTGATTGCCGACGGCTATCCCAGTAAAGCGCTGTTTGAGTCATTGCACATCACCCTGAAGGCGGAGCAGCCTCAGGGCTGACGCCGATTGACTGAAGCGGCACGACGTCAGGGCGACACCTTGCCGCGCAGAGCCTTTTTCTGGCCGCGCTGTTTCTTTTTCTCAATCCGCTTTTTCTTGGCACCCAGGGTCGGGCGGGTCGGCCGACGGGCTTTCTGCACCACCAACGCGGCCTGAACAACCTCTTTGAGGCGATCGAGGGCGTCTACCCGGTTCTTCTCCTGGCTGCGGAAACGCTGAGCCTTGATGACCAGCACGCCGTCTGCGGTGAGCCGGCTGTCTCGCCGTTCCATCAACCGGGTCTTGAGAAAGTCAGGCAACGATGAGCCCGCCACATCAAAACGCAGATGCACGGCGGACGAGACCTTATTGACGTTCTGACCGCCGGCACCCTGGGCGCGAATAGCCTGAAACTCAAGCTCGGCCTCGGGTATTACTATCTGTTCCGTTATCATGAGCATGATTGATACAGCCTGATCGCAAATCCCACTGAGCATACAGGATGTGATCGGCAAGTTCCTGTCACCCACCCCAGGGAGAATCCCAAGCGCCCATGCGACTGGACTTTTTTGTGGCCAACAGCACCGGACTGTCTCGCAAGGCGAGTCGCCAGCAGATCAGCAAGGGCGAGGTAACCGTCGATAACGAGGTGTGCCGGAAAGCCGCGACCCCTATCCGGACAGATCAGCGGGTGTGCTGGCGCGAGCAACCACTGGCATTACCGGGGGAGCGTTATTTCATGCTCAACAAACCGGTCGGCGTGGTCAGTGCGACCCGTGACCGGGACCACACCACCGCCGTTGATCTGCTACCGGCCGAACTCAGGCCGGGCCTGCATGTGGCAGGCAGGCTGGATATCGACACCACCGGACTGCTACTGCTGACCACCGATGGCAACTGGTCTCACCGCATTACCTCGCCCCGTTACCAGTGCCGCAAACGGTATCGGGTCACCCTGGCGGAACCGCTTGAGCAGGCCGCCCGCCTGAAACTGGAACAGGGTGTTGTGCTGAAGGATGATCCCCAACCCACGCGGGCAGCGCGCATCGACGCGATCAGTGAGCAGGTTGTCGACCTGACCATCAGCGAGGGCCGCTACCACCAGGTCAAACGGATGCTGGCCGCCGTGGGTAATCGGGTGGAGGCCCTGCATCGCCTGCAGATCGGCCCCGTAGAACTGGACCCCACACTCGAGGCCGGCGCCTTCAGAGTGCTCACCGATGATGAGATAGGCCTGCTGTAAGCAATACCCCTGGTTCAGCCTGTTAACCGGCAAGCCAACACCTCAGAGACTCTCGAAACGCCCGGCCTCACGGTTCTTGCGAACGCTGCCCGCGGGAAACACTTCGCCATTCATAGCGATATAGACGCCCGGCGCGAGCAATTTCAGCGCCGCCCAGGCAAAGCCCAGATTGAACACCGCATCGCTCCGGCGCATACGTGCCGGCTGCATGGCGCCCATCAGAACGATCGTCTTGTCGGTCAGGTCGGCCAGCACCGCAGCAGTGTCCGCCATGGAGTCGGTCCCGTGGGTAATCAGGACCCGGGACGCCGGGCACTGACTGACCGCCTCGCGGACAATCTGGCGATCGGCATCGTTCATGTCCAGGCTGTCCTTCCGCATCAGCTCACGGCACTCGAACGGCTCGGTGATGTTGGCTTCACCCAGCAGTTCGTCGAGCAACGAGTCGCCGATCTCGAATTCGCTTTTGGCATCGAAATAAATCTTGTCGATGGTGCCGCCGGTGGTCAATAACTGAATCATAGGCTCATACGCTCTCTGAAAAGCCATCACTGGCTGGCAATGTCCGGAGTTGCGCCACTGGACGCAAACTGCGCATTGCGTTTCTGCTCGTAGCGCCTGGCTGCGGCCGCTACCCGCCCACTTCTACCGGTATCAAGCCAGCGCCGGATACGCCCGGCATCGCCCATGGGTGAACGCGAGCCGAGAGAATCAAGCAACACTGTAATCACTGCCTTACCCTGCATACGGGATACCATGACCAGGCATCGACCGGCCTCATCCAGGTAGCCCGTTTTGCTCAGGCTGACGCCCCAGCTTTTACGGTGTACCAGGGCATTGGTGTTGCCGAATGATAATGAATAACGCGGTTCCCGGAAATGGGCCCGGTAATACTCGGTGGTGGAATAGTCGCGCATTTCCGGGTGCTGGTACACCGCGTTGACCAGCTTGACCAGATCCGCAGCGGTTGACTTGTTGTCGCTCGACAGACCGGTTGGATCCACGTAATGCGTATCGGTCATGCCCAGTGCCCGGGCCTTGTCATTCATCGCTTTGACAAAGGCGTCATAACCGCCCTGGTAATGTCGCGCAAGGGTGTAGGCGGCAAAGTTCTCCGAAGACATGATCGCGATCCGCAGCATATCGCCCCGCTTGAGTTCCGAGTGCTTACGGATACGACTGTACGCATTCGCCGCCGCAGGCTTATGACGGGGATAGAACTCCAGCCACTCGTCCAGGGGGGCCTTCGACTCAAGCACGACCAGAGCCGTCATCAGCTTGGTCAATGACGCTATAGGCACCCGGCGGTGAGCATTTTTACCCACCAGCGGCGTGTTGTCCCCGGCATAGGCAATCGCCGCATTGACCGACGCCAGGTGGAGACCGGAGCGCGGGGGCACTGGGGACGTCTGCGCCCACAGGGCACCGGACATCATCATGCCGGTAATGAACAACAACTGTCGGGCCAGCATGACCGACCTCAGAGGTACTGGCCGCCAGTGGCAATAGCCACCACCACCAGCCCCAGAATCAGATTGATGCCCACAAACCTGCGTATCTGACCGACCCGCCGTGCCGCTTCGGGATAGTCACCCGCGCTGACGGCCAGCTTGAGGCGCCGGTAGGGTGCAAAAAAGGTATGCAGGAACAGCAGCATCATTACCAGGCCTATGCCCTGCATGGCGTGCACATGCCAGCCGACATTGGCCATACCGCCGAAATAGACGCCAATCATGCCGTAGCCGGTTGCCAGCAGGACAATCACACAGCCCCAGACCCAGGCCAGAAACCGGGACAAGGTATGGCACCATAGCCGGGAACGGTGTTCGGATTCCAGTACATGGACGGCGGCAGGACGCAGTGCCATGTAGGCAAAAAACATCCCCCCTACCCAGATCACAGCAGCCAGGGTGTGCAGGGCAATGAGTAAACTCATGACGATACCTTTTCCAGATTGTTTGAATTGCCGCGGTCCGTCGTACCAGACGGCACACGGACACTACCGGACAACATCAGGGCCTGTCGGTGACCGCGCCCACCGAGGCCGAACTGACCGTGCGGGCGTATTTAGCCAGAACTCCACGCCGATAGCGAGGCTCGGGCTGTTGCCAGCGTTTTCGGCGCAGGCCCAGTTCCTCATCAGTGAGCGCCACCTCAATGCGATTGGTCTGGGCGTCGATGGTGATTACGTCACCGTCTTCCACCAGCGCTATCGGACCACCGTCAGCGGCCTCCGGCGTGATATGTCCGACCACAAACCCGTGGCTGCCGCCAGAGAAGCGACCGTCGGTAATCAGCGCCACATCATTGCCCAGCCCCTTACCCATAATGGCTGATGTGGGAGTCAGCATTTCCCGCATCCCTGGCCCCCCTTTAGGGCCTTCATAGCGGATCACCAACACATCACCGGCCACTACGACGCCGTCCATGATCCGGGCCTGCGCCTCCTCCTCGGAATGAAAGACCCGCGCCCGGCCTTTAAAGTGCGTGCCTTCCTTGCCGGTGATTTTCGCAACTGCCCCGTCCGGCGCCAGATTGCCATAGAGGATACGCAGATGGCTATCCGCCTTGACAGGCTCATCCAGTGACCGGATGATGCGCTGATTATCGGGATAAGGCGCGACTTTGGCCAGGTTTTCGGCCAGCGTCCGACCGGTAACCGTCAGACAGTCGCCATGGAGGAGTCCGGCGTCCAGCAGGGTCTTCATCAGCGGCTGGATGCCACCAATGGCCACCAGCTCCGACATCATGTAATGGCCGCTCGGCCGCAGGTCAGCCAGTACCGGAACACGTTTTCCGATGCGGGTGAAATCGTCCATCGTCAGGGGCACCTCCGCCGTGCTGGCCATGGCCAGCAGATGAAGTACCGCGTTGGTTGATCCTCCCAGGGCGATCACCACCGTTATGGCATTCTCGAATGACTCGCGGGTCATGATGTCCCGGGGCTTGATGTCTTTCTCCAGCAGGTGGAGTACTGCTGCCCCCGCCGCCCGGCAGTCGGCGATCTTGGTCTCCGAGACAGCGTTCTGGGCAGAACTGCCCGGCAGGCTCATCCCCATCGCCTCAATGGCGGACGCCATGGTGTTCGCGGTGTACATACCGCCACAGGAGCCGGGTCCGGGAATCGCCGTTTCCTCGATCTGACGAACTTCGATCAGATCCATATCGCCCTTGGCGTACGCACCAACGGCCTCAAAGACCGAGATGATATCGGTGTGATTTTTACCCGGCTCAATGGTGCCGCCGTAGACAAACACCGATGGCCGGTTCAGCCGCGCCAGTCCCATCAGGCAGCCAGGCATGTTCTTGTCGCAACCGCCGATCGCCACCAACCCGTCAAAGCCCTCACAGCCGGCAACGGTTTCGATGGAGTCCGCAATCACTTCCCGGGACACCAGTGAATATTTCATACCCTCGGTACCGTTGGCGATGCCGTCAGAAACCGTGATGGTATTGAAGATCACACTCTTGCCACCGGCCTCGTCTGCGCCATGTCCAGCCTCGTCCGCCAGTCCGTTGATGTGCATATTGCAGGGCGTCAACATACTCCAGGTCGACGCAATGCCCACTTGCGGCTTGCGAAAATCCTCGTCGTTGAACCCCACAGCCCGGAGCATGGCGCGACTGGCGGATTTGCCGATGCCATCCACCACCGGGGCTGAATATCGACGACGTTTATCCTCACTCATGGCGACCTCCTCCTGCAACGCCGGACGTCCGGTAGGCTCCTGTGTACCGCGGTGACGGTCTGACAGGTGACCGGGCGCTCGAAAAACCCGAAGATTCTATGGAACCTCTGATTAAGTCTATTGACGATTCTGCAAGTGTTGAGAGGCTCAGTGGCAAGGCGCGGTTCGCAGGTAATGGCCGACGTCCTTGCCAAGAATCGTAACGCGGCCAATGAGTCTCTCAACGCTTGCCCGCAGGGGCTCTCCCTGAAAACCGGACTCCGCGTTGAGCC
>JASBRL010000118.1 GCA_030149475.1 Marinobacter sp.
ATTCTGATGGGCGACCTTGAAGCCGCGGAACGACAGCTACGGGAAGCGCAGCAAAAAATCGGCGCGGACGCACCCATGCGCCAGGTGATCACCGAACGCCTGGCCAAAGTCACTCAGGCGCTTTCTCACCAGAATCGCTAAGGAACCTCTGATTAAATCTATTGGCAATTCTGGCTCTCCCTGAAAGCCGGAATCAAGGCGAGGCTTCGCAGGAAGGCTGGTTGCCTTTCAAGAAGGCTCAACGCGGAGTCCGGCTTTCAGGGAGAGCCCCTGCGGGCAAGCGTTGAGAGGCTCATTGGCCGCGTTACAACTCTTGGCAAGGACGTCGGCCATTACCGGCGAGTCGCGCCTTGCCACTGAGCCTCTCAACACTTGCAGAATCGTCAATAGACTTGATCAGAGGTTCCTTAGGTCGCCACCAACAGGCCTGGCTTGGCTTCGCCGGCACCCGAATGGCCTTTTATAGTCCGAAACCATCTACGATTCTGCCATACTGATTCCAGATCCATTTCATCGCGGACGTATCATGGTGTTCAGACGTAAACCCGGCTCCAGCCATAAAAACACCTCCGCACCGGCGGGTAGGGCATCCGGCCAGGTGGTTCGCGCGCGGCTGCCTGTCGATCTGCTGGAAACAGGCATGCGAGTGATCAAACTTGATCGACCGTGGACGGAAGTTCCGGTGCTTTTCCAGGGGTTCGAGATCAAGGAACCCCGGCAAATCGACACTCTCCGCCATTACTGCCGCTGGGTACTGGTGGAGGGCGTGTCATGGCAAATGGCGGCGGCTGAGAGTCGGCTGGCCAGGCTGCAGGCCAAACTCAATCAGCCACTGCCGGAGAAAAAACCGCTCAGCGAAGTTCTGCCGTACGCCCGGCGCACCTTTAACCGGACCCAGGACTTTATCGACCGCACGCTGTCCGCTATTCGGGGCGACAAAACGCCCGAACTGGACGAGGCCCGGCCGCTGATCCAGGCGTGCGTCAAAAGCATTGAGGCCAATGCCAATGCCATGTTCTGGCTGACCCGGATCAAGTCGCGGGATGCCTACACGGCCGAACATTGCCTTCGCGTGGCGATATACGCGATTGCTTTTGCCCGCTTTTTGGGTATGGCTGAGGAGGACCTGGAGGTCGTGGGCCTGTGCGGCCTCCTTCACGATATCGGCAAGGTCAAGGTTCGCAACGAGGTGCTCAACAAACCCGGCGCCCTGACCGAAGCCGAAATGGCGGAAATGCGGCAACACGCGGAACTGGGTTATCAGTTGCTGCAGTCTCATCACTCCCTTGAACCCATCGTCTCGGACGTCACCCGGCATCACCATGAGCGTATGGACGGCCGGGGCTACCCGAACCAGTTGGAGGAGTGGCAGATCAGCCGGTTTGCACGGCTGATTGCCATCGTTGATGCCTACGACGCCATCACCAGTGATCGTTGCTACCGTAAGGGTCTGTCGGCGTCGGACGCGCTGCGCATTCTCTACCGGGGGCGGGCGGAGCAATTTGACGCCGAAATGGTCGAAGCGTTTATCCGCATGGTGGGTATTTATCCGCCGGGCACCCTGGTTGAGCTGAATACCGGCGAAGTGGGGCTGATTATTGCGACCCACCCGGGCAAGAAGCTTCATCCCCGGGTAGAAATTTTGCTCAACGCCGACAAACTCCCGCAGATTCCCTATATTATCGACCTGTCCATTGCACCGGAAGATGGTGAGGGCCACCCCTATGCCATCGTGAAGCCGTTGCCCGACGGTGCTCACGGTGTTTCGTTGGGCGACCGTATCCAGGAGATCATTACAGCTGATCACGATGGGACGAGTGATCCAGACTAACCATTGTCCGGGGAGCGCACACCACCGGAAGGGAGCCCGATGTGTCACAACCGAATTCCTTAAACCGTTCCCTTGTAACGGTACTGCTCAGCCCCGCTGTGCCGGTGATCATTTTCCTGATATTTCTTGTGATTGCCGGCGGCCTCAAGTACGGCATCGGGCGTCAGGATAATGCCCATGTCAACGACAGTCTGGCAACCGCGGCCAATGCTCTGGCGCGGGAGCTGGAACAGAATTTCCGGGATCATCTGTCCGCCCTGCAACGCATGGCAGGTCGGCGGGAGGCACAGCCCGGGCTGCCCGAGTCCGCCTGGCGCAAGGATGCCCGGCAGTACCTTGAGGACTTCGGAACCTATCAGGCGATCGAATGGGTTGACCGCAACAATCTTATTCGCTGGGTCGAGCCGATGGATGGCAATCGATCCGTTCTCGGTTACAACGTGGCCTTTTCTTTGCAACGCAAGCAGGCCCTTGAGCGTGCCGCACAAACCGGGCAACTGGATATTTCCGGCGCTATCGAGCTCAGGCAGGGCGGTTCCGGGCTGGTCATTTACGCGCCCATCGGCCGTGGGACCAGCAATGCCGGCTTTATCGCCGGGGTGTTCCGGATGGGTAAGCTGATTGACTTTCTGGACGCCCCCCGAATCCGGAACGCTTTCCGCGTCGTCATCCTGCAAAGCGGCGACCCGGCGTATCAGCTGAACACCAGCGGCCGCCTGTCCACCCGGTACGCCGCCACCGTGCCGGTCGACTTGCCGACAATTGACTGGGCAATAAGGCTGGAGCCCACACAACGCTGGGTCCGGGAGCATCTGGGCGCATCCGCCTGGGTCACCTTCTTCACGGTGCTGCTGATGGGCGTACTGGTGAGCCTGTCGGTGCTGCTGGTCCAACTCGTTCTGCGCCGCAATCAGGCCCTGCTGCGCACCCGCAACGAATTGCAGCAGGAAATTGACCAGCGCATTTCCGCCCAGAGCGACCTGGCACGCCTGGAGTCCACCGACCCCCTGACCGGGTTGGCCAACCGGCGGTTTTTCATGGAGGACCTCGCCCATACCATCGGCGTGGCCGACCGCCAATTGCGGCAAGCGGGGCTTATCATGGTCGATCTCGACCGGTTCCAGATGCTGAACGACACTCTCGGTCACCAATTCGGTGATGAATTGTTGATCCGGGTGTCCCAGCGTCTGAGCCGGCTCAGTGATGAACGGGTGATGGTGGCCTATTCCGGCGGCGACGAATTTCTGATCTGTCAGCAACAGGTTGACGACATTGATGAGGTGATCAATCTGCTGGGCCAGATTCAACAGGCGTTTATCGAACCGTTTGAGATTCAGGGACAAAGGCACAGTATAACCGCCACCATGGGGGTGGCCATCTATCCGCAGAGCGGGCTCGACGCCGATATGCTGTTACGTCACGCCGACATTGCCCTGTATCGGGCGAAGGACAGCGGACGCAATACCTATCAGTTCTACACTGAGGGCATGCAGAACCGGGAGGTCATGCGCCTTCAGCTCGACAAAGACCTGAACAGTGCCCTGAGCAACCATGAATTTGTCCTCTACTTCCAGCCCCAACTCGATCTGGCCACCATGCAGATTGGCAGCGTGGAAGCACTGATTCGCTGGCAGCATCCGCAGCGCGGGCTATTGCCCCCGGGCGAGTTTATTCCATTGGCCGAGGAAAGCGGGCGCATTACCGACATCGGCCGATGGGTGGTCCAGGCGGCCTGCCGTCAGTTGGCGGACTGGCGGGATGGGCCGCTGAACCACCTTCGGGTCGCCGTCAACCTCTCTGGTCGCGAACTGGACGATGAGGGGCTGGTGGACCATATACAAGAAGCCCTGACACGCAATAACGTACCGGCAGACTGCCTTGAGGTAGAGCTGACTGAAGAGATCTTTATCGCCAATCTCGAGCGCAATCTGGACCAGCTGTCGCGGCTCACCGAACTCGGAGTGCACCTGTCGATTGACGATTTCGGGGTTGGCTATTCATCACTGGCCTATTTGCGCGACTTCCCGGTCGACCTGCTGAAAATCGACCGTTCATTTATCACTCGGGTCACCGAACGCCATGACGACGCCGTCATTACCCGGGCGGTCATCAATCTTGCCCACAACCTCGGCATTCAGGTCACCGCCGAAGGCATAGAAACCGAGGCGCAACTCAACTTCCTCAAAAACCACCGGTGTGATATGGCCCAGGGTTACCTGATCAGCCATCCCCTTCCCGCCAAAGATCTGGAAAAACTGCTGGCCCGGGGCATCACCTTCGAGGATGTTACCAATACGCCCTGACGCGCATAACACGACCTGTCGTCAATTACCGCGGTCTTGCAATCCGCGATGATAAAACCCACGTTTGATGGTGAAAACAGGCTGGAAAAGGTTCCCCCCCATGAATGCCGATTACCTGACACCCGAACAGAACCGCCAGTTGCGCCGCTGGGAGCACTGGAATCGTGGCTATTTTATTTTCGCTTTCATCAGCCTGGTGATTCTGCTGGTGTTCAGTTCCCGGCTCGGGCTCTCAAGCGACCAGAGTTGGGGACCACTCGGGCTTTTTATAGCCGCGCTGATTACGCCCATTATCATCCTGCAAATGCGACTGGCCTGCCCTGCCTGCGGGCACCACATTGGCTGGCAGGCCAAACTGCTTGCCCCATCCCGGTGCCGGCACTGCAAACGTTTTCTGCAGGCTCGCCAGTCAGACTGAGCCGCCCGGGCCTGGCGCCTGGCCAAGAGAATCAAGCGGACGGGGGCGGGATATACCATAACCCTGGGCAAAATCGACGTTGATTTCCCGCAAGGTCGCCAGAGCCTCCTGGTCCTCCACAAACTCGGCAATGGTCTCGATACCCAGGAAATGACTGAGCTCGTTGATTGACCTCACCATAGCGTAATTGGTGAGATTGTCGGCGATATCCCGGACAAAAATGCCATCTATCTTGACGAAGTCGACCGGCAAATGCTGGAGATAGGCGTAGGATGACATCCCGGTGCCAAAGTCGTCGAGCGCAAAGCGACAGTTGAGCCGCTTCATTTCCCGCATAAAGTCGGCGGTGTAGTGCAGGCTCGCCACGGCAGCCGTTTCGGTCACCTCGAGGCAGAGTTTGTGCGCCGGCACCGACGGCCGTTTGACCACCGAGGCGACGTAATCCAGGAAGGCATCATCACTGAGCGAGGCACCGGACAGATTAATATTGAATCCGTCCACCCGTGCTACCCGGTCCGGATGGCGTTCAAGCCAGTCGACGGTCTGGTCCAGGACCCAGCGATCGACGCGAGTATTGCGGCGGTATAGTTCAGCGGCTTCGACGAATGACTGGGGTGAGATAAACTCGCCCCGTTCGTCCTTCAGGCCCAACAGAATTTCATAGTAACCACCGCCCTCAGCGTCCGGCGCCACCGGCTGTATGCGCTGGGCCCGCAATGACAGACTGCCATCTTCAAGTGCACGGTCGATGCGGGAAATCCAGGCGACCGAGGTCGGCGGGGCGCCATTGTCCTCACGACTGAAACGCACACGGTTACCCCCGAGGCGTTTGCCGGCTTTAAGCGTCTGGTTGGCGGAATTAAGCAACTCCCCAATCCCGGACATCTGTGGATCAATGACGGTGACACTCAGGCTCAGGGTGTTGCGGATGTCCGTGCCTTCAAACGACAGCACCCGGGCCTCGAACGACCGCCGGGTCTGCTCCGCGAAATCCAGGCTGTCTTCCACGGTCATCGGGAACAACGCGAAGCCAAATTCATTCCCGCCCAGGCGGCCCAGCACCGCCGCGCTACCCTCCTGGATATCGACGTCCGACAGAAACCGGCCCAGGTCTTTCAATACCGCATCGCCGGCTCCGGTTCCGTAACCGGCGTTGACAACGCTGAATTGATCGACGTCCAGAATGATCAGTGTGCCCTGCTGATTCAGGTTGCCGGCTTGCAACAGCAGTCGGGAAAGCTGTTTCTCAAACTCATGCCGATGCAGGCATCCGGTCAGGGGATCATGCGTCGCCTGGTAAGTCATTTCCCGGTATACGCCCTGAACAATCCCGAACAGGCTCTGATCCACAAAGGGGATACGATCCGCATCAACCTGCTGAATCAGACCCTCCTGCATCTGCGCCACCAGATCCGGCAGTTCGAATTCGACCTCCTGCAAGCCATGTGGGGTCAGGAATACGAAGCGGAAGGCTGAATCATCCCCCCACACCAGCCTCATGCGCCGGTCCTCACCATTGCTCTGGCGGACGCTGATCCAGTCTCCGGCCGTCAGTGTCCGGGCACGGGCACGCCAACGGGAATCCTCGACCTCCGCGCTGGTGGAAACATCCGGTGTTGACGGGGCGTTCGGGGGATAATGGCCAAGCAGACGGTAGTCCGATGCGGTTCGGTGTTGTAGCTGATCCTGCAACCGCTGCATCAGCGCCCGATGCTGGCTGGCGTCGATCAGGTTCATCAGCTCGCGGGATATCTGTTCAAGCAGCGCACTGCTGGTCAGGTCCTGATCAAAGGGCAGTCGGTCTTCAACGCCGCCGCTCAACAGGCGCTGCAACTGATCGACAACGTTGAACAGGCCGGTCATGGTGTGACTCTGCCCGCCCTCCTTAAGCACCGCCAGCACCATTAGCTGCTCCCAGCCAGCCTCCAGCAGATCCAGAACTATCGTCGGTACACTCTGGCCGGCCAGCCGCATGTTGAGCCGGTGCTGGACCGCCTCTCGAGTCTGCTTCAGTCGCTGCTGACCCTCCAGAGTTTTGGCGATACGATCAGCGTTGCGGATGAAAGCCTGCTCCTGCCGTTCCACGAGAGCTTGCAGACGCTGCCCGATATCGTTGAACAGCGTAGCGTCCAGTTCGCTGGCATTGACCAGTCGGTCAACCACCTCACTGA
Source organism: Marinobacter sp. (assembly GCA_030149475.1). GTDB lineage: Bacteria > Pseudomonadota > Gammaproteobacteria > Pseudomonadales > Oleiphilaceae > Marinobacter. Next base: position 6,724 of record JASBRL010000118.1, read on the forward strand.
CCGTACTCTCCAGGCTCTTGCTCGAGGAACGGTCCGCCAGGCACAACTGCATCAGGTTATTGATTATTTCACGGGCCGGATGAGCCTCGTCATCAAGAAAATCCGGAGATTCCAGCAATGTCTGGAGCACCGGCAGGCGCAGTTGGTGCAGTTGCTCACGCAGGCCATCGGACAACCGGGGCTTACTGTCCAGCGGTGCAAATAGCTGATCCGCCAGCCGCGCACGGTCACGGGTATGGGCGTCAAGTGCCAGCGTGCGGGGAGTCTCAGCCAGGCAGCCTTCAAGCGCTTGTTCAATGCCTATCGACGAACCCGACAGGGCCTGGCGTAAATCCCCACGCAGCGCGTCAAGCTGCGCCGGCGACCAGCCCGGCGTCGCTTCGTCAAGGTGATGACCGGGGTTCCGGCGCAAGCCCAATAACCGTAATACCGAGCCGCCGTTCTGTGTCGCGCTTTTCCGGCTTCCGCGGGACACCGGGTCCGGTGTGGCCCCGGCAACCTCTGATTTGTCTGCTTCGTCAGACTTGATCGGCTCCGCATCCGGCTGGGTCCAGTTGGCGGGCATGCTTGCCAGGTCAAGCGCCTGCAAACCAGCGGCGGTGAGCTGCTGATCCAGTGCGTCGATCATCACTGGCCACTGCGTTTCCAGGCTGTTTTCAAAAGCGCCGTAAAGCAGGGGGATGGCCTGGTCATTGAACCCGACCCGATGAATCGTGCTCTGTAACAATTCGCACAGGCTCTGCGGAGCCAGCGGGTTACTCCGGTCCGTCAGCGTCCTGGACGCAAGCTGGGACAGCAACTGGTTCAGCCGGAAGAGCCCATTCGGGTGTTTGCTGACAACGCCGGTGGCCACCATCTGCAAGGTCAGCCAGTCTTCAAACTGGGCTTTCTCGACAACTTTCAGTGGCAACGGCCCGGGCCGTGGACTGTCACCCGAAGGGTTGGCGAAGTCCCCTTCCAGATCGCCGAAACGGCGCCTGAAAGCCGACACATAATCGCGCACGAGAGCACCGCGTGCATTGGTCAACAGATTCCGGGCACCTTTCAGCGGCTGGATGCGGTCGGAATAAGCCGCCTCTTCGGCCGCATACGCAAGCATCGACAGGCCGGTCTCGACAAAGCTTTCCAGCAGTTCCTGCAACTGGCCGGGTAAAGACCGGTCGAGCATCTGCCACAGACGCCGCCTCTGCGGCTCATCGATGAGACTATGTCGTTGGCCTGCGGCGGGCGTTTTGAGGATTCTGGCGACCGGCACGGGTTCGGGTTGTTCAAATTGCAGACCAATACTGATGCCGTCATGACGCCTCAGGCGGGCTGCAATCTGTTCATGCCAACCCGACCCGATGACATGGAGCCGGACCGGGCAATTCGGGTGGACGGCCAGGTGCGCCATAACCTCCGGAGATTGCAGATTGGTCAGCATCACGCCGCCGTCGCATACATTGACGATGAGGCAGACGACCGGATTGAAGCCCCGGACAACGACCAGCGCATTGTGCTGAAATGACTGGCGGTAATAGTGACGGCGTTCCCTGGCGTTCATAGAAGTCTCAGCAACACAGCTCGGCAAAATCGGGGCTGGATTAAATGAATAAAACTCATCACCGACACTTATGCAGTCTAGGCAGACTGTCGGACTTAAGGGTGATCTACTGTGCCGGTGGGAAAACGGCTCAAATTTCCCGGATTTTTCGTTACATAGAACCACTATGCGCCTCAAAATCCAAAAAATTTGCGCTCGCTTTCGCACCTTGCTCGTGACGATCACTTAAGTCCGACAGGCTGCCAGATGAATTCTCTCAGTCCATCGAACGCATTTTACGGCCAGCAATACATAATGGACTGCCGGCATCGAATGGCAATTCGGCGATTCACCGGCCTTCTGGCTCAGCGAAACCGCTGCTCACGCAACCTCTGCAGCCGGTTATCACGATCGACTTTTAACGCTGAAAGCGTCAATCCGGGTCTGACGTCTGCTATCCTAAACCGGTATACTCCTGCCCATCACACATTGCCATCCCAGCCAGGTTCTCTTCATGCTTAACGCAGACGCGCTCAGCCAGTTGCGCCAGCTAAAAACCGATATCAAGGACAATAAGGTCGTATTCTCCGGCACCATCAAGTCCACCAACGGCCGGTTCGGCTTCGTGAAACTGGACGACGACCGCGACCTGTTCCTGCCACCCGAGGAGATGCAGCGGGTGCTGCCCGGCGACCGGGTGACGGTGACCGAACAGCCCGGCGAGAAAGGCAAGACCCAGGCGGCCATTGAGGAGCTGCTGGAATCCCGCCTCGACACGTTTGTGGGCAAATACCAGATCCGGGGTAAAGGGCATTTCGTGGTTCCGGAAACACCGGGCATTAATCGCTGGATTTTCATCCCGCCCAGACAGCGACTGAGCGCCGAACCGGACGACTTTATCCACTGCCGCATCACCCGCCATCCATTCCGGGACGGTAAGGGGCAGGCTGGCATCATCAAGATCCTGGGCAAGGCGGGCGCCCCCGGCATTGAGCGTGCGTTCACCCTGGCCAGCTTTGATCTGGACGAGCAGTGGCCGGACGCGGTCGAATCGGAACTTGCGGCCCTGAGCGAGGCCAGCATTGCCGAGCAGGCGCCCCGGCGCGAAGACCGGACCGAGCAGCCCTACGTCACCATCGACAGCCCGGGCACCCAGGATATGGACGATGCCCTGCTGGCCGAGCCCAACGCCACCGGCTGGCGGCTGTCGATCGCCATTGCCGATCCGGCGGCGATGATTGCACCCGGTGGACCGACCGAACAACTGGCCCGCGAACGCGCCACTGCGATCTATTTCCCCGGCGAGCCCCGCCCGATGCTGCCGGACTCGCTGAGTACCCGCCTGTGCTCGCTGTTGCCGGGCGTCGATCGCCTGGCGGTGATCTGTGACCTGCAGGTGAACAACGACGGCAGTCTCGGCGACTATACCTTTCATCAGGCAGTGATCCGCTCCCAGGGCAAGCTCAGTTACGACCTGGTGACCGCGGTGATCGACGGCCGCGATGACGACGACACCCGCGCCCTGTCCGCGGCGGTAATGAACAATCTCGACCAACTGCACCAGGCTGCATGCGCGTTGCGCAAATGGCGGGAGCGGCATGCTCTGTTGAGCCCCGAACGCCCGGAGTTCCGCCTGCGCCTGGATGAAAATCGCCGTATCCGCCAGATAGACCCGGCGGCGCAGAACGAAGCCCACCGGCTGGTGGAAGACTGCATGATTGCCGCCAATCGCTGCGCGGCGGATTTCCTGCGTCAACAGGGCCGCGGACTGTTTATCCAGCATCCAGGTCTGCGCGATGATCGCATCGACAACATCCGCGCCCTGCTCAAGGCCTATGCGCCGGAACTGGCCGATGTCGATCCCGCCACCCCTGAGGGTTTCCGCACGCTGATGAGGCACACTGATCCGGCGGATGCGGAACTGCCGGTGAAAGCGGTCATTTCCCGCCAGATGTCACGGGCCGAACTGGCCTTCGAGCCAGCGCCACACCAGGGCATGGGTCTGGAGGCGTACACCACCTTCACCTCACCGCTGCGGAAATTCAGCGACTTGTACGTACACCGCCTGCTGCGTGACCGGCTCTGGCAACAACCGGCCCCCGCGCTGACCAGCGCGCAACTGGAACACCTGCGGGCGACGCAGATTCGCGCCCGCCAGGCCGCCAACGCCCTGGAAAACTGGCTACGCTGTGACTTTGCCCGACAGTTGCCCGACCAGCCCATGACCGGCACCATCAGCCGAACCCTGCCCGCCGGCTTTTTCGTCAGGCTTGACGCCAATGGGCTGGAGGGTTTTATCAGTTGCAAGTCACTGGACGGCAAGTACAGCTTTGATCCCGTCACCTTGCGCCTGATCGGCAAACAGCAGCAATTCCAGGTGGAGCAACCGGTAACGGTTCGCCCTGCGGGCGTCGACGACGAACGCAAGCAGATACTGTTCAGGCTGGCGGAAAACACCGACGCCACTTGAAAACCCCAGCCCGGCGCAGCATCGTATAATCCAGTGGGGCGGTCGTTTCCGGCTGCGTCCCACAGACGATCAGTTACGGAGGGTGACCATGCGACCCGACGAGTTCATGAAGAAGTACGGTTTTGACAAGGACGATGACGAAAAGGACCACAGTTTGCGAGGCAACGCCCTGGACCACGCCCGGCACCTGAAGCGTCCCCACGCCGGCACCCCCCATGACTGGGAGGAATGGGAGCGCTACAGACAGGCGCATCCGGATGAGATTGAGCCGGACGCGGCCGACAAGGCTGACTGATCAGCGCTGATTCAGTTCGCTGAGCATCTGGTCTTTTTCGGCCCACAGCGAGGCCATCCAGGCTTTCATGTTGCGCCGATGCTCGGCGTCGCTGCTGTAGTCACGCCCTTTGAGATACTCGGGAATCGACCGCGTACTGATCCTCATCCGCACCTCGGAGACCCGTCCGCACAGGAAATCCCAGAAACTCGGGGCGCCACCGGGATAGGCAATGGTGACATCCACCAGGGTTTCGATCGCATCCCCCATGGCATCCAGGACAAACGCGGCACCGCCGGCCTTGGGCGTCAGCAAATGCGTGTAGGACGACTTCTGGCTGGCGTGCTTGGCCGGGGTAAACCGGGTGCCCTCAACGAAATTCATCACGCTGACCGGGGTGTGGCGGAACTTCTCGCACGCCTTGCGCGTGGTGATCAGGTCTTCGCCCCGCTTCTCCGGATGGCGAATCAGATATTCCCGTGAGTGCCGTTTCATGAACGGAAAATCCAGCCCCCACCAGGCCAGGCCGATCACCGGCACCCAGATCAGCTCCTTCTTGAGAAAGAACTTGAGAAACGGCGCCTTGCGATTGAAGACCCGTTGCATGGCCAGGATGTCCACCCAGCTCTGGTGGTTGCTCAGTACCAGATACCAGCCCTGGCGCCGCAACTGGTCAGCCCCTTCGACGTCCCAGCGGGTGGGCTGGGTCAGTTTCATCCAGCCGGTATTGCAGGCCACCCAGGATTCCGAAATCCAGATAATGACCCGGGTACAGAGGATGCGGAACCCGCTGACCGGAACAATCAGTTTCAACAGCGCCGGGATATACAGTAGCAGGCACCAGAATACAGTATTGAGCGCCAGCAGTATGGCGGCGATAACCCCGAGTACGGGAGCAGGCAGGAAACTAAGCATGTTGGCATCCGGTTGTTGTTGGTCACATCAGACCCGCATCATACCAACGCCGCCCCGGAATGGGCAGCCGCTGTGGCGCCGAGCCAGTCAACCAGCCCTGCCCGCTGTTCAGGCCGGCAACCAGGCGTGTTTTTATGACGAACGACAGGCCAGGGCCAGCTCATCGACCGTGGCCTCCAGTTGTCCCAGATCGGGAATGATGGCCGACGGCGCCAGCCCCCAGTCCTCGAATTGCACCGCCGGGTCACGCTGAACCCAGATCGCCATCAGACCCGCGGCCCGGGCGCCGATGACATCCCAGCCATTACTCGAGACCAGACACAGGGGCTGCTCCAAGGCACCGGTGGCGCGCCGGGCGTGCGTGTAGACGGCCGGATCGGGTTTGAAGCTTTTAATGTCGTCCACCGACACCAGACCGTCCAACAGCGGCAGCAACCGGTTATGGCCGAGCACCTGCTCCAGCGCTTCGTGACTGCCATTGGAGAAGGCAAACAGCGGATACCGGCCCTGCAGGGCATGCAGCGCCTGCGCCGCATCGGCAAAGGCCGGCAAGGCCAGATAGTCCCGCATCAACGCATCTTCCCGGTCGGGTGCCAGGGTGAATCCCTTGAGCGACATCGCGGTCTGCAGGGCCTGGCGGGTCACCACACCAAAATTCTCGTAGACCCGCATCAGCCCTCGCCGGAACGAAAACTCCAGTTGCTTCTGGCGCCAGAGCTGACTGACCCCGGCAGCCGCATCACCGACATCGCCGCGAAGTTTGTCTGCCATACCCTGCGGATCAACCAGAGTGCCGTAAACATCGAAAGCGAGATGCATTTTCATGGTGGCCTACTCCCTAAACAAGTCATCGCGACGATGCCCGCCGTGCCGGAAACATCGATCAGGTGACGGTATGAAAACCCTGGGAACCTCTGATTAAGTCTAGTGGCGATTCTGGCTCTCCCTGAAAGCCGGAATCAAGGCGAGGCTTCGCAGGAAGGCTGGTTGCCTTTCAAGAAGGCTCAACGCGGAGTCCGGCTTTCAGGGAGAGCCCCTGCGGGCAAGTGTTGAGAGTCTCATTGGCCGCGTTACGATTCTTGGCAAGGACGTCGGCCATTACCTGCGAACCGCGCCTTGCCACTGAGCCTCTCAACACTTGCAGAATCGTCAATAGACTTAATCAGAGGTTCCCCAGACTACTGACGTTGGCGTTGCAGCCAGCGATCGAGCTGATGGGCGGGCGCTTTTCGGTCGTTCCGGGAAAACGCCAACGGGAAATTGCTGAATCCTCAACTACCAGCTTTCACCAAAAGGCCTCAGGTCCAGCTCAAACGTCCAGCCTGAAGGGTCCTGCTGCGTCAATGCCCATACCGCATCTGCCACTGCGTCCGCCTTGATGAAAAAATCGTCGGGTTTGTCAGGCAGGCTTTCGCGGGTACGAGGCAAATCAATCACGCCATCGATAACCAGATAGGCCACGTGAATATTCTCAGGCCCCAGCTGTCGGGCCAGGGATTGCGCCAGGCTCCGCTGCGCGGCCTTGGCGGATGCGAACGGTGCCGAGCCGGCTCTCCCACGCCAGGCAGCTGAGGCGCCGGTCACAATCAGATTGGCCGGCTGATGCAGGCGAAGCTGGGGCAGTGCCGCCCTGGCCGCCAGCATCAGGCCCAGGGTATTCACCCGCCAACATTGCTCAAAGTCGTCTTCGCTGGCCTCGTCGATGGTCTTGAATACCCCCATGCCGGCGTTGTAGACCAGCGCTGACACCGGACCCAATGACTTATGAATACCCTCAAAAGCCCCTTGAACCGCGGTGCTGTCGGTGGCATCACATTGAAAGGCGCGAGCCGAGGGAAACTCCCGTTCCAGCTCGCTCAGATAGTCCTGATCCCGCGACAGCATCGCCACGCGGTAACCTTCCAGACAGAACCGCCGAACCAGGGCCCGCCCGTTTCCGGGGCCGATACCTACGATTGCGCAGACTTTCTGCATCATCAGCACTCCTTTATGAACCCGACCCATAACAGCGCGTCAAACGCCTGTCAGGCGGGTGTGAATTGCATTCTCCCAATCCGGCCAGCCGCGAACGTCAGGCCTCTGTCAGGGCATTCAGCCAGTCGAGCACGTCGCTCTGCACTTCATCCCGGTTGGTTTCATTGAGTACTTCGTGACGGGCCCCCGGGTAGAAACGGTGTTGCACATCCCCGACACCCAGTTCGCCGAAGCGATCCAGTAACGCCCGGGTTTCCTTGAGATTGCCGCCGACCGGATCCATTTCGCCCTGAATAACCAGTATGGGCAAGGCCCGGGGAATGGCTGCCTCCCGGGCAGGATCGCGCAGATCGGCCATGCCTTTGAAGAAATCCCTCACCAGCTCATTGCTGAAGGCAAATCCGCACTGAGGATCGTCGAGGTACTTCTGCACTTCAGCCTTGTCGCGACTGAGCCAGTCGAAGCCGGGCTGGTCACTGAACGGTTTGTTGAAATCTGCAAAACGATCCGCCCAGACCGTTGAGTCCGCCAGCGGGTCTTGCGCCACCGCCGCATCGAGAACGTCCAGGACCTCCTGAGGGGGTGGCGGTCCATAGGCCGTTCCGCTCAGCACCAGCCCATCCAGTTGCCCGCCCTGACGGGTGATATAGTCCTGGGCAATGAATGAACCCAGGCTATGCCCGAACAGAATCAGGGGCTTGCCTGGATGATCCTGACCGATGCGCCGGCTGAGCTGGATCTCGTCAGCAACCATGCGATTCCAGGCATCCGGACCGGCATCGCCGAGCGCTCCTGACCGAAGGCGGGTTCGACCGTGACCTCGATGGTCCGTAGCGTAAACCGCATAGCCGTTGTCCACCAGAAAGCCGGCAAACCGGTCGTAGCGCTCACCATGCTCGGCGGCCCCATGAACAATCTGCACCAGTGCTCGCGGCGACGCTGTTGGCGCCCAATACTGGTAGTGAACTTCAACGCCATCTTCAGCTTGCATGGTTGTTCCTTCTCCCCGCATGACTGGCCCGGCTACTGGCATGCCCGCCATCAGGCGCAGGCCGATCCACATGATCAGTCACCGGATTGCCCGATCACGATAACCCAGAGTGTTTGTGCGGCTCCAGTAAAAATCCGTTTGCCCGTCCGCAACCCGTAAACCCACAGCGCCCAAGACCCGCTTGCCTCACTCGCTATCTTGTTGGAGACTGCGCCAACGCCTATAAGACAACACTGGAACACACCCATGACCATCGACTCCGGCAAGGTCGTTACCTTGCAGTACTCACTTTACGACACCGACAACGACACCCTGGTCGAATCCTCTGATGCCACCACTCCACTGGCCTATCTGCATGGCTACAACAACATCATCAGCGGGTTGGAAAAGGCACTGGCCGGCAAGGCAACCGGAGATCAGGTGAGCGTCACCCTGGCGCCGGCCGAGGCCTACGGCGAGCGTCAGGAGGATGCCCTGCAACGCCTACCGATCAAGCACCTTCGCCATGCCGGCAAACTGCGTCCGGGCATGCGGGTGACGCTGAACACCAAAGAAGGCGAGCGTATCGTGACCGTTGCCAAGGTGGGACTGAAAACCGTCGATGTGGATACCAATCATCCGCTGGCAGGTAAAACCCTTCGCTTTGAACTGTCCGTCGTGGACGTACGCGATGCCAGCGACGAGGAGAAGTCCCACCGTCATGTCCATGGTGCCGGCGGCCATCACCACTGACAAGCCGGGACACATCTCCCCGGAAAACAGGACTTTTCCGGGCTCGCCTTATAGGATGAGGATCCTGGGGCCGCGCGAATGCCCGACCGGAAACGCGCGGCGGTCCTTTCCCGCCGATCGGTGAGTTGCCGACATGCCAGACTCAGAACGTTCACTGTCACCCCTGCGTGCGCGCATCAATCGCGTCATTTTCGGCTACGACACCCCGGCCGGCAAAGCCTTCGATATGGCGCTGATTGTCGTGATCATTCTCAGCGTGATTGCGGTGATGCTGGAAAGCGTCCAGAGCATCTCCATCGCGTACCACGGCATTCTGAAATGGGCAGAGTGGGTCTTTACCGTCCTGTTTACCCTGGAGTATGTGCTTCGGCTTTACAGCGCCCACAACGCCCGACGTTATGCGTTCAGTTTTTTCGGGCTTGTAGACCTGCTCGCCATCCTGCCGTCCTATCTGAGCCTGCTTCTGCCGGGCAGCCACTTCCTGCTGACAATCCGGGTTTTGCGGGTCCTGAGGGTGTTCAGGGTGATGAAACTGGTGCGGTTTGTGGGCGAGGCCAGCACCCTGCAGCGGGCGCTTCGGGCCAGTCGTTACAAGATCTCGGTATTCGTCTCGACGGTGGTTGCGATTGTGGTCATCGTGGGCTCGGTGATGTACCTGATTGAAGGTCCGGACTCCGGCTTCACCAGCATTCCGGTCAGCATCTACTGGGCCATTGTCACCCTGACCACGGTCGGCTACGGCGACGTGTCACCCCAGTCGCCCCTGGGGCAGGCCCTCGCCTCGGCCCTGATGATTGTCGGCTACGGCATTATTGCGGTACCCACCGGCATTGTCACCGTCGAACTCAACCGCGCCCACGAACAGAGCCGGCAACAGCGTCAGTGTGTCCAGTGCGGACTGAGCGGGCATGATGTGGATGCTCGCTTCTGCAAATCCTGCGGGACCGCTCTGGCGTAGCATACCGCTACAGACAACCAGGGCAACTGACTCCCCCTCGCTTTCCCACCGGGACACTAGGCAAAATAGTAACGAATCATCTGCAGCACGATCAGCAGGGCCATGAGGGGCATGATGTAGCGGGAAAGGCGACTGAAGTCGGCCGTTTCATGCCTGGCAGCGTACTTTTCCCAAAGGGGTACGACAACCACAAGGGTCAGGAAAAGAATGGCGATAATGACTATCAGCGTTCCCATGGGGCAGGCCTCCCTGATCGCGGGTCAGAGTCATGGCGGCCGTCTTTCCAGCCGCTACAGTAAATGATCGGGGCGAGGTTAAAGTAATCAACCGTCTCGCCGTGAATTGCCCGTCTGGCCACGCTTCGGATAAACCCGGCGATCATTGCCGTAATCCATAGCGGCCCCCGACCCTCCCGAAGGCCCTGTCATCGGGTTTCCCTTTACAGTCATTATGCAGGCAGAATAGAGTCCTGTCCCGACAACGACGTACCCGAGGTCCAATGAATCCCGTTATCGAACAACTCAGATCGCATCGCTCCATCCGCAAGTTTACCGATCGCCAGATTCCCCGCGATCTGTTTGAAGCGTTTATTCGGGCCGGGCAGGCGGCGGCCACCTCCAGCCATGTTCAGGCCTACTCCATTATTCATGTGGTGACCCCGGAGAATCGGGCGATTCTGGCTGAACTGGCAGGCGGGCAGCCCTACATCGCAGACAGCTCCGATTTTCTGGTGTTCTGTGCCGACATGAAGCGCTCCACGGATGCCGCCGAGCGGGCAGGCGCCGACGTGGTGCGGGGCATGACCGAGCATTTGCTGGTCGCCAGTGTCGACACCGCACTGATGGCACAGAACATTGCCGTCGCGGCAGAATCCGAGGGCGTCGGGCTGTGTTACATCGGCGGCATTCGCAACAACCCGGCCGAGGTCAGCAAGCTGCTGCGCCTGCCTGACCATGTCTATCCGGTCTTCGGCATGTGCCTGGGCTACCCGGACCAGCAGCCTGAGGTCAAACCCCGTTTGCCACTGGAGTCGATTCTCAAAACCGACTATTACCAGGATACCGATGATGCCGCACAGGTAGACGCCTTCGACTCGGAAATGCGTCGCTATTACCAGCAACGGACCGGCAGTAACAAGGACACCACCTGGTCCGAACAGCTGAAGCCCCTGTTCACCACCAAAGTGCGCCCACACATGCGCACGTTTCTTCAGGATCGCGGCTTTGAAATGAAATAACGGCGCGCCACCACGAAGCGTAACACTTCTCCCACAATCCCGGCGCTTTATTCGACGGGATAAGGTCGTATAATCAGTGGAGTTTCCGCCGCAACGCTGATCGAAGCTGACCGGGCTTCCCGAGACGACGTAATGACAAATAGAACACACCATCAGCGCCGCTTGATCGTAGCCCTGCTTCTGGCTTTGTCAGCGCCGGCGTGGGCAGACGGCATCAAGCGCATTGTGCATCCGGATGGCAGCGTTGAGTTCACCAATGTGAAAAGCGACCCGGCCCGGCAAGCCTCCAGCAAGGACGAAGTCGTCTATCGCTACAAGGACGACAACGGCGTGGTTGCCTACAGCAGCATTCAACCGAGCAACGCAGACTTTAACGTAATCCGCTTTCACTGCTATGCCTGCGACCCCAATTCCCGGGTCAACTGGCGCACCACGCCGTTATTCCTCACGCCCTACCGGCGTGAAATCAGTACCGCCGCCACCGAATTCGATGTGGACCCGGCGTTGGTCCGCGCAGTCATTCATGCCGAGTCTGACTTCAACCCGCGAGCCCTGTCCCCCAAAGGTGCACAGGGCCTGATGCAACTGATGCCCGCCACCGCCCGGGAGCTGGGCGTACAGGACGCAGGCATCGCCGCCGAGAATATCCGCGGCGGGGTGAAATACCTGGCCGGGCTGCTGGCGCGCTTTGACGGCAACGTCAAACTGGCCACCGCCGCCTACAATGCGGGCCCCGGCGCCGTCGACCGCTTCGGCGGGGTCCCACCGTACGCCGAGACCCGGGCCTATGTTAAGCGGGTCGGCATTCTCAGTGCGCGTTACGCCTCACGCTGAACCACACTCACGTACGGCGCGCAGGCTCAACAGGGAACGGTGTCATACCGTGTCTATCTGTCCCTGGCTGACACCCGGAGGGATGTAGTCAGTGGTTCCGGCTATCGTTCCGGCCGTCCGTTCGAACGTCAGTGCCAGTCGCTCAAACATACCCTCAATGATGGCCGTCTGCCCGCTCGGGTCCCCGGCGGCCTGAACCGACGCGAGCAGGCGCGCACTGGACTCCCGGAAAGCCGTGCTGGACTCGCCCCGGGCACTCATCAGATAGGTCTCCGCCAGCGTTTGCTGCCAGTGCCCGAGAGCCTCATCCACCGCAGCCGAGCGGTGGTTCCTGATCAACCGTCGCAACCGGATCGAGACGTGCCCGAGGTTGAGGCCGGTAAAGCCAAGATCGGTGGCGTTGCGATTGCTCTGGCCGGAAACCTGATCATAGTTGGCAAGCTTCAGCAGGCGCTCCCCCATGCGGCCGTTGAACCAGTTTTCCGGGTGATCATGGTGGTCAATATCCATCAGGTCCCGGGCGGTGGCGTTCAGCAGACGGCGCTGCATCAACTGGCTATCTGGCGGGGTAATCAGCTTGAATAGCCAATAAAGCAAACTGATACCCACGAACAGTCCCAGCGCAATACTGGCCGAGCGGTCCATGTAGAAAACCATGTGGTTATTGGGCTGGGTGATGATGGTGAAGGTGATGCAGAAACCCAGCCCGTACGGCAGCGTGGGGCGACTGGCGAGGGCCAGCAGACCCAGGAAATAGGGCCCGGCGAGCACCAGCACGAGGAGCTCGAAATCGCCACTGCTCCGTGACAGCAGGCCGAGCGCGAAAAACAACGCAACCGGAATTGCCAGCACCGCACCGACCAGCAGTCGGCGTAATATGGCCATCAGGGCCACCAGAGAAAAGCGCGAGAACATTACCGAAAAGACCACCGGCATGATCATCAGCATCAGTGCAGCCGAACTGGCCGTCTGTATCCAGACTATAGCGCCAATCAAAAACAGGGTGGCGGTACGCACCCCATTGATCAGCCCCACCAGTGAATCCCGGTGCGTCTGCAGTTTGGGTGCGTTGAGCAGGGTGTTATCCCGGTTCTCCAGAGCATTGTAGGCTCGCAATACCATCGCCAGATCTGCAACCAGTTCCAGCGCTGTCTGGGTCAGGCGGATGACGATGGCGGATTCATCCACGTAACCGCCACGGTGATCCAGCAACCGGCGGCGCAATGTCTGGGCCAGCTTATAACTGGCCTGGTAGGTATCTGCCTCGGCGATCTGATGAAAATAGTCGCGCATAAGGCCCAACAGGTCACTGAATGCGGGCGAGACAAGCTCGGCGTGATTGCGGTGAAAGCGTCCCATAATCTGGGTCACCGCCAGCAGTGACATCACCTTGTTGCAGAGCAGGTTGGCGGCCCGGCTCCGCCCTGGCCCCTCCGGACCTTCAAACACCACGGCACTGGAGTCGTCATTCAGCGCCACCAGAGTTTCAAGAATGTTATCGGCATGCCGGTGCCGCTGCTCGTGGGTGCTGGCCGGATCCAGCTGCAAAGCCAGATAGTCGAGCGTCCGATTGATCACATTGCGGGCGTGAATGCGCAGTCCGTCCTTGACCTTCACTGGCCATAGCAACTGGCTGACCAGCATGGCACAGATCGCCCCCACCGTTATTTCGCTGATCCGCGCCTGGGCAATGGCAAACACCGCCTGGCTGTCGGTGGTACTGGCGTCCGCCATCACCAGAGTCACCACCAGGCCAGCGGTCATACCGGCCATGGCAAACGCATAGATGAAATTGATGCTGTGAACGTAGGACGCCAGCGCGGAATTGAGACCGACCCAGAGCGCCAGGCACGCCAGTGCCAGCAGTGGGTACGGCATCAGCAGCGCCAGAATGAGAATGCCGACGCCGCCACCGATCGCCGACCCGACAATCTGGCACAGCGCCTTTTCGATCACCAGACCGCTCTCCGGCCGGATCTGCAGGAACACCGCCGACACCAGCGCCCAGTACGGGCGATCGAGCTGAAGGTACATGGATACGAACAGTGCCAGCGCCATCGAGATCACGCCCTTCAGGGCAAAGATCACGGCGTACCGGCTCGGCATTAACCATTGCGCCAACAGTGGATGCAGCGTCATGGAACTATTCAGTGTCCAGATAGATCGAGACGGTCATGCCGGCACTTAACCGGACCCCGTCCGGGATCGGGTCCAGGGCGATATCCACGGGAATACGCTGGGCCAGCCGTACCCAGTTGAACGCCTGCTGCACCTGAGGCAGCATCTGGCTGTCGCTGCTGGTATTGGTATTGGCGATGCCCCGGGCAATGCTGACCACCTTGCCGGTGAGCGGCGGACCCCCTGACATGAGCTTCAGCCGGGCCTCCTGGCCCACGTGCACCTGTCGCAGCTTGGTTTCTTCAAAGTAACCAGTCACGTAAAACGAATCCCGCTTGATCAGCGACAGCACCGCCGCCCCCCGGCTGACGTAATTACCCTGACGCAAATGTAGGTTGCTGACCGTACCATCATCCGGTGCCACCACCATGGTACGCTTCAGATCAATCTTTGCCGACGTCAGCTCAGCCTGCGCCAACTGGTAGCTTGCCCGGGCCGCGTCAGCCCTGATGCGATAGCTTTCCAGATCTTCCTCACTGATTGCACGGCGACCTGTCAGCTGCTCGCGCCGGCGGTACTGATGTTTCGCCAGCTCCCAGGCACTGCGCTTCTGGGCAACCTGGGCCTCGGCTTCGCGCAGTGCCGCCTCGTAGCGCGTGTCATCAATCGTAAACAGCGTGTCGCCTTTTTTAACAGCCTGATTATTCGTCACCGCCAGCCCGGTCACCCAGCCGGACACGTCAGGCGCGATGGTGATGATGTCGGCCTGAACACGACCGTCACGGGTCCAGGGTGCATAGAGATAGTGATTCCACACCCAGAAACCAGCGAGCACCGCAATAACCACGACGCCCAACGTAATACCAACACGCAGCAGCTTGCCCATGAGTACGCCCTACTCTCCAAACAGATAAACAATCGCCGCCAGATAGCAGACGAACGAAGCAACATCGAACCAGGCTTCTTTCCAGATATAGCGACGCAGGTCCAGGTGGTGCAGCCCCAGACGGGTAAGCGCACTCAGGATAAACGCCATCGGCACCAGCGCCACCAGAGGGCTGAACAGCATTCCACCAAAACTCAGTTCGTGAAGCATGGAATCCTTATTCGAGTGAGGTTACCGTTCGAGCGCAGTCACCGGTTTCATGTCGCGACTGACAGCAAGGATAGTCAACCTGACCGGACTCTGTGTGAGGAATGGCCATTCTGGCGTCAATACACCAGACAGTCCAGCCAGTTGCCACTGATCGCTGTCAGCTCAGGGGAGTGAAAAACCTGATCATGCTGAACCATACGTTATCAGGCAGACTTGCCTTCTCCGGATACGGTCTCTTACGACACCTCCTGCTTTAGTCGCTAGTCCCCTGTCTTTTAGTACTGGTTCTTCATCCAGGACCATCCGCCAATACCAGGGCAGCCACCGGATGGCGACAGGCTGGCGGACACTCAGTCACCGAAAAGACGGGACCTATACTCGCCGGACACCCGCTTGACAGCGAAAACGGCCATGCGCTACACCAATTAATGCGTTATCCAATTAGT
>JASBRL010000124.1 GCA_030149475.1 Marinobacter sp.
ACCGCCAGACCAAACACCCAACCCGGGCCCATGGCGCTGACAAACTGGAACTGGTTGAACCGCCAGCGTCTTTCCAGCTTTGAACGCGGGCGGTCCATCACCGTACGCAGGTCATAGTCCAGATAGTTGATCTCTTCTACCGGTTCATCCAACAGTCCCGGAATCACCTGCCCTTTGCCGTTGATAAGTTTCTTAATGGTCATAGTCGTCGTCAGATCGGGCCAATTTCGGTTACCAAATCAACAGGTCGCTACCTGGTTCACAATCCACTGTTTCCGTGGCCATGCCGGCAAAAGCCCCATGCTAGACTCGGCCCACCATCTGCAAGGAAGTGTACCCTATGAGAAAGAGCATAGCCCATGGCATTAAGGGCTGGGCCTCGGTGCTCAGTGGGCTGGTCTGTGCGTTGCTGGTGTTCGCCGTTGCCGCCAGTGCCCGTGCTGAACTGCCCAGTGAAAGCGACGAGGCGTGGACGCTACGCAAGGAAGCCGATCACATCCGGGTCTATACCATCGAGCAGCCAGGCTCCAGCTTCAAGGCCTTCAAGGCCGTGGCGGTGCTCGACGCGCCTATCGAAAACCTGATGGCTGTGATGGCCAACCCCGGTTCCTGCATCGAGTGGGTGCACAACTGCACTGAATCCCATGGGTTTGGCAATGGCGTGTTTCACGATCGCTTTGCCTATTCCGTGAATGACATGCCCTGGCCGGTTACTGACCGCGACTATGTCCTGCGCATACGCACACGGGGTGATCAGGCCTCCGGTGAGATCGTCATGGATCTGAACGCCATGCCCGATCAGCGGGCGGAAAACAGCAGCCGGGTGAGAGTCGATCGCTCGGACACCCTGTACCGGTTCACACCAGAGGGGGAGAGCACCCGGATGGTGTGGGTCCAGCACACGGACCCCAACGGAGCGCTACCCGGCTGGCTGGTGAACTCCCTGCTGGTGGATATTCCCGTGAGGTCGATGGAAGCGCTGGAACGCGTTGCCAACAGTAAAAAGTACCAGGGGTACCAGCTAGTTTATGACGAGCAGGGCCAACTGACCGGCCTTCGCATGAACAAACCCTGAGTCCCGGCGCACAGTAAGGGATGACGCGCGGAGTATCACGCGCTAAGCTTTATGAAAGGACTCTAGAAGGCAGCCCAGATCAATGACCGTTCTCGCCTACGAGATCATGACACCCAGCATCAAGGCCGTCCCGCAATCCTGGACCATGGACCGGTTGGCCCGCTTCCTCACCGACAACGAGATAACCGGCAGCCCCGTCACCGATGACGACGGCGAAATTGTCGGCATTGCCACTCTTAAAGACATCACCGAATTCCGTTGGAACGCCACGCGCTCCGATGCGGACCGGCATCTGACTCCCGAAGAACGGGAGGAAGCCCGACGCCTGCGAATGGTGATCTTTGAGGAAATGGGCAAGGTGCCGGTAGAAGTCCGGGACATCATGACCCCCATTGTTTTATCGGTTGACGAGAAGACGCCGGTGCGCGACATTGCGAATATCATGATGCGCGAGCACCTGCACCGGATTTTTGTCACCAATGATTCAAAAATTACCGGCATCATAACGACTTACGATATGCTGAAAGTGATCTCGGATGAGGAACTCACGCAACGCTGCGCCGATAACGACTGAGCCACCAGAGAGGTAGCGCCACTTATGCCCAGAGCACCGCAAGCTCGCCGAAAGATGTACGTCCTCGACACCAACGTCCTGATCCACGACCCGAACGCCCTCCTCAACTTTGAAGAACACGATGTCATCATCCCGATGACGGTCCTCGAAGAACTCGACAGTCTCAAATCCGGCAAACAGGCCGTTGCTGCCGATTGCCGACAGGCCATCCGCAACATCGACAAGTTGCTGGGTGACGCCAGTCCCGGAGAAATCGAGAAAGGCGTACCCATCGTGCGCGGCAAGAAGGCAGAACCGCTCGGCGCGTTATCGATACTGATGAGCACGGACTACCAGGGCAACCATGGCCTGCCCGAGCACCTGAACGACAACAAGATCATCAATACCCTGGCGGCCCTGCAAACCCGCCACACATCGCGCGACATCATCCTTGTCAGCAAGGACATCAACATGCGATTGAAAGCCCGGGGCTTCGGCGTGGAGGCCCAGGACTATCACAACGACATGCTGCTGGACGATATTGACCTGCTGCCGAAAGGGTACAAAGAATTCCCGAACTCGTTCTGGGACACCATCGAGAAGGTCGAAACCATCCAGCGGGAGGGTATTACCGAACACATCCTTCGTCGTGATGGCGACCTGGCCAGACTGACCATCAACGAGTTCGTAATTGATGAACAGGGATTCGTTGGCAAGGTGTCTGATGTGGGCGAAGACCAGATTGTCATTCGGGATCTGCACCAGCACGATCTGATGCACGAGGAAGTCTGGGGCCTGGTACCGCGGGATATATACCAGGCCATTGCCCTGAACCTGCTGCTGGACCCCGATATCCACCTGGTAAACCTGACCGGTTCCGCCGGCTCCGGTAAAACCATCCTCGCCCTCGCGGCCTGTATCGAAATGACGGTTGCCAGCAAGCTGTACAAACGCATCATCGCCACCCGCAGCACCCAGGGTCTGGACGAGGACATTGGCTTCCTCCCCGGCACCGAGGCGGAGAAAATGGAGCCCTGGCTGGGGGCCATCGTGGACAACCTCGAAGCTCTCCACGAAGACGATGAAAATATGACCGCCAGCGTGGACTACATCCTCAGTAAAGTACCGCTGCACTTCAAGTCACTGAATTACATCCGGGGGCGGAGCTTCCAGCACAGCCTGATTATTATTGACGAATCCCAGAACCTGACGCCGCATCAGATCAAGACCATCATTACCCGCGCCGGCAATGGCTCCAAGGTGATCTGCCTCGGCAATCTGGCACAGATCGACACGCCCTACCTGAGCGGCCTGAGTTCGGGCCTGACCTACATGACCGAACGCTTCAAGAACTTCCGCCATGGCGGGCACATTCACCTGCAGGGTGTACCGCGCTCTGCGTTGGCGGAATTTGCCGAAGCCAATCTCTGACGGCATGATAGAGGGGCTGGCGGACTCTGCACGGCCAGCCCCCAACAATAACGCCAACCGGGAACGTCAGGTCACACCATGACAGCCGTAAGCCAATCGATACTGGTGGTTGATGACAATGCCGAGGTGCGGGATCTGCTGCAGCAGTACCTGACCCGGGCAGGCTTTCATGTTCGTAGCGCAGGCGACGGGGATGAGCTGCGGGCCACACTGGCCGAAGCTGTTCCCGACCTTCTGGTGCTGGATGTCATGATGCCCGGCGACGATGGCTTTACCCTGTGTCGCTGGGTCCGGGAACACTTTGCCCTGCCCATCATCATGCTCACGGCCAGTTCGGACGAGGCGGACCGGATTGTCGGGCTGGAGTTGGGGGCGGACGATTACATGGCCAAACCTTTCAGCCCCCGCGAGTTGCTTGCGCGTATCAAGGCACTGTTGCGCCGCTCCCATCTCACCCATCAGGGGTTCAAACGATATCTGCGCTTTGACCAGTGCCGGCTCGACCTTCAGACCCATGAGCTGACAGGCAACGACGGGACCCACGAAACCCTGTCCGGCGCCGACTTTGTCCTGCTTAAACTGTTCCTGGATCATCCCAGCCAGATTCTCGACCGGGATACGATCTCCGGAGTGACACGCGGACGTTCGTCGCTGCCGCTTGACCGGGTGGTCGATGTGGCGGTAAGCCGCCTGCGCCAGCGCCTCCACGACAAGGGCAGCCAGCCTCGCCTGATCCGTACTGTTCGCGGCGCCGGTTACGTGCTGACAGCCACCGTCGACTATGAAACCGAATAGGTCCCCCTCATGGCATTGACCGCACGTGTGCGATCCCTGCTTACCCGTTGGCTGCCCCGTTCACTGCTGGGACGGATGCTTTCGCTGACGTTACTGGCGGTGCTCCTGGCACAGGCTATTTCCAGCGCTATCTGGTTTGCCACCTACCGCGCCCAGGAAATGGAAGGGCTGCTGCAGAGCAGTCGCAGTCTGGCCTATTCAGTGGCCGCTACCACCCGGTTCTTCAAGAAGCTCCCCTTGCAGTACCGCCATATCGTTCTGGACCAGCTCCGAAATATGGGCGGCACCCGGTTTTTCGTATCGCTGAATGAAAAAGCCATACCGCTAAAGACGCTGCCCGACACCAACCGCAAAAAGCAGGTTATCGCTGCCGTACGCGATGTACTGACCCAGCGCCTTGGGCAAGCCCATACGCTGAAAATCGAGTTTGTAGCACCTGATAATCTGCGGGTGCTCAATGGCCAGATGAAGCTCAAGGACCTGCCGCGCTCCTGGGCCAATTACGCGCTCAAACTGGCGCCCATCGACCCCCCCGTGTTGGTTACCCAGATTGAAATTGCCCCGGATGAGTGGCTTTATCTCGCGGCCATGCTCCCGTCACCCTATGTTTCGCTTGAGGATCAGGGGGTTCCGACCCAGCAGATTTTTTTCATCACCCTGTTAACACTTTTCCTGCTGAGCTTCACGGCCGTGCTGGTGCGTTGGCAGACCCGCCCACTGCGCCGGCTCGCCAATGCCGCCCGCGATATGCCGGTGGCCGACTCGGCACTTCCGCTGACCGAACAGGGAAGCAGCGAAATCGTTGCGGTAACCCGGGCCTACAACGCCATGCAGGCACGTATCCGGCGCTACCTGAATGATCGCGAACACCTGTTCAGCGCCATTTCACATGACTTGCGCACACCGATTACGCGTCTGCGGCTGCGCACCGAAATGCTTGACGACGAAGAGCTCAGATCACGGTTCGAAAGTGACCTGAGCGAGTTGGATCTGCTGGTCAAAGGCGCACTTCAGTCCGTCAAGGATGTGGACATCCATGAAAATATCGAGAGTGTTGATATTAACCAACTGATGGAGATGATTACCGGCCCGGCGAGGGCAACGCCCGGTCAGGTGGCCATCACCGGCGCGGCCCGGCGCCCTTACCGTGGCAAGCCGCTGGCGCTGAAGCGATGCCTGGGGAACCTGTTTGACAACGCACTCAAATACGGAGAGCGCGTGCACATCTATATCAACGACAGTGACTCCGCACTGACCCTGTGTTTTGAAGACGAAGGGCCCGGCATACCGGAAGCACAACTGGGGCGCATCTTTGAGCCCTACTACCGGCTTGGCGCCGGACAAGGCACAGACGACCAATCCGGGTACGGGCTGGGGCTGGGCATTGCCCGTAATATCGCACATGCCCACGGTGGTGAACTGACGATTGAAAACCGCGCCCAGGGTGGCCTTCGGGTCTCACTGAATCTGCCTCGCCACGGTTGACCGCGGTCTGGTGCCGACCCTACGGGCCAAGTAACCATCCTGTTACATCCACCTTGCACTTTGATACTTCCCCGACGTCCGAGCCGGCCTACACTGTTGTTCCATCGGTTTCCTAACCTATCAGCCGCAACAGGGGCCGGTATTTCCGGTGGCCCCTTAAAACAACAACAGCAAACAGGAACGGACCATGAATAAACTGATGCGCGTGTGCGCCACACTGATTCTTGCCGCAACAACGACCCTGGCCCAGGCCGGTGAAGTGGAAGTTCTGCACTGGTGGACGTCCGGTGGTGAAGCCAAAGCCGTCGCCACCCTGAAGAAAATGATGGAAGCCCAGGGCCATACCTGGAAGGACTTCGCCGTAGCCGGCGGCGGAGGCGAAGCCGCCATGACCGTTCTGAAAACCCGCGCGGTTTCAGGTAACCCACCAGCCGCTGCACAGATCAAGGGGCTGGACATCCAGGAATGGGCCAGAATCGGCGTTCTGGCCAATCTCGACGATGTCGCCCGGGAAGAGAACTGGGACCAGATCCTGCCTCCCAAGATCGCCGCCATCATGAAATACAAAGGCAGTTACGTAGCGGTACCGATCAACGTACATCGGGTCAACTGGATGTGGGCCAACCCGGAGGTCTTCAAAAAAGCCGGCGCCAGGATTCCAACCACCCTGGATGAGTTTTTTACTGCCGCTGACAAGATCAAGGCCGCCGGCTTCTTCCCTCTGGCCCACGGTGGCCAGGCATGGCAGGACGCGACACTGTTCGAAGCCGTTGCGCTCACCAGGCTGGGTGTAGAGGATTACGAAAAAGCGTTCGTCACTCACGATATGGATGTGCTGTCCAGCGACAAAATGGCCGGCGTGTTCGCCACCTTCCAGCGCATGCACCAGTACATCGATCCCAATTCCGCCGGACGCGACTGGAACGTAGCGACCGCAAGCCTGATACAGGGCAAGGCAGCGATGCAGATCATGGGCGACTGGGCCAAGGGAGAGTTTACGGCAGCGGGCCTGAAAGCAGGCAAAGATTACATCTGTAAGCCGGCACCGGTCACCCAGGGTATGTTCACGTTTAATGTGGACTCACTGGCCATGTTCAAACTCAACAACGAGGCCAACACCAAAGCCCAGAAAGATCTTGCCCGCACCATACTCCGCCCCGAATTCCAGAAAATCTTCAATCAGGCCAAGGGCTCCATTCCTGTCAGGATGGATATGGACATGAGCAGCTTCGATGCCTGCGCCCAGGCATCAATGAAGGCGTTCAAGTCGACCTCCAAATCCGGCGGCCTGACGCCAAGTTTCGCCCACGGGCTGGCCACAACCAGTGCGATCCAGGGCCAGATTTTCGACGTGGTGACCAACTTCTTCAACGATCCCGATGCCGACCCGAAAGTCGCTGCCCAGCAGTTGGCAGATGCCGTTCGCTCAGCGCGCTGAGTAATCACACCGGGTTGCAGATCCGCTGCGACCCCGGGATTGCCCATTTGAAGGAGATTTGCCATGACCTATCCAGAGGTCGTTTCGGCCGCGCCCGGACGAAAAACCACCCTGTCCCTGGCTGACCACTTGCAGGCCTGGCTGCCCAGGCTGGTGCTGGCTCCGACGGCGGTGCTGATTCTGGTCTTTTTCTACGGATTTATCCTTTGGACCGGGGTCATCTCGATGACCCATGTTAGTGGCCAATTAAAATGACCCACTACTGGCCATTAATTTTGACCCACCCCCGGGTGGCCGTCAGGCCACAGAACCAGCTACTGTCCCCCGCTTTTATCGATAGCCGGGGGCATGTCAGTGAAGGAGTGGGTTGTGATACACAAAATCAAGGCACTGCACGATAACGGCAAAGGGTTGTCGATCCGCGCCATCAGTCAGGAACTGGG